>NZ_AP027368.1:4351896-4662746 GCF_030296015.1 Ferrimonas sp. YFM
TATATGGGGAATTTTAAAAAATGAAGCCTTGCTATCATTTTTATAATCCCTTAATTAAGTTTCGGCTTAATTTCCATTTTGTGCGCCACTGTTTTTTGCGTTTATTATCCTATTAACTCTATTTGAAATACGCTTTAGATCACAGTTTTGTTTTTCTGAGCCCGAGGCCACAAAGTACGATTTTTTTTGATATTGTTCACATCATTAGGCCGAGGCATCTTATTCCTTTGGTGTGACGATGCCACACTCTCAGCCAGATAAAGCCCTTGGTTAGATTTCGTAGATAACCACGATATCCAGTAAACGGATGTACGAGATATCGTAGCTCGGGGCCGCCGATCATAGTTCTGCGGCCAAAACCTCCCTTTGGCACGGCTGGCACACTAGCTGCAACCTCAGGGCAAGAGACGAGGGAACCCCCCTGTCCATCGCAGACTAACAATAGATAAGCTGGAGATAGTGAAGTGAAAGCTGTAACGAGTAAAGTCGCACTTGCCCTTGCCCTTAGCCTGAGCGCCGGTAGCGCCCTGGCCAAGGATACCATCGCCCTGAACGGTTTCGACATGACCCTTGATCAGGCGTGGGCCATCGCCAAAGGCGACGCCAACGTGGACATCGCTAAGAAAGCCCACAAGCGTCTGGACAAAGCCTTCGACACTTTGATGACCGCCGCACGCCTGGGCAAGCCCGTTTACGGCCTGACCGTAGGTGTGGGCCTGAACAAGGACCACAAGCTGTTTGACGCCTCCGGCGAGATGACCGAAGAAGCCCTGAAAGCGTCCCGCGAATTCCAGTATAACGCCCTGCGTGCCCACTCCGCCGCTGTGGGTGAACCCATGCCAGCCGAACTGGTTCGCCTGGGCATGGTGGTCCGTCTGAACACCCTGCTGCACGGTCAGACCGGTGTACAGCCTGTGGTTGCCGATCTTTATGAAGCCTACCTGGATCATGACATCGTTCCCGTGGTTCCCTCCAAGGGCACCGTGGGCGAAGCGGACATCCTGATGGCCTCTCACGTAGGCCTGGCGATGCTGGGTGAGTGGGATGTGTACTACAAGGGCGAGCGCATGAGCTCCTCCAAGGCGATGAAGAAGGCAGGCATCAAGCCTCTGTCTCCCATCGGTAAGGATGCCCTCTCCATCCTCTCCAACAACTCTTTCGCCACCGCCTACGCCATGCAGGCACTGAAGGATTCCGAGCAGGTTCTGGACGTGGCCCCCACCCTGTTTGGCCTGTCTCTGGAAGGCCTGAATGGCAACGTTGCCCCCTTCCTGCCCCAGACCAACGACGTGCGTCCTTTCCCCTATGTTCAGGCCACTGCCGACACCATCCTGAACAAACTGGACGGTTCCTACCTGTGGGAGCTGAACAAGGATCGTCCTCTGCAGGATCCCCTCTCCTTCCGCACCTCCGGCTACACCTTTGCCATGGCCGAAAAGGCGGCAGACGAGCTGGAGAAGATGCTGAGCATCCACATCAACGCCTCTGACGACAACCCGGCCGTGGTTCTGAACCCAGGCAAGGAGTACGTCAACAAGCCTCAGGTGGCCAAGTACCTGATCGACGGCAAGGGCGGTGTGTTCCCCACCACCAACTTCAACCCTCTGCCTGTGGCCATGGCGGTACAGCAGCTGAGTGTGGCCATGACCCAGGTGTCTCACAACTCCGTGATGCGCACCACCCGACTGTCTGACGACCACTTCACCCACCTGCCCCGCTTCCTGACTGCGCCAGGTAACATGGGCCACGCTTTCGGTGCGGTTCAGAAGGCTTACGTAGATCTGCACGTACGCAACAAGCAGCTGGCTCAGCCTGTCAGCTTCGAGGGTGTGGCCATCGCCGGCAACATCGAAGACACCTTCACCAACCTGAAGCTGGCGTCCGACAACCTGATCCAGATTGCCGACAACATGAGCTACATCTTCGGCCTCGAGCTGTTCCACTCTGCCCAGGCCATTGACCTGCGCAAGATGGACAACCCCAAGCTGAAGCTGGGTAAAGACACCGGCAAGATGTACAAGGAGTACCGCAAACTGGTTAAGTTCGTGGATAAGGATCGTCCTTACACTCCTGACTTCCAGGCCTCTTCCGAGTTCGTGAAAGCCTACTAAGGGTTATCTCACCCTGGTAAAGCCGGCCCTCGGGCCGGCTTTTGCGTTCCTCGAAATCACCAAATGTCGCAATCGAAAGATCCGCATCACAAAGACCCGCCAACAACAGATAAGAAACTTTCCAAATCCACACTTAACTTACGAAAATCACTCCAACAACTCGTAATCAATCACCATATCTCGTGACGCCTTAAGCCGACATTTCGTGCTTATGTGGGGCGGCTCATGAATCTGGGCCTTTTCCCCCCACCTGGCCAGGGTGGCACGGCCACTGCAGTGTTCAGGCATCACTTTGCCAAGGTGCACTGGAGAATTAACTATGAGTCACCAACACAACACCAACCCCTCCCGCCGGGCGCTGCTGAAGCAGGGTGCCGCCCTGGCCGCCGGCATGGGCGGCCTGATGGTTGCCGGCCCGAGCGCCGCCGCCTCCTCATCCCCCAGCCCCAAGTTTGACGAGATCTTCGACATCATCGTGGTCGGTTCCGGTTTTGCCGGCATGTCTGCCGCCGTTCAGGCCGCCGAAGAGGGTGCCAAGGTACTGGTTATCGACAAGATGCCGGTATTCGGCGGCAACTCCACCATCAATGGCGGCGCCATGGCCGTCGCAGGTTCCGGCCTTCAGGCCAAATCCAGCATCGAAGACAGCGTGGATCTGATGGTGTCCGACATGCTCAAGTCCGGCCGCGGCATGAACGATGTGGAGATGCTGAAGCTGGTGTGCGACGGTACCGCCGAATCCGCCCGTTGGCTGGAGAGCTACGGCACCGTGTGGAAGCCCTTCGTTCAGCACTTCGGTGGTCACTCTGTGCCCCGGGTTCTGCAAACCAGAGAGAGCTCCGGTGCCGGCATCATTCGTCCCCTGATTGCGGCAGCGAAGAAGGCGGGCGTCACCATGTACAAGCAGAGCAAACTGACCGCCTTCGTCCAGGATGAACAACACCGGGTGATTGGTGTAAAGGTCAAGAGCGGTTACTTCTTCCCCAAAGAGCGCACCGGCAGTGACAAACTGCTGGGGGCACGCAAAGGGGTGATCATGGCCACCGGCGGTTTTGGTCGGGACATCCCCTTCCGCCAGATGCAGCAGCCCAGGCTCACCTCTGAGTTGGACTCCACCAACCATCCTGGCGCCAACGCTGACGCCCTCAAGCAGATGATGCTGATCGGCGCCAACCCCATCCACCTGGACCAGATCCAGTTGGGCCCCTGGTCCTCCCCGGATGAAAAAGGCTTCGGTACCGCCTCTCAGTTCAACACCGCCGCCACCTATCAGAACGGCATCGTGGTCGACGTTCGCACCGGTGAACGCTTCTTCAACGAACTGGCGGATCGCAAAGCCCGGGCAGAGGCGATCATGACCCGCCGGGACGAGCAGGGCCAACCGGTCTACCCCGTCGGTTTCACCAATGAAAAGGGCGCGGCCAAGGCGCAGACCCTGGAGTGGGGTCTGAAGTACGACGTGATCAAGAAGGCGGACACCCTGGAGGAGCTGGCGGGCCTCTACGGCATCCCGGCGGAGAAGCTGAAGGCCCAGGTGGCCCAGTGGAACCAGTATGTGCGCGATGGCGAAGACAAGCAGTTTGGCCGCCCCTTGATGAAGGCATTCGAGCTGACCCAAGGCCCCTGGTACGCGGTGCGCATGTGGCCCAAGGTGCACTACTGCATGGGCGGCGTCCGGGTGAACACCCACTCTCAGGTGCTGCACCTGATCTCTGACAAACCGATTCCTGGCCTGTTCGCCGCCGGTGAAGCCACTGGCGGCATCCACGGTGCCTCCCGACTGGGCGCCTGCGCCGTGGCCGAAGGGGTAGTGACCGGCCGTAATGCCGCTCGCAGCGCCGTCAAGGCAGACGCCGTTTCCCTGAAGCTGGCCTGAGGAGCACCCAATCCATGAAAAGAGCAACCATGATCAAAGCCATCCCCTCCCTGGCCGCCCTGTTGATGGCCGCCACCGTCGGCCTGTCACTGCCCGCCATGGCCGCCAAGATGCCGCTGAAGTCCTATCACAAGGAGATCTTCAGCGACGACAAAGGCAACGTGGAGTGCAGCAGTTGCCACGGCGACAGCAAGCCCTACACCATCCCGGATGAGGACGCCTGCCTGACCTGCCACGGCAGCAAGGAGGACCTGGCCGAGGAGACCGAACGTCCCGGTCACGGCGCCGCCTACGAACCCAACCCCCATGACAGCCTGCACTATGGTCAGGATCTGAGCTGTGTCTACTGCCACGCCCAGCACAAGAAGACCGAGGTGTACTGCAACAACTGCCACGAGTTCAAATACCCCGAGCTCAAGCGCAAATAACCCAGGGCAGGACGCCCCACAGGTTTCATCATCATCTCACCGCCAATGCCCACATCAGTGGGCATTTTTTATGGGTTGAAGAAATTTTGGCCGATTCTGGCATTGGCAGGCGCCGCAACCAGCAGATCCGGCCACTAAAGGCAAGAGAGAGGGGCGAAATACCGTGATCAGTGCCCCGGGCACTGCTAGAATCGGACTCTGTTCAAACCCTTAAGCAGTAAAGTCCTATGAGCTTAGATCTATTAGATAAATTGGAGTCTCGCGTTCAGAGTGCGCTTGAGACCATTGAACTTCAGCAGATGGAGCTGGAAGAAGAGCGCGCCCGTGCCCAGGAGATGGCAGAGAAGGCGGCAGAGCTGGAAGCGCGCAACCGCGAACTGGAGCAGCAGTTGCAAGCCTGGAACAGCAAGGCAGAGGGCCTGCTCAATCGCCTGTCCCAGGCCGATGACAGCAATCAGCCCGCTCCGGGTCTGAGCGAGCTGGCCTAAATCGTTATCCGGCTGCTGCGGGTTCTGGCTGCAGCAGTCCGTTCAATTCGTTGATCACATCTCTCACTTTGGGCAGCGAGTGTCTGGGCATGATGAAACGCCCCGCTTTGAACTCAAGCCGACCTATGTGCTTCACCAGCACCACTCCGTCCCTGAACACCCTGGCGTGCTTGGCAATCATCCTTGGTGCGTAGATTGGGAAAATTCTCACCGTCAAATTCCTTGTTATATTCTGACTGACGCAAACTATCAGACCGCCGCAATTGTATTTGGTTTTATACGCAATACAACGTACTGCGATCAGATTAGCCCAAAGGGATCCGTAGCGATAATTTGACGCCTGCTCATTTGGCAAGATGTTGCAACTTTGTTACCTTGCTTGACGCAGTGTTCCTAACCGCGGACACCGGCAGTCAGTACTGCGCCCTCGAGGGGTATGGGGCTGAGAGGCCGTGGGGTCGGTTCCGCTTTTTGATCGGTGATTCACCGATCTTTTTTTTGTTACTGAAATGTGTATACATTATGCAGAAACATCCATTAACAAAAAGGGCGCCCCAAGGCGCCCTCTCAGAATCGTCAGGCTAAGCCTCAATCCTGCTTCTTGGCCAGGTAGTTAACCAGTTCGCTGAGCTGTTCGGCGCTCTCCAGGCTGCCCATCTCCACCTGATACTTGCCGTTGACGATCAGCGCGGGCACACCGCGGATACCGGAGTCGATCTGCTCCTTCTTCCACTTCTTCACCTTGGCGTTCACCATAAAGCTGTTCATCGCCTTATCGTACTTGTCGCCGTCAACGCCGTTGTCCACAAACAGCTGCTTCACATCGGAACCGGTGGAGAACTGCTTACGGGCATCGTGAATGGCGGAGAACAGAGGCTTTTTCACCTGGTCACCCACCTTGAGGGTCTGCATCACCGCCAGGGCCTTGGTCATCTCCACGCCCATGGGGCCACCGATGAAGTCCACGTGCTTCTGCTCAAACTTGATCCCCTCATCCAGCCCCTTCTTCAGGTTGGGCAGGTGCACCTTCTCGAAGGTGTAGCAGTGGGGGCAGTAGAAAGAGAAAAACTCGGTTACCGTTGGCTGGCCCTGCACCTTGGCCTGGCTGACCACCTTGTAGTGGGTTCCCTCTTCAAACTGGGCGGCCATGGCCATGGGGGCCAGCACCAGGGCGAAGAGGATGGCGAATAGTTTCTTCATAATCTCTACTCTGAATCAAAGGGTTGAATTGGCAACTACTGTGCCACAGCCCGGGGCAAACTAATAGCCCGGTGTCAGCGACAGCGCCGGCTCCTGCAGGGCCGCCAGCTGCTCCTTGAGCGCCAGCACCTGCTCCTCCCAGAATCGGCCGGTGCCGAACCAGGGGAAGTTACGGGGGAAGGCCGGGTCACTCCATCTCAGGGTCAACCAGGAGAGGTAGTGGATCATCCTCAGCGCCCGCAGTGGCTCCACCAGCTGTAACTCTGAGTGGTTGAAGTCGCAAAAAGTTTCATATCCCTCCAGCAAAATATCCAGCTGCATCACCCTTTGACTGCGGTCGCCGGAGAGCATCATCCACAGATCCTGTACCGCCGGACCGGTGCGGGCATCATCCAGATCCACAAACCCCGGACCATCGGGTGTCCACAGGATGTTGCCCGGGTGCATGTCCCCATGCAGGCGCTGTTGGGCCTGGTCCCAGGGCGCCTGAGTCACCTGCTCCAACACCTGGTCCAGCACGGTGAAGAAGGCGGTCTCGATGTGCGCGGGCAGCTGCGCCTGCTGCTCCAGCACCTGACGGGGCTGGTGACCATGGGTGTGGATGTTCAGCGGTGCCCGGTGGGCAAACTGCCCTCCACGGGCCACCTGATGCAGCCGGCCGAGGAACTGGCCCACCTGCTCCAGCTGCTCCAGGTTGTCCACCTCAAACTCCCGCCCGCCGATGCTGTCCCACAGGGCAAAGCGGTAGCCCTGATGTTCAAACAGGGTCTCTCCGTCGATGCGCAGTGGGGCGGCCACCGGCACCTCGGCATCGGCCAGTTCATGGGAAAAGGCGTGCTCCTCGAGGATCGCATCCACAGTCCAGCGCTGAGGCCGGTAGAACTTAACCACATAACGGCGGCCATCCTCGGCCCGAAACTGGTAGACCCGGTTCTCATAACTGTTCAGGGGCAGCAGGCCGGTGTCGGGGTAGATCCCCATGGATTCCACCGCATTGAGGATGCAGTCCGGTCCCAGGGAGTGAAAATCAAATTGGGCTTGGGTCATTGTTGATTCCAAAGTTGCGCCAGGAAGGCGACGACATCCGCCTCTTCGGGGCGTTCCGCCTCCAGCCAGAGGCTGTCACACAGCGCCTCATACTGAAGCCTCAGCCTGGCCCCTTCAAACTCCAGGGACCAGCAGTGGCGATCCGCCCCCCACTGGTGCTCGCCAATCTGGCAATCCAGGGCCCTCGCCAGCTGGGCGGCAAGTTCCCCCAGGCTCGATTCGGTCAGGCTGGCCTGCCAGCGCAGTTGCCCCGCGTCGGCATCGAAGTGAGCGCGGCCTAACTGGAGCAGGAGAGGGTGATGCTGCTGGCCCATGAAGGGGGGTCCTCGGAGTAGTGGGGCGTCTCAGGATGGTCATCATAGGGATGACACAGGGCCCGATGCAACTCCATTAGCGGCCCGGCGTCATCCCTTTCCGCCGCCTCGATCGCCTCCTGGGCCAGATGGGTACGCAGCACCACCGCCGGATTGGCCCGGGCGCGGGCCTGTTGCCAGGCCCCCAACTCGGTGAAGGAGAGCGCCTGCCGGTACTGCTGCCACCACTGCGCCCAGGCATCGTCACCGCCGAGGCGGACCTGCAGCTCGCCCCCCTCATCCTGGGGATCGAGCCGGGCAAACAGCCTCAGGGTGCTGTGGTAATCCACTCCGGCTCTTTGCATCATCCCCACCAGGGCAGCCATTCGGTCCAGCCTGGACTGAAGCTCCCCCTCTCCAGTCACCCCCAGCCGTGACTCCATCCGCCACAGGTAACGGGCGGTCAGCCGGCTCTGATACACCTCCAGTGCCTGAGGCATCACTTCGCTGTTCAGATGATCACTCAAGGCCAACGCCAGCCGCTGCAGGTTCCACCAACCGATGCCCGGCTGCTGATCGAAGGCGTAACGGCCATAGTGATCCGAGTGATTGCAGACGAAGCCGGGATCACAGCGGTCCATAAAGGCAAAGGGGCCATAGTCGAAGGTCTCCCCGAGCAGGGACATGTTGTCACTGTTGAGGACCCCGTGGGCAAACCCCGCCGCCTGCCAGTCGGCGATGGTCTCTGCGGTACGCGCGCACACCTCTAGGAACAGGGCCGACACAGGGTCCGATTGTTGCTGGCATTGGGGGAAGTAACGGGCCAGGGCGTAATCGAGCAGCGCCTGCAATCGTTCAGGCTGCTGGCTGTGGCGGAAGTACTCGAAGTGACCAAACCTCAGGTGGCTGGGCGTCACCCTGACGGTGATCGCCCCCCGCTCAGGCTGCTCACGAAACACCGGCGTGTCCGAGGCCAACACCGCCAGGGCCCGGGAGGTGGGGATACCCAAGTGGTGCAGGGCTTCGCTGGCGAGAAACTCCCGCACCGCTGAGCGGATCACCGCCCGGCCGTCTCCGCCTCTGGAGTAGGGTGTGGGGCCACTGCCCTTGAGGAACAGCTCCCAGCCATTGACCTCCCCCAGATGACAACCCCGGCCATCGCCCAGCCTGGGGGTATAGCCACCAAATTGGTGGCCGGAATAGACCTGGGCGGTCGGCGCCAATGGAAAAGGTCCCTCACCATTGAGCTGACGCAAAAGCGCCTCGCTGCACTCCCCCAGTCCGAGGGTGGAGGCCATCTGCTCACTCCAACCGAGCAAGGTCGGGTTTGCCAGGGGCACAGGCTGGACCTCCTCAGCCAATCCCGCTACCGCCTGATTGATTCCCGATGTTAGCTTCAGCACACTTTCTCCCATATCCCTCTGTCACAATAGCGGGATCTGTTATCCCAACTGGAGTGATCATGACCTCTATCCTGATGGTGGCCCACGACAGCCCCTATGGCTCCGAGAAGCTCTACAACGCCCTGCGCATCGCCCTGGCGCTGCAGGAACACGCCGACACCCCGATTCAGCAACACCTGTTCCTGATGTCCGACGCCGTGGGCGCCGCCCTGTCCGGCCAGAGCACCCCGGATCTCAGCTACCACATCGGCCAGATGCTGGAGCTGCTGATGGCCCAGGGGGTACCGGTCAGCCTGTGCAAAACCTGCGTCGAGGCCCGTGGCATCTCCGAAGAACGACTGATCCCCGGGGTGAAGATCGGCACCCTGGTGGAGCTGAGCCAGTGGACCCTCAGTAGCGACAAGGTGATCCATATTTGATCCCCTTCGCAAATCTAACCCAAGGCTGTAGAGGCATTGTCGATGCTTTTTTAAGATACCACCATACCTGAGCAATGAACCGGGGTATTGGATGAAAAGCGAATTTCTGACCGGGCGGCTGGCCCGTGAATACCAGACCATGGCCAAGATGACCCGCCTCTACTGTCGGGCCAACTGCAGCGACAGTGAGCCACAAACTGGCCTGTGCCCCCAGTGCGGCGAGCTGCTGGCCTACGCCGAGAAGAAACTGGACCGCTGCCCCTATGGCGGGGAGAAGCCCACCTGTGGCAACTGCCCCATCCACTGCTACAAGCCGGCCGAGCGTCAACAAGCCAGGGTGATCATGCGCTATGCCGGTCCGCGGATGATCCTGCGCCACCCCCTGGCCGCCATCCAGCACATTGCCGACAGCCGCCGCCCGGTGCCGGAGCGCCCTCCGATGCAGGCCAACCGCCGTCGCCGCAGCCGACCTCGGCCGCTGCAACCTTAGTACGAAAAAGGGCGCCAATTGGCGCCCTTTTTTGCCCAAAAATCCTCACCGGGACAGTAAGCCTCTACCCCAAATCCAATCTGAACCTACCGGCCTTTCACTCAAACAGACACAGGGTCGCCCTGACTCTTTAACCCTTTGGCAAAAATCCCCCTGTCGCCCCTACTCTGGGGCGGCAGATTTGGGTAAGCTCAACGGCAACAATCACAACAAGGACACGACCCATGAAGAGAGGATGGCTCCCCGCGGCAATCGCGGCGGCCCTGTTTGCCCAACCCGCCCTGGCCGAACGTCACCACGACATCACCCTGGACGACTTTTTCACCATCAACGGCATGAGCCAGGTGCAGCTGAGCGCCGATGGCAAGCAAGCTGTCTGGGTCCAGAGCTACTGGGACGAAGCGGCTGACAAGAGCCTCAACGATCTGTGGCGGGTGCAGCTGGGCAGCCAGATGCCCGAGCGTCTCACCTTCACCCCCGAGCGTGAGTCTCAGCCCCGCATCGACGCGGCCGGCAAGTACCTCTACTTCCTGAGAGGGGAGAAGCGCGGCGAAGGCAAGCAGCCTCCCTACAACGGCAAGTCCCAGGTGTTCCGCATGCACCTGAGCGGTGGCGAAGCGGTGCCTCTGACCCGCGAAGTCAATGGCGTGCGCCACTTCGAACTGGCGGATGGCCAGCTGTGGTTTACCGGGGTGCGTGACCACACCGAACAGGACGCCTTCACCCAGCACCGCAGTGCCAATAAGGGACCGGACTACGGCCACGGCACGGTCAAGGTGAACCCTCTCTACAAGCTGGATCTGCAAAACTTCCGCCAGGAACTGGTGCTGGATGACGACAAGGTGGTGTGGGACTTCGACATCAGCGCCGACGGCCAGCGCCTGGCCCGGGTCACCACCACGGACAACGAGCTGATCTTCCTCGAGGGCTGGTCCAACGTGGAGGTGTATGACATCGCCAAGGGCAACAACCTGGTGCTGGAGGACAGCGCCTGGCGTGAGCAGGCCCCCTCCCCCTACGGCTGGCTGATGCACCCCAAGTGGAGTCCGGATGGCGACAAGCTGGCCTGGCGCATCGACTTCGATGGCCACCCGGGCCAGATGTTCGTCGCCCAGTTGGACGATGAGATGAAGGTTGAGTGGCAGCTGGACATGAAGCGCCCCGGCAAGGCCACCCTCAACGGCAGCGACAGCCAGTGGCTGCCCGGCTCCGATGAGCTGTGCTACCGCGGCGCCGAGCAGGGCTCAGTCAAACTGTTCTGCACCGACATCGACGACGGCAAGCAGGGCAAGACCCGCACCCTGACCAAGGGCGACTATGTGGTGGGCAGCTACGCCTTCGATGGCCGCGGCAAAACCATGGTGATGAGCCACAATGCCCTGGACCACTTCTATGACCTCTATCAGGGTAAGGTGGGCAAAACCCCGCACCGGGTGACCAACATCAACCCCCAGAGCGACAGCTGGAAGCTGCCTCAGATCAGCCGCTACCAGTGGACCGCCCCAGATGGCAGCACAGTAGAGGGGATTCTGGAACTGCCCCCAGGCTACAAGAAGTCTGACGGCCCTCTGCCTCTGGTGGTGCAGATCCACGGCGGCCCGACTGCCGCCACTCCCTACGCCCTGGCACACCGCTCCTACGGGCGCGCCACCTTTGCCGCCAAGGGCTGGGCACTGCTCTCCCCCAACTATCGCGGCTCCACCGGCTATGGTGACAAGTTCCTGGTGGATCTCATCGGCAATGAGCACGACATTGAGGTGAAGGATATCGAAGCCGGCGTCGACGCCCTGATCAAAGAGGGGATCGCCGATGGCGACAAACTGGCGGTGATGGGTTGGAGTAACGGTGGCTACCTGACCAACGCCCTGATCAGCACCAACACCCGCTATAAGGCGGCCAGCTCCGGTGCCGGCGTGTTCGATCAGCGTCTGCAGTGGCTGCTGGAGGACACCCCTGGGCATGTACTCAACTACATGGAGGGACTGCCCTGGGAGAAGCCCGAGGCCTACACCCATGGCTCCAGCCTGAGCCACGCCGGCAACATCCGTACTCCTACCCTGATTCACATGGGTGAGAACGATGAGCGGGTGCCCGCTCCCCACGCCAAGGGTCTGTACCGCACTCTGCGCCATTACCTGAACGTGCCCACCGAACTGGTGATCTACCCGGGTGAAGGCCACGGCCTGAGCAAGTACTCCCACCGCAAGACCAAGATGGGGTGGGACCTGGCCTGGTTCGAGCACTATGTGCTGGGCAAAGAGCAGAAATAACTGATATTTCATCAAAATTGGGGAGCCTGTCGGCTCCCCTTTTTTATACTCTGGGTCTCGGATTGGCACAGCAAATATGGAGATTAACCTATGTGCACTCACCTGACCCTGGCTCCCTGGGGCGAGATCAGCAACCACAACCCCTACCTGTCGGGCCGCTGTCACGACTTCCCCTTCATCATTCCCACCACGCTGCAGCTGGTGCCGGCCAATGTGGACATTTTTCCTGATGGCCCAGCGGCGCCAACCGGCAACACCTACGGCTTTACTGCCGTTCGGGCGTCGGACGATTTGAGGGACTATCCGGTAACACCGGCCCTGAAGGCGCTGTTCAAAGGCCAGTTCGAGACCCTGGCCAGGAACACCTACTACGACGGCATCAACCAAGCCGGGCTCAGCGGCGCCGCCCTGTATATGGTGGGCTCCCAGTATGAAGTGGCTGACGCTGACCAGGAGGGCGTGCCCTACAACCAGCTGGTGGGCTTCATTCTGCGGCACTACGCCAGCGTGGATGAGATCGAGCGGGATTTCGGCCCACAAGGCAAGTTAGCGGTCACCAACCCCCTGCCCGGCGTATTGGAGCATGTGCTGCCCCTGCACATGGCCTTCACCGACAACAAGGGCCACTCATTGATCATCGAATGCCTGGAGGGCAAGACCCAGCTGTATCGCAATCAGCACGGCGTGATGACCAACCAGCCCGCCTACTCCTGGCACCTGAACAACCTCAACAACTACAACCGCCTCTCCTGCACCAATGTCATTGAGTTCGATGAACAGGGGCAGGCATCCCAGGCCAACGGCAGCGGCCTTCGAGGGGTACCGGCGGACGCCACTCCGGAATCGCGCTTTGTGCGAGCCTTCAAGCTGCGTCAGGCCGGCGCCACCATCAACGTGGATGAACCCGAGGAGCATCATTACCAGCTGAGGGTGATGCAAACCCTCAAGGTGCTGCAGAACATGTGGGTGCCCATGGGATCGGTGCTGGAGAATCTGAGCCTGGGACAGGACGGGGGGCCGGTGGACAAGCTGCTGGTGAACCCACCGAAAAATCCTCATGACTTCAGCCAGTTCTGTACCGTTCGCGACCACCAGAACGCCTGCTACTTCTACACCAGCTACAACAACCCCAGGCTCAACCGGGTAGAGCTGGCCACGGCACTGGAGGGACTGACGGAGATCCGCGACCTGAACCTGTTCCCGGCGAACCACTGGTATGAGGACGCCACCCAGACTGAACAGGTAACGGACTAACCGGCCCAGCCGTCACCGCCTGGGCGGACTGGTTCATCTACTGGGTATCAGGTGACGGCTGACCGCCAGGGTCTCAGAGGGGGTTTTGCCCAGGGTGTAACGCCCTGCCACGGCGAACTGCTGGTTGTATCTGGCCAGCCACTCATCCAGCTTTTGCTGAATGGGCGCCAACTCCTCATACCTTTGCGCCTTGAACAGGGGCTCATAGAGCTCGTTCCAGATCAAAGTATGGAAGCGGGCACCCAGGCCATTGACCACAGGACCGTTGTAGGCGCGCATGTGGATGTGGTTGCACTCCAGTTCGGCGATGGCCTGCTGATAAGGCAGGCTCTTGCCACCGAAAAATTCTGCCCCCTTATCGGTGAGCAGATTGGAGATGGGCAGGCTGTGCTGGCGATACCAGGGGGCCACCCGGCTCAGCAGGAATTCGCTGGCTGCGGCAGAGTCGTTGCTGGTGCTGATCCAGCCGTGGGCATACTGGCTGTAGGCGTCGAGGAAGGTGTGCTGATACAGGGTGCCCAGGGTACCCACCTCGCCCAGCTTGAAGGTGTCCTGAACGCACACCTCTCCAGGATAGCGACACTCCACCCCCATCTGATCCTGCTTGAGTTCGTAGAGCGCCTCTGCTTTGCGGCGAGACTCGGGATCCAGCTCCTTGCGCTGATCCAGGGCATTCTGCAAAGCCAGCAGTCGGTTCTTCTTGGTTTCCAGGTTGTGGCGAACCCAGATGGCCCGCACCCCGGAGGGGGAGATGGTGCAGCCTCGGGCGGTCAGCAGTTCGGCGGCCCTGGCCTGACCGTAGTTGGGGTAATCCAGGGCAATCTCGATCACCTGAGACTCCACCTCGGGGGAGACCCGGTTCTTCAATGCCGGCTTCTTGCGGGAGAGGTTCTTCAGACCCTGCTCTCCCGCCTTCTCATACTGACGCTTAAAACGGTAGTAGCTGTCTCGGCTGTAACCCATGATGTCACAGGCCCGGCTGATGCTGCCCAGTTCCTTTGCAAGCTGCAGCAGAGCCAGCTTGCTGCGAATGTCGCCACTGCTTTTTCCGGTCACTAGAGTGCCACTGATTTGTTGCAATTGAGTTCGAGGTTACCAGAAAACTCCATTAGGGGTGTAGCCCAACCACCTGAACCAGGTTTCTCCGAGTAACACACTGGTAATCCAGCCAATCATCAGCATGGTAAAGCCAAATTTGAAGGTGTCCGACAGGCTGTAATGGTCGGTGGAGTAGAGCAGCAACGCCGGCTTACTGTTGAAGGGGAGCACATAGACATGCTCAATCAGCAGTGCCACCGGCAGAGCCAGGCTCATCACCGGATAGCCGAAACGTTGGGCCACCCCAATGGCGATGGGCACAAACAGCATGGTCCTCATGGTCTTGGACTGAAACACCAATGAGCTGAGCAGCATGCATCCGGTCAGCGCCACATAGAACACCCAGAATGGGGTGGTCTCGCCCATGCCGAAGGTTTCCAGCCCGGCGTTCACCACCAGGTTGGGCAGATCCGTCTGCTTGAAACCGGCTCCCAGGGTATAGGCACCGGCGGAGAACATCAGCAGGTGCCAGGGGATGTCCACCTGATTCCAGTTGACCACCCCGATGCGGGGAGACAGCGCGACAATGGCGCCGATGAAGGCCACGGCCGTGGCACTGACACCGTGGTAGCGGTCAGTCGCCCAGAACACCAGGATGGTGACGAAGATCAGTATGGATTTGATCTCCATCCGGGTGACCGGCCCCATGGCCGTCAGCTCCTTCTGAAGCCGCTCCATGCCGCCGGGGATCTGGGGCAGGCGCTCCTCCGGCGCCAGAGGGAAGAACACCCGGGTGGCAAGTAACCAACCGATGAGGATCATGCACACCACTATGGGCAGGGCGACGATCATCCAGTCGGCAAAGAAGAAGCTGCCGCCTATGGCGCCGGCGATCAGGCTGGCCGCCAGCAGGTTGGCGCCGGACCCGGTCACAAAGGCGCCGGCGCAGAGGTTGATCTGCAGCAGGTTCTGCAGCACCAGGTTACGACCGAAGTTGTTCCTCTGGTTGCCGCCTCTGGCCCCGTAGACCGCGGCAATCACCATAAAGATCGGCATCAGTATCGCCGCCTTGGCGGTGGTGGCCGAGATGAAGGCGGACAGCACCAGGTTGATCACCATGAAGCTGTAGAAGATGGGGGTGGCACTGGTGCCGAAGCGACAGATAAACCACAGGGCAAACCGCTTGGCCGCCCCCGAGGTCACCAACATGGACGCCAGAATAAAGGAGAGGATGTTGAGCCACATGATGGGGTGCCCCAACTGGGCGTACGCCACCCGTTCAGGCAGTACCCCGGTCAGCACCATGGTAATGATCACGATGAGGGAGGTCAGATAGTTGGGCAGAGCCTCGGTGATCCACAGGATCACCGCCCCACAGAAGATCGCCAGCATCGCCAGTCCTTTCAGCCCAAAGGCTTCCGGCCCCAGCTCCTGATAACGCAGCGCCGCCCCCTTGCTCAACAGTTGTGGGTCAACCTGGGCCAGGAAGCCGGGCACATCGCCAAGCATCAGGGCAGCAAACACCGCCAGAGCGATAAACAACCCGCTCTGCTCCAGCCACTGCTCCAGGGAGGACTTGGCACGCACCGGCAGGTGCTCCATTCGATACTGACTCATGTCCAGGGGATCGTCCCTGACCACTTTCGCTACGTTCATCTGTCGTCTGCCTACTGTTTGACCTTGGTGACACGTTACCGATTTAGCCGAAGCAAAACCTGGATCCAGATCACTTTAACATCAAGGAAGTGTTTTTTTGATCAGATCCGCAAAGCTCAAACCAACTCCAAATAGATTTATTAAAATACTGAAATATAAGAAATAAAATAAAATTAACGACAAAGCAAAAAGGAGCACATGTATGATCTAGTCAAAACTAATAAGTTTCTTATTTGATCTGGGTCACACCTTTTTTCTGCCAGGCTGCTTAGCATAAATGGTGAAAACATCATCACGAACCGCGAAAGAAGGATTGCCCTGATGGCTGAACTGAAAATCGGAGAGATCTCCAAACCCCGTTTCGAATTCCGCACCTTTGGCCAGGACTTTACCCAGCCTGGAGAGCGTATGGCTCGCCTGTCCCAGCCGGTGCCGGAAAAAGTCTGGTGTCGTCACAGCGACGAGATCTACATCATGTCCAGAACCAACGACCTGAATAACACCAAGATTCGTGACGGCAAGATGGACATCAAAACCTTCGTGACCGAGCAGGATGGCCTGGAACAGTGGGATCCCAAACTGAAGGCGGAGTTTCCCGTTGGCCGTGCCCAATTGGCGGAAGAGATCCTGCCCGCCTTTATGGTGGATGCCCCCGAGCTGACCAAGGATGAATACAGCCTCGAGGCGTTCCTGGAGCTGGTGAACCGCCACCCCGACCTGCAGGCGGTCAAGGTTCACAAAGAACGCTACGGCTATATGGTCAATGACACCATCTGCGAAGTCGCCAAGGTCCTGGTCAACGGCGCCAGCATTGTCAGCATCAACTCCGAGTCCACCGAACTGGAAGACATCCAGAAAACCATCAAAGATGTTGGCCTGGAAGGTGTCGAGAACATCAACTATCTGCAGGCGATCAAACGCGTCATCGGCATGATCGACAAACCCCTGGCCAACTGAGGAGAGACACCATGACCCTGGAGATCGAACGCAAATATCGCGTCAAAGACGACAGCTTTAAGCCCCTGGCCACCAAGGAAACCCGCATTGTTCAGGGCTACCTGAGCAGCGTCCCCGAGCGCACGGTTCGAGTGCGCATCAAGGGAGAGAAGGGCTTTCTCACCATCAAAGGCATTGGCAGCGAATCCGGCGCCTCCCGCTACGAGTGGGAGAAGGAGATCAGTGTGGCGGATGCCCAAGCATTGTTGGCCATCTGCGAGCCCGGCGTCATTGACAAGACCCGCTATCTGGTTCCCCACGAAGGCCACACCTTCGAGGTGGACGAGTTCTACGGAGAGAACCTGGGCCTGACCGTCGCCGAAGTGGAACTGGAGTCTGAGCAGCAGCAGGTTCACCGTCCTCAATGGCTGGGCGAAGAGGTCACCGGCGACGCCCGCTATTACAACTCCATGCTGATGAAGACCCCCTTCAGCCAGTGGTAATGGCATGATCACCCTTGCCCAGGCAGACAGGTACCACCTTGAATTCAAGGTGGTCCTGCCGCCCGGTGTTCGCCGGGCCCAGTGGCAGGCTCAGCTGCTGCTGCCGCCGACCATGGCCAGCGACGGCAGCATCCCCACCGCAGACAGGTTCTATCGCAACCTGCTCCAGCAACAGCGACTGGTCTCCAGTCATCCACCCGAACTCGACTCGGTAAAGCGCTTTGGCCGTCTGCTCAGGGAGGGCCGACTGCTGAAGGAGCCGAAATTCAAACGGCTGTTGGCGGATCTGATCAATGGGTTGCTGACCCAGTTTCTCAACAAACGGGGAGAAGCCCTGCTGGCCTGCCGCCGACAGCTGCGGGCCCTGCTGTTTCTCAAGCCAGAGCTGACCCAATCCTGGCAGAAACGACGCTTCAAGCTGGCCAGGCAACTGCTGCTGTTTCATTTCCAGCAGGCACTGCTCAGGGAGCTGCATGGCGCCAGGGGACCTCTCAGAGAGCGGATAAAACGGCACCTGCGGGTCGTCGGACTCTATGCCCAGAGATACAGAGTCGCTCTGGATCATCCGGAAGAGGCCGGCAGGGAACGGATGCTTGAGCGCCTGACCCTGAGCCAAAGGGTATTGGATCGCCCCTATCAATTGAATCGTCGACAATCCCGGGACACCAAGCTGGCGGAGCAGCTGATTTTTGGCCTGGCCGCCGCCCTGGCGATGGCCTTCGCCACCGCCATCGCCTTCGCCACCCAGCAGGCGTTTGGCAACTTCAGTACGCCGTTCTTCTTCTCTCTGGTGTTCTCCTACATCTTCAAGGACCGCATCAAGGAGCTGGGCAGAAACTTCCTGGTGGACAAGTTCTATGCCCGCTTCTATCAGCGTCACTATCTGCTGTTTCAACCCGGTATCCGCAAAAACCTGGTGGAGATTCGCGACAGTTATTTCCAGCCCAAGGGAAAGGAGCTCGACTGCCTGGTCAGCACGGCAGCCTCGCGCATGACTTCAGGAGAAACGCTGCGTATCGACGGTGCCTGGGTCTACCGCCGCGCCTACCGATGCAGCCGGGAACTGGGCAGTAACAGCCCATACAGGTTTCATGACAATCTTACACTTAACCTGAGTCGGCCCCTCCGGCTTCTGCCCAGCAGGATTCAATCTCTGTGGAGAGAAGAATCCCACCAGCCACGCCGGGTGGATGTCCACCGCGTTACCAGCCTGTACCTGATGCTCCACACTCAGCACAACCAAATCAACTCACTGAAAATATTTCGCATACAGGTAAGCAGACGAGGAATTCACAGGATCAAGGAGGTGCAGATCACCCCGGAAATCTAGCTGATGATTGCCGTTGAACCCGCTGCTGTATCTGCACCTTGTCCTAGAGGTGCAGCCTTTGTCATGCCTGTAAAACCCATGCAACAACCGCGTTAAAAATAAGAGCCGGATTGTACGATAAGGTTAAGATTAGTTGATTAAGATCACATTAATTTGGCCAGTACGGACTTATTCTGATTCCGACAACGAAGCACAGACTTCCAACCCTTTCTCAGGATGAACTCCATCGGAGGAGACCGATTATGGCCCGTTTTGCTGTTACCGCTATCGCTACCGCAGTCACCCTAACCCTGTCCGGATTTGCCCCTAATGTCCTGGCATCCGATGATGCTCGCATCGCCGAGCTGGAGAAACGGATGGAAGCTCTGGAGATGGAGCTGATTGAAGCCCGCGACGCTGCCAAGAAACAGGACAGGGTGAAGTTCTCCAAGCACTCCCCCGCCCCCGAACTGGTCTCCCGCGATGGCAAATCCACCCTGGAGTTCAAGGCGCGCATCCAGGCAGACTACGTGGACGTGGACGAACTTTACACCGGCAAGAAAACCGAGACCTACGAGCCCAGCCACAAAGAGACCGGCATTCGCCGCCTGCGCCTGGGACTGGAGGGCCAGTTTTCCCGCCTGTGGGAGTATGAGATTGAACTGGATCTGGCCGGCAACGAAGTGGACCTGAAGGACGCCAACGTCACCTGGGAGGGCTGGGACAATCAGAAGCTGACCCTGGGTTACCAGAAATACGCCTTTGGGCTGCAGGCCACCCAGAGCTCCGCCCATCAGATCATGATGGAGCGCGCCTCCACCGATGTGTTCTCCCCGGACCGCGCCCTGGGTGCCCAGTGGCGCTATGCGGGCAACAACTGGGCCCTGAGCCTGGGTCTGGGCATGGAGTACTCCACCCTGGAGGAGGAGGACTGGGACAAGGATGAACTGGAGTTTGTCGAGGAGGTCAGTTATCCGGAAACCGACTTCTACACCGCCCGCATCACCTGGGCCCCTTACCGCGACAATAACAACCTGCTGCACCTGGGCGCCAGCTACATGAACCTGGAGATCAACGACGACGTTGGCGAACTGCGCTACCGTGCCCGTCCCGCCACCCGCCCCACCGGCCGCATGGTCGACACCGGCAAGTTTGACTCAGAAGGCGCCCAGCACTACGGCGTGGAAGCCCTGTATCAGTACCGCAACCTGCTGCTGCAATCCGAATACGTCGCCGCCAAAGCCGACGCCATGGAGGATCCGGACGTAGAGGTCGACGCCTACTACCTGACCGCCTCCTGGGTGATCACCGGCGAGCAGTGGCGCTACAGCCGCAAGAAGGGTGCGATGAAATCTCCTCGTCCCGCCAAGTCTGTCTCTGAGGGAGGCTGGGGCGCCTGGGAGCTGGCGGTACGCTACGACAAGGCCAACTTCATCGATGACAACCTCAAGTATGGCGGTGACATGACCGACTGGGTGATCGGCCTGAACTGGTACCTGGAAGACAACCTCAAGGCCCAGCTGAACTACGTCTATGCCGAAGGCGACTATGACCGCGCCTTCGAGGATAAGGATGGGGTGGACCAGACCGATCAGGACACCAGCGTCATCCAGGCTCGCCTGCAGTTCAACTTCTGAGGAATCCGTTATGCACAACAAATTCCTATGGGGACTGGCCGGACTTTGTCTTTCCGGCAATGCCCTGGCCCTGACCAAGGGGGACTTTGACCGCATCGAGTACGCGGTCAACACCGGCACCGGCGACACGCTGCCCTACGCCAGCGACAGCCTGACCCAGGCCTTCACCGAGGCCTTCCCCTTCATCCGCTTCGAGGAGGAACCCTCAGAGAAGCTGGTGGCCTATCTGGATACCCCCGACCGGGCCCTGAAGCAATTGGACCTGAGCATCCGGGTACGGGAGCACGTCACCAAGCCCGCCAAGAGCAAGATCACCGTCAAGCTGCGGGCGCCGGACCCGGCAGGGTTTGGCGACCTGGCGGGCTACCGCAAGGCGGAGATCGACTATGACGGCCAGAACAGCAAGTACAGCGTCAGCTACGACATCCCCTTCTCACCGGAGGAGATCGACGTCAAGCGGGTCGACATGAGCAAGGTGGTTGAACTGATCCGTCAGGACGGTAATGCCTGGAACCTGGTGGCGGATGTGCTCAGCGCCCGTCAGGAGGACCTGAAGCAGACCATAGTGATGCGCACCTACGACTGGGAAGGCACCATGGCCGACGCCCGCTATGACCGCATCGAGGTGGATTTCCAGGTCTGGACCCCCTACTACCGCAAACCCAGGGTGACCTTCGCCGACTTCTCCTTCAAAGGCGCCACCCGGGACAGGGAGGAGTTGGATCAGGCGTTCCACTACCTGCATGAGCAGGTTCAGAAAGCGGGCCTGACCCAGGGCATGCACACCGGCTCCAAGACCAAGGCCACCTTCAAGATGTCCCAGGGTTTCCACTAACCCGCCTTAGGGGCCCGCAATGGGCCCCACCCTTCTCGCACCTCAACTCTGTCCACCACTCCCTAAGGAGGTTCCATGCTTTGGTTCTCCAAAGTCACATCATTACTCAATCAAAGTCAAAGCACCGAAACCCAGGTGTTCCAGTTTCTCGATCAGGTGATTCTGGCCCACCACAAATTTGTCCGCCTGTGGCAGATCTACCTCAACCAGGGGGCCAACTGCCGGGAGTTTGACGACACCCTGGCGGAGTTGCAGGCGGTGGAGAGCGAAGCGGATAAACTGCGGCGGGAGATCGACACCCGCCTCTACGCCCGCACCCTGATCCCCGACCTGAGATCGGACGTGGCCCTGCTGATCGAGCTGATCGACAAACTGATGAACCAGCAGGAGACCGTCGGGGTTCACCTCAAGGTGGAGCAGCCGCTGATCCCCGAGGAGGTTCACGACGACCTGCAGGAGCTGCTGCAACTGGTGGGCCAGACCATAGATCATACCCTGCTCTGTGCCCGCAGCTTTCTGACCGACCTGCAGCGGGTTCAGGAGTATCACCAGAAGGTGATCCTGTTTGAGAGTGACGCCAACAAGGTGTGCACCCGCGCCAAGATGACCCTGTTCAGCACCGACCTGCCCCTGACCAACAAGGTGCAGCTGCGCTACTTCTTCGACCGCATCGACGATGTGGCCAACGTTGCCGAAGACATCAGCGACAGGGTGTCGGTGTTCACCCTCAAGCGGATGCAGTGACGGGGGATTCATGGACGCAGCTACCCTCATCTTCCTCTCCAGCGGACTGTTTTTGGGCTGGTCCCTCGGCGCCAACGATGCCGCCAATGTGTTTGGCACCGCCGTAGGCTCCCGCATGGTCCGGTTCACCACCGCCGCCGCCATCTGCTCGGTCATGGTGATCCTCGGCGCGGTGATCAGCGGTGCCGGCGCTTCTCACACCCTGGGAGCGCTCGGCAAGATCTCCGCCATGGGCGGGGCCTTCACCGTGGCCCTGACCGCGGCGCTGACCGTCTATATGATGACCAAGTGGGGCCTGCCGGTCTCCACCGGCCAGGCCATTGTCGGCGCCATCATCGGTTGGAACCTGTTCAGCACCACCCCCACGGATGCCAAGGTGCTGACCAAGATCCTCTCCACCTGGGTCTTCTGTCCCATTCTGGCTTTTTTTACCGCCATCGCCCTCTACAAACTGGTGGCGGCGGCCATCAACCACCTGCGGCCCGGCCTGTTCGGCCTGGATAACTGGACCCGCATCGGCCTGGTGCTGGCCGGCGCCTTCGGCTCCTACTCCCTGGGGGCCAACAACATCGCCAATGTGATGGGGGTATTTGTCCCCAGCGCCCCCTTCGACCACACCACACTGCTCGGCATCGATTTCACCCCGGCGATGCAGCTGTTCCTGCTGGGCGGGCTGGCCATTGGCGTCGGCGTCTTCACCTACTCGAAGCGGGTGATGATGACCGTGGGCGACAGCCTGATCCCCATGACACCGGTTACCGCCTGGGTGGTGGTGATGGCCCACTCCATCGTGCTGTTCCTGTTCTCCTCCCAGGGACTGGCGGATGCCCTGGTCTCAGTCGGACTGCCTCCCATTCCCCTGGTGCCGGTCTCCAGCTCGCAGGCGGTGATCGGGGCGGTGGTCGGGGTTGGGGTCTTGAAAGGACTGCCTATACGCTGGCGGGTACTGGCTCGGGTAGTGATGGGCTGGTGCTGCACCCCGGTGATCTCTGCTCTTGGCTGCTGGCTGCTGCTCTACTTCGTGCAGAACATCTTCCGGGTGGTGGTGATCTAGATGATGACGTTCTGTTCCAACCGGCGCCGCCGGGCCTGGTGGCACAGCCGCCGGCCGCCAGCGGACAATGACCGCCGATGATTCACTCCTGGCATTGCGCCCTTCGGGGCGCTTTTTTCCAGACAAAAAAAGAGGCGCAGGCGCCTCTTTTTTATTGAGCATAAAGCCTTAGGAGCCCATCAGCAGCTTCACCGCGATGGACCACATCAGCGCCCACACCAGCAGGTCGATGGCCCGCCACACCTTGGGAGAGGAGAGCACAGGCGCCAGCTTGGCCGCCCCCAGGCTGAGCCCCACAAACCACAGGGTGGAGGCGGTCACCGTACCCGCGTAGAAGGACCAGCGCGCCTCTCCGAACTGGGCACCGATGGAACCGAGCAACACCAGGGCATCCAGGTAAACGTGGGGGTTGAGCAGGGTCACCGCCAGGGTGGTGCCCATCACTTTACGGCGGCTGGCGATGGCCTCACCGGCCTGCATCCCCTGCTGCCCCCCCAGGGCCCGGCGCAAAGAGCAGAAACCGAACCACAGCAGGAAGGCCGCACCACCATATTGGGTCAGGGCCATCAGCTGTGGGGTATCGGTGATCAGGGCGCCGACACCGGCCACACCCAGGCCGATAAGCACCACATCCAGCAGAGTACAGGTCAAGGCCACCATCAGATGATATTGGCGTTTCAGCGCCTGACTGAGCACAAAGGCACCCTGAGCACCGATGGCCATGATCAGCCCCGCTCCTACTCCCAAACCATTGATGTATGCCGATACCATCTTCCACTCTCCTGAACTGCAACCCTGAGGGCTTGTGACTCGATGGCTGGGATTGTAGGCTGGAGAACGAATTAACAAAAATTAATAGTGCTAATCAAATATTAGCGGAGCTAATTAACATATGCTGGATTACAAACTGCTGGAAGCGATGGCGGCGGTGGCCCGTTTGGGCAGCTTCGATCACGCCGCCAAGGAGCTGGGTCTGACCCAGTCGGCGGTGTCCCAGCGGGTCAAGTTACTGGAGCAGCGACTGGGGCAACCCCTGCTGGTGCGGGCCCACCCCATACGCCCCACCCAGGCGGGCCTGGCACTGATGCGCCACCAACAGCAGGTGGCGATGATGGAGTCGACCCTGGCCGCCAGCCTGACCGAAGAGCAGGATGACAGCCACACCCCGGTGCGCCTGGCGGTCAATGCGGACAGCCTGGCCACCTGGCTGACGCCGGCCCTGTCGCAGCTGTACCGACAACACGGGGTACTGGCGCAGCTGACGGTGGAGGATGAGGAGCTGACGTTAGAGCGTCTGCGAGGCGGCGAGGTGGCTGGCTGCATCGCCTCCCACGCCCGGGCCGTGCAGGGGTGTCGCTCTCACTTGCTGGGAGCCCTGCGTTACCGGTTGATGGCCACCCCCGCCTTCGCCGACGCCCATTTTGCCCAAGGCCTGACCGAAGAGGCACTGATCGCCTGTCCGACCCTTACTTATGGCCGGGACGATGAACTGCTCAACCGTTTCTTTGCCCGCCACTATCCTCAGGTTGCCGGCCGTCCTCCCCATCATCAGTTGCCCTCCTCCCAGGGGTTTGTGGATGCGGTGCTGCTGCATATGGGGTACGCCCTGCTGCCGGAGCTGCAGGTGGAGGAGGCGTTGTCCAGGGGGAAACTCAGGCTGCTGTCCGACGCCCACATCGATGTGCCTCTCTACTGGCACAGCTGGCGACTGCAGAGTCCGGTGATGGAGGTGGTGGGTCAGGTACTCACCGCCGAGGGGAAACAGAGGTTGATTCAGTAGAGGTCCGGGCTGGGTCGAAAGGACAAAAAAGGGGGCCTCAGGCCCCCGTTGTCTCAATCTGGCGTCGCTTAGAAGCGGTAGGTGGCCTGAACACCGGCCAGCCAGACGTCACCGGAGATCTCGCCTTCATAGACGGCCGCCGCCTGCTGGCTCAGGGCCACGCTCTCGGTGATGGGGGCATCGCCGTGAGACTTGATGTAGGTCAGAGACATATCCAGGGTCAGATCCTTGGACGCCTGGTAGCCGGCACCGAAGGAGAACCACAGACGGTCGGAATCTGGGATGCTCAGGGTGCGGTGCTCATCGTCTACCGCAGTCTTGTCCAGGGCAACGCCGCCGCGCACCAGCCACTGGCTGTCCAGCTGATAGGTGGCACCCAGGGCAACACGCCAGTTGTCCTTGAAGTTCTCCTCCTTCAGCAGGTTGGAGGGTTCACCGGGGAAGTCCACCACCAGCTCCTCGAAGGCACTCCAGTCGGTCCAGTTGATGGAGCCGTGCACGGACAGGGCCTCGGTCAGCTGATGGACGCTGGAGAGCTCGGCGAACGCAGGCAGAGGCAGCTTGAGGCTGCCCTCTTTGCTCTGGCCGGGCATCAGGCCGAAGGCCAGGCCTTCCGCATCCCCTTCCAGCTTCAGCTCCACCTCGGAGTGGTAGGCCAGGCCGATGCGATGGCCTTTGGCCGGCTCCCAGGTCATGCCCAGCTGATAACCCCAGTCTACGCCATCACCTTCAACAGACTTCAGCTTGGCACCGGCTGGCAGACCGAAGTTGGGCCCCCAGTTTGGTACTGTGCCTTCCACCTTGCCTTCCCCGTAGACGATGCGCAGACCCAGGCCCACCGCCAGGGTATCGCTCAGCTTGTACGCCACATTGGGTGCCAGTTCCACTGTGGTGATCTGGGTGTCGGAGCCAAAGATCGCCGCTTCATGGGTATCAGGCAGCTCGGTGGCAAACCCGTAGTTGGAGGTCAGGGCCAGGCCGATGGCCCAGTCATCACTCAGACGGTTGCTGTAGTAGAAGTTGGGGACCCACTGAGCCGGCGCGATGTCATCGGCATTGGCAGAGGTGCTGAAACCGGCGGCGGGCACGGAAGTGGTGCCTTCCACATCGATATTGGGATCCACATAGATGAGGCCAGCGGAGATCTGATGCCCCTCCAGCTGCATCAGCAGGGCGGCGTTGCGCCCCTGGGCGGAGGCGTTGTCAGCAATGGCGGCTTCACCGGCAAAGGCACGGCCAAGGCCAGTGGCGGAGTACTCGGCCAGCTGGAAACCGGCGGCGTGAACCTGACCGGCGAGGGCGCCAGCCACCAGGGCAGCAACTACACGAATTTTCATACTTTCCCCAAAAATCTTCGATGTGGATATTGTTAGTCGCGGCCATATTAGGGGGAGGAAAAAATAGTGCAATTACTCCAGCGCGAAAAGCATAAAAACCCTGATTCACCTGGAGAACACGGAAGATCCAGCGTGAACCAATGATGACAACCGGAACTTTCGGCGCACAGAAGTAAACAGCTGTACCCTTAGGGTGATATAACCAACAGCCCAAAAAAGACAAAAGAAGATAAATTTCAAAAAGATAGATCGGAACATTTAGGAAGTCCATGTAGGCCTAAAAAAGAAAAGTCAGCCAGTGGATCTCACTGGCTGACTTTAAGTCATCAGGCTCGCTAACCTAAGCAATTGATCTTAAAAAAATTATACTGGTCGGAGCTGTTAAGTTCAGTCATTTTCGGCGTACAACCGATCACTGCCTCCAGTCAGGCAACTGAGATTCATGATCGGCAATGGCAGCCTCATGAGCCAGAGTCAGGCCGATGGCATCCAGGCCGTTCAGCAGGTTGTGCCTGGCATCGGCATCGATCTCGAAGCCGAAGCTGTGCTCGCCACAGCTGACGCGACACCCTTGCAGATCGATGGCCACCGGCTGCGCTGAACAGGCCTCCATCAACGCCTCCACCTGCTCCTGAGGCAGGGTGATGGGCAGCAAGCCATTGTTGATGGCGTTCTGATAGAAGATGTCGGCAAAGCTCGGCGCAATGATCGCCCGCAGGCCAAAGTCCGCCAGGGCCCAGGGGGCGTGCTCGCGACTGGAACCACACCCGAAATTCTCCCCCGCCAGCAGCACACTGGCACTACTGCCAGGCTTCTGATTCAAAACGAAATCCGGGTTGGGTTGTGTGCCTTCATGATCCAGGTAGCGCCAGTCATGGAACAGATGGATACCAAACCCCTCCCGGGTCACCTTGGCCAGGAACTGCTTGGGGATGATCTGGTCGGTGTCGATGTTGGCCCGATTGAGTACCGCGGCCACCCCAGAGTGTTGTGTAAATGCTTGCATCAGGCTCTCCTAGATCTGGCGGATATCGACGAAATGACCGGCCACCGCCGCGGCGGCGGCCATGGCTGGGCTGACCAGGTGGGTGCGACTGCCCCTGCCCTGACGGCCCTCGAAGTTACGGTTGGAGGTGGAGGCACAGCGATCCCCCTCCTCCAGCCGGTCGTCGTTCATCCCCAGGCACATGGAGCAGCCCGGCAGACGCCACTCGAATCCGGCGGCGACAAACACCTTATCCAGACCTTCCGCTTCTGCCTGGGCCTTCACCAGGCCGGAGCCAGGCACCACGATGGCATCGACGCCTTCAGCCACCCGCTTGCCCTCGACCATGGCGGCGGCGGCGCGCAGATCCTCGATGCGGGAGTTGGTGCAGGAACCGATAAACACCTTGTTGATGGCCACCTGAGTCAAGGGGGTGCCCGGCTGCAGGTCCATGTAGGCCAGGGCCTTCTCGGCGGCGGAGCGGCTGACCAGCTCATCGAAGCTGTCCGGTGCCGGCACCGGCTGATCGATGGCGATCACCTGACCCGGATTGGTGCCCCAGGTGACCTGGGGTGCAATCTCGCTGGCCTCTAACACCACCTCGGCATCGAAGCTGGCACCGGCATCGCTGTGCAGGGCCTGCCAAAACGCCACCGCCTGCTCCCAGGCCTCACCCTGGGGCGCCATGGGCCGCCCCTCAAGGTAGTCGAAGGTGGTCTGATCCGGCGCCACCAAGCCCGCCTTGGCTCCCAGTTCGATGGCCATGTTGCACACGGTCATCCGTCCCTCCATGGAGAGGTCACGGATCGCCTCACCACAGAACTCCACCACATAGCCGGTGCCGCCGCCATGGCCAACACGGCCGATGATCGCCAGCACGATGTCCTTGGCAGTGATCCCTTCAGCCACCTTGCCGCGCACCTCGATACGCATGGTCTTGGCCCGGCGCTGACGCAAGGTCTGGGTGGCCAGCACGTGCTCCACCTCTGAGGTACCGATGCCAAACGCCAGGGCGCCGAAAGCACCGTGGGTGGCGGTGTGGGAGTCACCACAAACGATGGTGGTCCCCGGCAGGGTAAAGCCCTGCTCCGGCCCCATCACATGGACAATCCCCTGATTCTGATGGTGGATGTCGTACAGGGTGATGCCGAACTCTTCGCAGTTGCGCTGCAGGGTCTCCACCTGGGTGCGCGCCAGGGAGGGCAGCGCCTCGATGGAACGGGTACGGGTGGAGGTGTTGTGATCCATGGTAGCCAAGGTGCGGCTGACCGCCCTGACCTTACGCCCCGCCTGGCGCAGACCGTCGAAGGCCTGGGGCGAGGTCACCTCATGGACCAGGTGGCGATCGATGTAGAGCAGCGGCGTTTCGTCCGCTGGCACCTTGATGGTGTGGCTGTGCCAGATCTTGTCATAGAGGGTCTGTGCCATGTCGTCTCCTTAAGAAATGTAGGCGGCGATGGCATCGCCCATCTGTGCGGTAGTCAGGGCCTGGTCGCGGCGCTCCTCGGGCAGCAACTCGGCGGTAAAGCGTCCCTCGGACAGCACCTTGGCCACGGCAGCGTCGATGGCGTCGGCGGCCTCGGCCTCTCCCAGGCTGTGACGCAGCATCAGCGAGGCGGAGAGGATCTGAGCCACCGGGTTGGCAATGCCCATCCCGGCAATGTCCGGAGCGCTGCCGCCGGCAGGCTCGTACAGGCCGAAGCCGGACTCATTCAGGCTGGCAGAGGGCAACAACCCCATGGAGCCGGTGATCATCGCCGCTTCATCGGAGAGGATGTCACCGAACAGGTTGGAGCAGAGCATGACGTCAAAGTCGAAGGGGCGACGAAGCAGCTGCATGGCGGCGTTGTCGATGTAGATGTGCTCCAACTCAACATCGGGGAAATCGGCGGCCACGGCGTTGACCTCCTCCCGCCACATCACCGAACAGGCCAGCACATTGGCCTTGTCCACCGAAGCGACCTTGCCACGACGCTTACGGGCCGCCTCGAAGGCCAGTCGGGCGATACGGCGGATCTCATGACGGCTGTAGGTCATGGTGTCGAAGGCGGTCTCCTGGTCCCCCTCGCCGCGGCGCCCCTTGGGCTCACCGAAGTAGATGCCGCCGGTGAGCTCACGCACCACCAGCAGATCCATCCCCTGGGCGCTGATGTCCGCCCTCAGGGGGGAGAGCGCTTCCAAACCCGGGTGGATCTGGGCTGGCCTCAGGTTACAGAACAGGCCAAAGTGACCGCGCAGGGGCAGCAAAGAGGCTCGCTCCGGCTGCTCGTTGGGGGGCAACCCCTCCCACTTGGGCCCGCCGACGGAGCCGAACAGGATCGCCTTGGCCTGCTCACAGGCGGCCAGGGTCTGCTCCGGCAGGGCCTTGCCGTGGTTGTCGATGGCGGCACCGCCGATATCACAGTGGGTGGTCTCCAGCTCGAAGCCGAACCGCGCCCCAGCGACCTTCAACACCTTCATCGCCTCGGCCATCACTTCGGGACCGATGCCGTCCCCGGCCAATACTGCTACGGGATACTGCCTGCTCATGCTTCCTCCAAAATCTGCTGCTTCTTCTTCTCTATCTGTTGCTGACGGTGGATCAGGTTGTAGACCCGAACCAGGGCGATGGCCGAGGACTCGATGATGTCGGTGGACAGCCCCATGCCGTGGAAGGTGCGCCCCTCATACTCGGCGGTGATGTCCACCCGGCCCAGGGCATCGTGACCGCCCCCCTCGGCACCGATGTGGTAACTCTTGATGGCCAGCGGGCGATCGGTGGCCCGGGTAATCGCCTTGTAGGCGGAGTCTACCGGGCCGTTGCCGGTGGCCGCTTCGGTGACCGTTTCCTCGCCAATCTGCATCTCCACAGAAGCGGTGGCAAAGTGGCTGCTGCCCGCCTGCACGTTCAGCTGGTTGATGCGGTAGTGCTCCTCATCCTCTCTCTGGTTTTCGAAGAACAGCAGCGCCTCCAGGTCGTAATCGAACACCTGACCCTTCTTATCCGCCAGGGCCAGGAAGCGCTCATACAGGGTATCCAGATCGTACTCGGCGTCGGTGTAGCCCATCTCAGCCATACGGTGACGAATGACGTGGCGACCGGAGCGGGAGGTCAGGTTGAGGTTGTTGCGCCCCAGGCCGATGGACTCCGGAGTCATGATCTCGTAGGTGTTCTGGCTCTTGAGCACCCCATCCTGGTGGATGCCGGAGCTGTGGCTGAAGGCGTTGGCGCCCACAATCGCCTTATTGGACTGAATCGGCATGTTGCACAGGCGGCTGATGGCCTGGCTGACCCGGTGAATCTCCTGGGGGTTGGCCCCCACCTCCAGGCCGAACTTGGCCGCCCGGGTCTTGAGGATCATGATCACCTCCTCCAGGGCGGCGTTACCGGCACGCTCGCCGATGCCATTGATGGTGCCCTCCACCTGCCGGGCCCCCGCCTCGACGGCGGCGATGGAGTTGGCGACAGACAGGCCCAGGTCGTCATGGCAGTGGACGGAGATCACCGCTTGGTCGATATTGGGCACCCGCTCAAACAGGGTGCGGATGATGCCGCCGAACTCGGTGGGAGTGGTGTACCCCACGGTATCGGGAATGTTGACCGTGGAGGCCCCGGCACGGATGGCGGACTCCACCATGCGGCACAGGTTGTCAATGGGAGTGCGTCCGGCGTCCTCACAGGAGAACTCCACGTCGTCGGTGAAGCGGCGGGCGTAGCGCACCGCGTCCACCGCCATCTCCTCCACCTGGGAGAAATCCCGGCGCAGCTTGCTCTGCACATGGATGTCCGAGGTGGAGATAAAGGTGTGGATGCGAAACTGGTCCGCCACCTTGAGGGATTCGGCAGCGGCATCGATGTCGCCTTTGACCGCCCGGGACAAGGCGCAGATGCGGCTGTCCTTGATGGTGGCGGCTATCTGCCTGACCGACTCGAAGTCGCCCGGAGAGGAGACGGGAAAACCCGCCTCGATGATGTCGATCCCCATACGTTCCAGAGCGCGGGCAATCTGCAACTTCTCATTCACTGACAAGCTGGCTGCCAACGCCTGCTCACCGTCCCTCAATGTGGTATCAAACAGGATTACCCGTTCACTCATAATGCCTCCATGACGACCTGGCTCTGAGCGCGGGCATAAAAAAACCCGCGCATACAGCGCGGGTTCTAATGCTCGAGTCGTACCGTTTTCAGTCCACGACCAAGCCGCCCGCGCAGCGTCCTGCTAGGGTTAGGCTAATTAGTAGGTTGGACTGAAAAACGTTGTACATAAATGGATTCTGTTTTCGTGGTTACGAAGTGACCTAACTATGACCGGAACCCGGCCGGGATGTCAACCCCTGAATACACAATCACCCTTTGGTCATTATTATGCAGTCGTGAACGGTTATTGTGCGACCTGGATCAGCATCTATATTGCTTCTTCTTTACCCCGACTTAACAGAGGTCTTATCCTATACCCCTTTTTACCCAAGATACTGGCCTGATGCCCGCACTGTTAAGGATAACCCTCTGGCTGCTGCTGATTCTGAACTGCCCATTGGCAGCAGCGGACGACCTGACCCAACGCCTCGATGAGTTGACCCTCGAGGTGCAGATCGCCACACCCGGCGCATATCGGAAATTGGACCATCTGGGACCCAGAGTCCTGTCGGCCACCCCAAGACAACAGATGCGCTGGCACGTCTTAAGGTGCGAGTCAGCACTGAACCATCGCTCCTATTCCGAAGCGCAACAGGCGGTCAATCAGGGACTGGCTCTGGCGGAAAAGCTGAAACAACCGCAAATGATCGCCTATATGAGCGCCTGCGAAGCCAACAATGTGATGATGCAGGGGGAGTATGAACAAGCACTGGAGATCATCAACAGGGCAATCCACGGCGAGGGGGCGGACAGTTCTCGGGGCCTGAGCCTGATGAGGCGGGCCGACATCTACGCAGAGCTGGGCGATCTGGAATCCTCCCTTGACGACCTCCATCAAGCTCTGGCATGGATGGAAAGCGTCCACAGCGAGGTCCCCATCTACCAGCCTCATCCAGCGATGATCTCCTACTCCCTGGCCCGAACCTATTTCTATCTCGGTGACTATCTTCGCAGTGACACCCTGTTCGAACAGGCGGTTCGCGAAGCCCCTCTGGGCAGCAACCTGATATGGGTGATTCAGGTTAACCACACACTGACCCTGATGCAGCAACAGCGTTATCTGGATGCCAGCTCCCGCATGGAGAATCTGAAGAAGCTGGCCCCCCAGATGGACATCAGTGCCCAGGCCAGGTTCAACCTGCTGTTTGCCCACCTGTCACTCAAGCTCGGCAACTACCCGGAAGCCTATAACTATGCCGCCTCCGCCGTGGGAACCTTCAGCGATCTGGCCATGGATGAACGCCAGGCCAGAGCCCGCTCCATGGCCGCGGAAGCCGCCTACCACCTGAAGCGGTTTGATGAAGCCCGGCACCACTTGAAATTGTCCAGAGAGCGTTACCTTGTCGACCAGGACAAACGCATGCTCACCGAATTAGACAGGATCGAATCCGCGGGTGAAGCCCTTCAGGGCAACTATAAAAAGGCTTATGAGCTGCAATTGGACTACCATGACGCCTTTGCTCTTCAACAGGAAGAGCTGCGCAAAGAGGCCCTGCTGCAGCAACAGATTCAGCTGGACCAGAAGATCGATCGCAATCGGGCGCAACTGGCCACTCAATCCTCCTCCTATTTCAAGCTGCACAACCAACTGATGGTGTGGCAGGTGGTGGCCTCCCTCAGCCTGCTGCTTTGGTTGATCTGGCTGCTGTTCAGACTCACCAGCAGTCGTAAAATCATCGAAACGGTTCAGGATAACGAACACCTGGATTGGCGCACCCGACTGGAGCAGGCCCTGGCCACGACTGACCGCACCCTCCCGGTGGTAAAATTTTCCTGGGAAGGCGCCGGACTGACCGACAAGCTGCGCAAACGAATTCGCAACAAAGACATTCGAATCAACGATCTGATGATCGAGTGCGGGGATCGGCAGCTACTGATTCTGCTGGTGGATGCCAGTGAGGCGGAAGCGGAAAGGCTGAGATACCGCCTAAGCCGAAACCTGGCGGAAGCGGGCCACAGAAACATCGCTACCGGGGTGGCCAGAACCCACCCTCTGGATCAGGCAGACTCTCTGCTGGCCAGACTGGAGTGCAATCAGATTCAGCACAGTCTGATGTTGTCGGAAAATGTCATTCGTCCAGATAAGCCACAATGGCGTCGATGAAGGCCTCGCCGTAGCGCTCCAGCTTCTTGGCCCCCACCCCATTGATTCTCAGCAGCGCCCACTCTGTGGTGGGCATCTCGCTGGCCATCTCGGCCAGGGTGGCATCGGAGAACACCTGGTAGGGCGGGATACCGGCCTCGTCCGCCAACTCCCTTCGCAGGGTCTTGAGCCTGGCAAACAAGCGCCGGTCATAATGCTGGGGCAACAACCGACTGCGTCCCCGCTTGGGTTTGGCCAGCACCACCCTGGGCTCGGCCAGCTCCAGACTCTGCTCTCCCTTGAGCACCGCCCGGGCCGCAGGGTTCAGGGTCAGCGCCATGGAGCGGGTGATGTCCTGGTTCACCAGTCCGTGGTGCACCAGCTGCCTGAGCACCGACAACCAGTGATCACTGGAGCGCTCTGAGCCGATTCCCCAGGTAGAGAGTTTGTCATGGCCCCGCTCCACCACGGCGTGGCCCTTGCTGCCTCTGAGCACCTCAATCACATGCCCCATGCCAAACCTCTGGTTGACACGGTAGATGCAGCTCAGGGCTTTGCGGGCCTCCTCGGTGGCATCGTAGCGCTTGGGAGGGTCCAGGCAGATGTCACAGTTGCCACAGGCCTGATGAGCAGGCTCGTCGAAGTAGTTGAGCAGCACCTGACGACGACAGGTTTGCGCCTCGGCGAAGGCGGCCATGGCGTTGAGCTTGTGGATCTCTACCGGATTGGGTTCGCGCTCTCCGCTCTCCAGCAATTGGCGAACCCGGGCAATGTCGCCCGGGTCGAACAACATCAGGGCTTCCGCTTCCAGGCCATCCCGACCGGCACGGCCTGTCTCCTGGTAGTAGCTTTCGATGGACTTGGGCAGATCCCAGTGCACCACAAAGCGCACATTGGACTTGTTGATCCCCATGCCAAAGGCCACGGTGGCCACCACAATGTCGATCTTCTCCCTCAGGAACGCGTCCTGAACCTGATGACGCAACCCAGACTCCAGCCCAGCGTGGTAGGCCTCGGCAGCGACCCCCTCCTTGCGCAGCTTCTCGGCCACCTCCTCCACCCGGCGTCGACTGCCGCAGTAGATGATGCCGGCATTGCCCTTCTGCTGTTGCAGGAAGGTTTTCAGCTGGGAAAAGGGACTCAGTTTGTCCATCACCGAGTAGCGGATATTGGGCCGGTCGAAACTGGCCAGATGCTCATGGGGGTGATGCAGCCCCAGTTGCTGCAGGATATCCTTGCGGGTCGCCTGATCGGCGGTGGCGGTCAGGGCCACCATAGGCACGGAAGGAAAGGCGGCTTTCACCTCACCCAGGCGGGCATACTCTGGGCGAAAGTCGTGCCCCCACTGACTGATGCAGTGAGCTTCATCCACGGCAATCAGCGACAGGGGCCACTCCCGCAGCCTGGCCATCATATCCGGCGCCAGCAAGCGCTCTGGCGACAGGTAGACCAGTTTGATCTGACCATCGCGTATGGCAGCCAGGCTGGCCAGCCACTCCTCACGACTCAGGCTGGAGTTCAGGGCCACCGCCCCTACTCCCAGCTGGCGCAGCGCATCCACCTGATCCTTCATCAGGGAAAGCAAAGGAGAGATCACCACAGTCACCCCGGGGAGTAACAGCGCGGGAAGCTGGTAACAGAGGCTCTTGCCGCCGCCGGTGGGCATGATCACCAGGGCATCGCGTCCGGCGCAGAGCTGCTCCACCACCTGCTGCTGACCCGGACGAAACCCACGGTATCCAAACACCTGCTGCAGCAGCTGCTGCGCAGGCGGGGCGCTGACGTCACTGTGTTCTGGGCTCAGGGTGGTGTCCATGGGGCTCGGCAAGGAATAAAAAGGGCCGCCATTGTAATGCAACTGACGCCCCCTGTCTGCCACCCACGGGGAGTTGTGTCCGTCAATAGATAGTGCTTTGATAACCGAGTAATAACTTTAGGCTGTGTTCAGGAAGAGCAGGAGAAAGCAGAATGGAACTGACCCAAGCCCAGGCCCTGGAGTATCTTCGGGAGCTGTTTGCCAACCGGTTACCCTTCCATCAGCTGATGGGCATCGAGCTGCACCAACAACAGGATGGTTCCATCGAGCTGCAACTGCCTATGCGGCCGGAACTGGTGGGCAACCCGGCCCAGCAGATCCTCCATGGAGGGGTCACCGCCACCCTGTTGGATGTGGTTGGCGGGCTGACCGCCTTCGGTGCCGTCCTCAAGACCCGGGACAGCTGGCCCAAAGAGCTGCTGGCCCGCAGACTGAAGAACCTGGGCACCATCGATCTGCGGGTGGATTACCTTCGCCCCGGCCGGGGAGAACTCTTTGTGGCCTCGGGCACAGTGATTCGTGCCGGCAACAAGGTGGCCGTGGCCCGTATGGAGCTGCACAACGAAAAGGGCAGCCACATCGCCTTCGGCACCGGAACCTATCTTGTGGGTTAGGGCGGGATGGGTGCATAATATCGCCCCCTCTTTTGGGGATTCACCCTTTTCCAGATTCAGGTCCGCCATGCAAAACCAGGAAATGCGTCAGGGCATCATCTTCGCCCTGATGGCCTACTCCATGTGGGGGTTCGCCCCGCTCTACTTCAAAGCCATTGCCGAGGTTCCCGCCACGGAGATCCTGATGCACCGGGTGATCTGGTCTTTCGCCCTGATGGCTTTGCTGGTGGCCTTCACCGGACAGCTGGGCGCAGTCCGCCAGCTGCTGCGTAATCCAAAGCAACTCTGGACCCTGGTGGCCACCGCCATCCTGGTGGCGGGCAACTGGCTGATCTTCATCTGGGCGGTCAACTCCGGACGCATGCTGGAAGCCAGCCTGGGCTACTTCATCAATCCCCTGGTCAACGTGGCCCTGGGGATGGTGTTCCTGGGTGAGCGTCTGCCAAAGATGCAGCTGGCTGCCGTAGGCGTGGCCGTCATCGGAGTGGTGGTGGAGCTGATTCAGTTTGGCTCTCTGCCCTGGATATCTCTGGCCCTGGCCGTCAGCTTCGGCCTGTACGGTTTGCTGCGCAAGAAGGTGGCTCTGCAGTCGGTGACCGGCCTGTTTGTGGAGACCAGCCTGATGCTGCCGGTGGCTCTGCTGTTCTGGTGGCAACTGGACAGCCCCACCGCCGACCTGACCAGTAATAGCCTGGATTTGAACCTGCTGATCCTGGCCGCCGGGGTGGTCACCACCCTGCCGCTGCTGGCCTTTGCCGCCGCCGCCGTCAGAATTCCCTTCTATATGCTGGGCCTGTTCCAGTACATCGGCCCCAGCCTGATGTTCATTCTGGCCACCACCCTCTATGGCGAGACCCTGGATCCGGCGATGCTGACCACCTTCTGCTTTATCTGGGCCGCCCTGCTGATGTTCACCCTGGATCTCTGGCGTCGCTCCCGCGCCAAGACGATGACCGCCAAGGCCTGATCAAAAAAGCCCGCAGGGTGCGGGCTTTTCGAGACTAAACCAGTTCGGGGTCCGCCAATCTGCGGTAGCTTTCCAGAGCCCCCCGGTGCTCCCCCAGTTGCTCCTGCAACTCCGCCAGCTGCGAGTAGCGATAACGGGTGGGCGCCAGCTCAATCGCCTTGCGCTGATACTGCTTTGCCTGCTTGTACTGTCGGCTCTGGCGGCTCAGATTGGCCAGGCAATCCCAGTAATCCGGCATCTGCGGGGCACTGTAGTTGCGCTCCAGCAGGTGCACCAGAGACTCACCCGCATCCTCGCTGCACAGGGGCAACAACTCCAGAAGGGCCGGCTGGGGCTCCTTCTTGTTCAACTGCGCCAACAGCGCCTTGCGCGCCTCAGCGGGCTGCTGGAAGCGGATCAACCCCTGGACATAGCTCTCCACCAGGGGGTCCTGGCGGCGTCGCCGCTTGGGAAGCTGCTGCCAGCGCTCATTGAGCGCCTCCAGGGTATGGCAGGCCTCGAGGGCACCGCTCTCGATCTGGACCGGCAGTTGCTCCAGAGTCTCGGCATCCAACACCTTGTGTTTGGTCAGCGCCGGGGCGATGCGCGCCACCGCATCCCAATCCCGCTGACGCAGGAACAGCTCATGGGCCAGCTTCAGTACCGTCGGCCGGTTTCTCAGGCTGGCGGAGAGTGACTCCAGACACTGGCGGGCACTGGCCAGCTCCCCGTCCTGAATCAGGTAGCGGATGCGGGCGATGTTCACCGCCGCCTCACTGCCGGGAAAGCTCTGGGCCTGGGTAAGGAAGGCCTCCACCTGCTCACTGTGTCCCTGGTGATGGGCGGCCCGGGCGGCGGCCAGGTAGTTTACCAGAGGCAACTCACCCGCATCGGCCCCCTTGGCCATGGTCTGCTCCGCCTTGGACCAGTTCTCTTCGGCCAGGGCCAACGCCCCTTCCAGGGTAAATTTGCGCGACTTGCGCTGGCGCCAGCGCCTGGGCAGGGAGCGGGTCAGCCCGACGGTACGCAGCAGCTTGACCAGCAGCCATTCGGCCAGCTGCAGCAGGGCGAACCCCACCAGCAGCATCAATACCGCCGCCACCACAGAGGTCTCTATGGTGTATTCGCCGATGGCAACCAGCAGATACCCTTTGTTCTCAACCAGCTTGGGACCGGCGATGGCGCCGGCCAGAACGATCAGGGTGTAGATCAGCAGCCTAATCATCCCTGACTCTCCCGGCCCAGCCTGTCCTGAACCAGGGCCTCCAGCAGCGGCTGGCTCGCCAGTGAGTCGGGCAGGCGGCTGCCCAGCTCTGTCCGCTGCAACTCAGCCAGGCTGGTGAGTGCCCCTTCGATGGTGGCCTCATCCCGCTTGAAGTAGGTCTCCACCCAATCCGCCGCGGTGGACAACGCCTTGCGGTAGGCATCGGTGTGGCCGTGATAGAGCGCCAGCTGGGCCTGCATCAGCTTGCCTTTGAGGTGCTCCCTCAGGTACCACTCCTGCTCAGGCGCCAACAGGGGCTGCAACTCCCCCTGACGACGGCGTATGGTGATGAAATCATCCACCAGGGCGTTCCAGCTCTTGGCCAGGTTGCTCTTCCAGTCGCTGACAGACTCGCTGGGGGAATCGCTCACCTCGGCCTGAGCCAGGTCCGGCAGCTCCACCCGATTCAGGGGCCAACGATCCACAGAGTTGATCAGAGATTCTATGGTCAGGGCCACTCCTGCCAGATCCTGGCGGGGCAAGCCTTGCAGCACGGTAATGTCATCCCGCAACGCCTGACGCACCGGGGTCAGGGCTTCGTCCTTCATCAGATTGAGGCGGCGGTCGGCGTCCTTGAGCAGGGCGATGGCGGTGGCCACATCCTGCTCGAGCCACAGCTTGCGTGCGGCCATCTGCACCAGGTAATCGGACTCGGCCAGCAGCCAGTCTCTGGGCTGGCGCTCCCTGGCCTTGACCAGCTCGCCCTGAAGGCCGGTGACCTGTTTGATCAGTGCCTGCTGCTGCCTGTCCTGCTCCACCAGGCGTTGCTCCAGCTGGTTTCGCTCCGCCCCCATGCGATTGCGCAGCTCGTCCAACTTGCCGGAGAGAGACTGGGATTGCATCAGTTGCGCCTGACGCTGCTGGCCCTGCCACACGGTGTAGCCCACGGCGGCGGCGGCGATCAGCAGTGCCACAACGGCCACCATCAGCGCCGGCCCCTGGCCGCTTCCCTCTCGGGGACGCTCTGGTGCAGGCGCCGGTTGCTCCGCCTTGGGCTCGGGCTTAGGTTGCGGTTCCGGCTGGGGTTTCACCTCGGGCTGAGGTTCAGATGTTACCGATTCGGTCTCTGCCTTGACGGCAGAGGGGGAGCGCTTGGTGGCTGATTTTGCAGCACGACCGCGCCCTTTGGTTCCGGGACGGGCGGCAGGCTTATCTGCCGCCTCCTTGGTGTTCTCAACGGAGGTGGACTCGTCGTTAAGAGTAGATTGATCCTGTTCGGCAGGTTTTGCGCTGGGAGAGCGAGGATTTTCAGGCTTCTTATCCATTACTGACGGTTCTTCCAGTTGGCTATCGACTCAAGGATGGCGTCATCTCCTGCACCGCCGGTGACCAGGGTATGATGACACCCCAGCTTGCGGGCCGCATCGGCCACCCTTTCTACGGGCACCAGCCACAACTGCCGGGTCAACCAGTCATGCTGGTGTTCCGGCAGCAGGGTAAAGAGGTTCTGCAGAATCTCGACACTGGTAGCCAGTATGGCGTTTACGCCGTCCCGTTGCCAGCTTTGAGCAAGATCTAATCCATTTAATTTAGGCAGTTGCCGACGGTAAACCTGCCAGTAACACACCTGCGCCCCCTCTCGATTCAACCGGTTAGCCATCGCCTCCCGCCCCCCGTTACCGCGCACTATGACAAAGCGCTTGCCGGCAACCTGCGCCATCTCAGGCAGGGTCCAGATCCCTTCGGTGGTTTCGTTGTCGGCGGGAGCGGTGAGCGGGTCCAGCCCCTGGGCACGCAGGGCAGCCGCTGTGGCGCCGCCGACGGCCAGATAGGTGATATTGGGCCAGACATCCACCAGGGGAGCGGCATGATTCACCGCATTGGCGGACACGAAGAAAGCGGCATCGGCGTTAGCCAGGGGAGAGGGTTGTGGCGAGGGTTCGGCGACGATCTCGACCATGGGGCAGCAGCTGGCCTGCCACCCCACTGCCGCCAGCTTCCCGGCCAGCGGCTCGTTGCGACCCGCTGGGCGGGTCAGCAATATGTGCATCAGGCCTCCCCGTACACCTCTTTCAGGATGACACCGGCGCCGGCTTCCAGCAGCTTGTCTGCCAGTTCGATGCCCAGGGCCTCGGCATTCTCCTTGTTGCCGCGAACCTCGTCACGCAGCAGCAGGCTGCCGTCAGGCTTACCCACCAGACCACGGAGCCACAGCTCATCACCCTCGAGCTCGGCATAGGCACCGATCGGCACCTGGCAGCCGCCTTCCAGACGGGTGTTCATGGCACGCTCGGCGATAACCCGGGCACGGGTTTCCGGATGCTCCAGTACGGAGAGCAGCTCCAGCAGTTCCTCATCTCCCAGGCGAGCCTCGATGCCGACGGCGCCCTGACCGTTCGCAGGCAGAGATTGCTCGCTCTCGATGAAGCCGGTGATGCGGTGTTCGAACTCCAGGCGCTTCAGACCCGCCGCCGCCAGGATGATGGCGTCATAGTCGCCGGCATCCAGCTTAGACAGTCGGGTGTTGACGTTGCCACGCAGGTCGCGAATCTCCAGATCCGGGCGCAGTTCACGCAGCTGGCACTGACGACGCAGGCTGGAGGTACCGACGACGGCCCCCTGAGGCAGCTCTTCCAGACTCTTGTAGTTGTTTGACACGAAGGCATCGCGGGGGTCTTCGCGCTCACAGATGGTGGTCAGGCCCAGGCCCTCAGGGAAGTCTACGGGCACATCCTTCATGGAGTGAACGGCGATGTCGGCACGGCCTTCCAGCATGGCCACTTCCAGCTCCTTGACGAACAGGCCCTTGCCACCAACCTTGGCCAGGGGGGTGTCGAGAATCTTGTCGCCCTTGGTGGACATAGGCAGCAGGATCACCTCCAGCCCGGGGTGTGCCTTCTCCAGCTCAGCCTTAACAAACTCAGCCTGCCACATGGCCAGGGGACTCTTGCGGGTGGCGATACGAATCTCTTTGCGTGCCATAACTCTCGGTATCCTCAAACTAATCACCGGCTCAGCAGCGGGCCGGAACCGTCAAAAATTGCGCTCATGTTGCCAGCATTTCGCCGGGCATTAAAGCTACTGCGCCTGTCAGACCTCGATTTCTCCACCTGAGTTCCGGAAAATTGATCCTTTTCACGGTTTCTCCTCCGAGCCCACAAAGTGTTATCATGATCACAGTTTTGTGACTTTCTGTGAGCACCGCTTGAACTCCTACGACTCCGATCTTGCCCTGAGCAATGCCCTTAACCAGTCCAGACTGAGCCAGTTTCTCGGATGGCTGCCCCTGCCTCAGCGACAGGTGCTGGACAAGCTGGTTCAGGCACTGCAAGACAGCGGTCCCGAGGGGTGTCCTGAAGCGGCAGAGGGCTTCGTCACCCCGCCCATGGATACCCTTCCCTCCGACCAGCCCGGGCCTCTGCTCGGGCTCTATGCCATGGGCAGTTGCGGCAGTCTGGGGCAAACCCGAAGCTCCGACGTGGACCTGTGGCTGATTCATGAGAGCACCATGCCCAAGGAGGAGGTGGCCGCCCTGCAGCGCAAGGCGGACTGGCTGAGCCACTGGGCCACGGAGCAGGGGCTGGAGACCCACCTGTTTGTCATCAACCCCTGCCAGTTTGGTATCCCCTGTCAGCGTTGTCTGGACAAGGAGCACAGCGGCAGTGCCCAGCACTGGCTGTTGCTGGAGGAGTTCTACCGCACCCAGGTCCGCCTGGCGGGGCTACCCATCGCCTGGTGGCCCGGAGCGCCGCAGGACGATCCGGGCCTGCTCACCCTGGGTGAGATCCAGCATCTGCCGGCGGCCGAGTTCTTCGGTGCCGCCCTGTGGCAGCTGTTCAAGGGGATCTCCCGCCCCCATAAATCCGCCCTTAAGGTACTGTTGCTGGAAGCCTATGTGGCCGACTACCCGGATCAGCGCATTCTCAGGGATCAGCTCTGGTATCGACTGAAAGCGGGACAATCCCCGCAGCAGGCGGATCCCTACCTGATGCTGTACGAGCGAATCGAAGGGTTCCTCAAGCGCCAGCAGGAAACCAGCCGGTTGTCCCTGGCTCAGCGCTGCTTCTACCTCAAGTGTCACGACCCCAGATTCAGCAGCCAGTGGCGCGGCGAATTGATGGACGAGCTCACCCGGGACTGGCAGTGGACCCCGCTGCTGATCGAATCACTGAATCAGGCCGAGCATTGGCATGCGGGTCAGGTGCGCTGGTTCAACCATCAGTTGCAACAGCTGATGCTCACCAGTTATCAGCGACTGACCGCGTTTGCCAGTCGCCAGCGCCTGCCACGACAGCTGCAGATTCAGGACATGGGCATTCTCACCCGCAAGCTCTACACCCAGTTCGAGTCAGAACCGGACAAATTGATTCGCCTTAACCCGCTGTGGAGCCACTCCCTGGCGGAGCAGGACCTGACCCTGCTGCAGGTGGATTCTGACGATGCTCAGGGGGGCACCTGGTACCTGTACCGCCAGCCTGCGGACAAGCGCCAGCTGTTTGGTGAAAGCCCTCTGTTTCATCATAGAAGCCGGCTGGCCTGCATCGCCTGGGCCGCCGCCAATGGGCTGGTTGAGGAGTACACCAGGGTGCACCGCTTCCACCTCGGGGAGGGCAGTGTCGACAAGACCCTGACCCGGCTGGCACGTCGGCTCACCCCGGCCCTGCATCGCCCGGAACGGGCGGATCTGGATGCCCTGCAACAACCCTGGCATCTGGATGAGGTCACCCTGGTGGTCAACCTGGAACAGGACCCCAGCAGTCGCTGGCACGGCTCTGAACTGATGCTGGACCTGCGGGGCAACCGGGTGCTCTCCACCGGCCGACCCCGACGCTCCCTGGCCGGATCGTTGGAGCTGATCACCCGCAACAGTTGGGGCGAACTGCACTATCACCAGTTTGAGGGGGAGCGGGGGCTGCTGCAGATGCTGGAGCAACTGCTGACCGGCATCACCAATGAGCATCTGCCCGAGATCCAGGTGATCTCAGTGGGCCAGCGCGCCAACGCCCAGTTGGAGGACAGGCTCAGCTTCCTGGTTCACCAGTGCTGCCGTTTGCGTCAGCAGAGCCGGGCCGAAGCCCTGCAGGTGTTGCCCCTGACCCTGGGGGAGGAGCGATTTGGACTGCTGTTCTCCAGCCATGGCATGCACTGGCGTCCCGCCGACGAGCTGCCCAAATTGCCGGGGCCTCTGGTGGATGGCGAACTTCAGACCCTGCCCCAGCCGGATCTGGGGGAGGACCCCTATGCCAGTGCACCGGAGATTCTCCGCCAGCATGCCCGCAAGGGAATGCGCCAGTACTTCGTCCGCGAGCGGGAGCAGGGACTGGATGTCTACCTGCTGGATGAGAACAATGTGCTGCAGCGCTTCTTCCACTCCGTGGGCCAGCTCAGCGCCCTCATCGACAGCATCAGTGAGCTCTACGTGTTCAAGCGGGAGGGCCGTTTCGGCGGGGGCAGCTTCAACCTGCCGCAGTTCTATCGGCTGAAACGCTGTCAGGGAGAGCTGACGGTACTGCCCCTGGCGGAGTCTGAGTTGGTCCACAACCAGGAGTGATCCCTGGGGCGACCGGCGCCGTACTGAGGGGTATTCCCTGCAGCGGAGGACCGCCATGCTTTCACGAATTGACGAAACCGCCATGGAGAGGATGGCCCAGCGCTATCGGGCCCACTTCGTCAACAGCCTGTCCGGCTATAAGAGCGCCAACCTCATCGGCAGCATCAATTCTCAAGGGCTGACCAACCTGGCCATCGTCAGCTCGGTGTTTCATCTGGGCGCGGATCCACCGCTGATGGGGCTGATCATGCGCCCCCACTCAGCCCCCCGGCACAGCCTGGAGAACATTGAGGCCACTGGCTGCTTCACCATCAATCAGGTTCACCAGAGCATTCACCGTCAGGCCCACCAGAGCTCCGCCCGCTACCCCAGGGAGGAATCGGAGTTTGACGCCGTGGGGCTGACCCCAAGATTTGGAGAACGGCTGATTGCGCCCTATGTGGCGGAGAGCCGACTGAGCATGGGGATGGAACTGGTTCGGGTAAGGCACCTCGAAGAGAACGACACCCTGATGGTCTCAGCGCGAATCGTCGAGGTCTGGCTGGACCAGGCGGCCCTGGCAGAGGATGGCCACCTGCATCTGGAGCACCTGGATACGGTGGCGGTCAGCGGGCTGGACCACTACCACAGGGGGGAGAGCCTCGGGCGGCTGGCCTACGCGAAACCGGGCCAGCCCCCGCTCTCGCTGGACAATTAGAAGCGGATCTGTTCGCCGCCCTGCTTGGCCACAGAGTCGCTGAGGAAGGTCAGCAGCTCCTGGCCACCACGCTCCTCTATCCAGTCTCCTTCACGAAAATCGAAGCGGTAGCCGCCGAACTTGGTGGCCAGCCACAGCTGGGACATCGCTTCCTGTTTGTTCAGGACGATGTGGCTGCCGTCGATGCACTCGAGATCAAGCACATTGCCGGACTGCTCATAATCCAGCTCCAACTCTGAGTCGTCGATGCTCTCGACAATCTGTTCCAGTATCTCGTCAGCCAGCTGGTGGAAGCGACTTTGGTCCATAGCCATAATCTGGTTCTCTATTCAGTTGCATTTGGCACATGGGATGCGATTATAGAGGGCTAACTCAACAAGGTCATTTGTTTTCCATGTCTCGACTCTCCACCGCCCTGATACTGGGAATGCTGCTCTGTGCCTGCGGCCAGAAAGGCCCCCTTGAACTGCCCCAGCAGGAGCAGGTCAACCCGCCTCAGGCCGATGCTCAACAGCAGCCACCACAGACAACTCAGGAACAGTAAGGGCCGCCCATGGACCACTTCAGTTATCAACAGGGAACCCTGATGGCTGAAGCCGTCTCGGTCGCCGAACTGGCCGAACGCATCGGCACTCCCTTCTATCTTTACTCTCGGGCCACCCTGGAGCGGCACTGGCATGCCTTCGATGGTGCCGTGGGAGACCACCCTCACCTGATCTGCTATGCGGTCAAGGCCAACTCCAACCTGGCGGTACTCAACCTGCTGGCCCGCCTCGGCAGCGGCTTCGACATCGTCTCCGGCGGTGAACTGGCCCGGGTACTGGAAGCCGGTGGCGATCCCGCCAAGGTGGTGTTTTCCGGGGTGGGCAAATCCGCCGACGAGATGCGCCAGGCGCTGTCGGTGGGGATCCACTGTTTCAACGTCGAATCGGAAGCGGAGCTGGAGCGCCTTAACATGGTGGCCCGGGAGCTGGGTGTTATCGCCCCCATCTCCCTGAGGATCAACCCGGATGTGGACGCCAACACCCACCCCTATATCTCTACCGGCCTGAAAGAGAATAAGTTCGGTATCCCCATGGCTCGGGCCCTGGAGAGCTATCGCCGTGCCGCCAGCCTCTCCCATGTGGAGATCAAGGGGCTGGATTGCCACATCGGCTCACAGCTCACCAGCCTGCCCCCCTTCCTGGCCGCACTGGAGCGCTTGCTGGGGTTGATTGAACAGCTGGAGCAGGAGGGGATTCAGCTGGAACACCTGGATGTGGGCGGTGGTCTGGGCGTCACCTATGATGACGAAACGCCCCCTCACCCTGACCAGTATGCCCAGGCGCTGCTGCAGTGCCTGAAGGGGCGCCAGTTGACCCTGATCTTCGAGCCCGGCCGGGCCATCATGGCCAACGCCGGCATCCTGGTGACCCGAATCGAGTATCTGAAACAGGGTGAGGAGCGGGACTTTGCCGTGGTGGATGCGGCCATGAACGACCTGCTGCGCCCCAGCCTCTACAGTGCCTGGCAGAAGATCATCCCGGTCACCCCCAGAGACGGCGAGCCGCGCCACTACGACGTAGTGGGCCCGGTGTGTGAAACCGGCGACTTCCTGGGTAAGGAGCGCCAGCTGACGGTGGAACAAGGGGATCTGCTGGCGGTGCGCAGCGCCGGGGCCTACGGATTTACCATGGCCTCCAACTACAACAGCAGGCCCCGCATCGCCGAGGTGATGGCCGATGCTGACCAGACTCACCTGATTCGGGAACGAGAAACCCTGAATCAGTTGTGGCAAGGTGAGCATCTGCTGCCGTAAACTAGTCAAAATTCAGATTCAACAGGGGTAGCCTCTTGATTCACTTCTCCAAAATGCAGGGGTTGGGCAACGACTTCATGGTGATCGATGCGGTCACCCAGAACCTCTATCTCTCGCCGGAACAGATCCGCCGTCTGGGAGACAGGCATTTTGGCGTGGGTTTCGATCAGCTGCTGCTGGTGGAGCCGCCCTATGATCCCGAGCAGGACTTCCACTATCGCATCTTCAATGCCGACGGCAGTGAAGTGGAAAACTGCGGCAACGGCGCCCGCTGTTTCGCCCGCTTTGTGCGGATGAAGGGACTGACCAACAAGGATCAGATCGGGGTCAGCACCAAGGCGGGCTCCCTGGCCCTGCGCCTGGGTCAGGAGAATCAGGTCACGGTCAACATGGGCACCCCCAACTTCGAGCCCGGCTCACTGCCCTTCAGGGCCAACAAGGTGGAGAAGACCTATCTGCTGCAGACCGACGATGGCGTCCACCTCTGTGGCGCGGTCTCCATGGGCAATCCCCACTGTGTCCTCAAGGTGGATGATCTGGACAGCGCCGACGTCGAAGGGATTGGCCGCAGCCTCAGCACCCACGAGCGCTTCGCCAAGGGGGTCAATGTGGGCTTTATGCAAGTCCTGTCCGAACGCCACATCCGCCTGAGGGTGTATGAACGTGGCGTCGGCGAAACCCTGGCCTGTGGCACCGGCGCCTGTGCCGCCGCCGTCATCGGCCAGCATCAGGGAGTGTTGGCAGAGAGGGTGCGCGTAGACCTTCCAGGTGGTACCTTACACATTGAATGGCCAGGCCAGGGTAAGGCAGTGGAGATGACCGGGCCAGCCGTACACGTCTACGATGGTCAAATTGGATTATGAAGCACGATTACAGTGACAGCCTGAAAGCCTTGAGCGCCGACATGGTCAAAGAGTACCTGTTGGAGAACTCGGACTTCTTCATCCGCCATCCCGAACTGCTGCTCAGCCTGCGCATCCCCCATACCGAGCGAGGCACCGTCTCCCTGATTGAGCATCAGCAACAGAATCTGAGATCCCGGGTCTGCCAGCTGGAGGAGGAGATCACCTCCCTGCTGTCGGTGGCCTCCCGCAACGAAGACATCTACCGCTTCTACAATCAGCTGTTTTTCGATTTGCTGGAGACCGAGAGCCTGGAGGAGATCAATCGGGTTCTGGTGGACAGTTTCAAGAGCCGCTTCCGCTTTGCCAAGGTGCGCCTGGCGGTCACCGACAGCACGGGTCAGTTCGATCAGCCCGAGCTGAACCTGATCCTGCGCCGACGCCTCAATGAGCACGGCTACTATCTGGGTCGGCTGCCCGCTCAGGAACAAAACCCTCTGGTGGCCCAGGACAACGGTTCTGTGGCCCTGGTGTGCATCGGTGACCGTGGCACCCCGGTGGCCCTGCTGGCCATCGCCTCCAACGATCCCAGTCACTTCTCCCCGGATATGGACACCATGATGCTGGACCAGATCCGTCAGTTGCTGGCCTATAAGATCCCCCAGCTGCGCCATGGCTGACACCGTCGCCCGCTTCGAGCGCTACCTGCGCAGCGAGCGCCAGTACTCTCCCCACACCTGCCGCAACTACCTGCGAGAACTCAATCGCTGCCAGCCCCTGCTTCAGGAGTTGGGCATGGCACAATGGCATCAGGTCAGCCTGGATCAATTGCAGGCTCTGCTGGCCAAGCTGCATCGTCAGGGACTGTCGCCGCGCTCCCTGGCCCTGACCCTGTCGGCCCTGCGACAGCTGGGAGAGTTTATGGTGCTGTGCGGCGAAATGGACCACAATCCCGCCAAGCACCTCTCCGCCCCCAAGCAGGGCAAGCCCCTGCCCAAGAACCTGGACGTGGACCAGATGGACCAGCTGCTGAGTCTGGACGGTCAGGATCCCCTGGTTGTCCGTGACCGGGCGATGATGGAGCTGCTCTACTCCAGCGGCCTGCGGCTGGCCGAGCTGGTCTCCCTGGACCTGGGGGATCTGGATCTGAAGGAGAAGCAGGTGCGGGTGACGGGTAAGGGAGTCAAAACCCGCCTGTTGCCAGTGACCAGCACCGCCGTCGCCAGCCTGCAGCTGTGGCTGAGCGTTCGGCCCCAACCCACAGACCCTGAGGATCAGGCGCTGTTCCTTTCCAGCCGGGGCAGACGCATCAGTCACCGCTCGGTCCAGGCAAGGCTGTCTAAATGGGGGATGGAGCAAACCGTCGGTGCCAGGGTTCACCCTCACAAGCTGCGACACGCCTTCGCCACCCATATGCTGGAGTCATCCGGCGACTTGAGAGCAGTGCAGGAGCTGCTCGGCCACGCCAACCTCAGCACGACCCAGGTCTATACCCACTTGGACTTTCAGCACCTGGCCGAGGTCTATGATCAGGCTCACCCCAGGGCCAAGAAGCGCTGACCGGCCACCAGCCTGGGCATCTAGCCCTTATTGATGGTGATCTTGTTGTCGGGCCTGGGCGGCTCGGGGTAGATGGGATCTCCCTGCTCATCCAGTGACAACCACACCAGGGGGCCGTCCGGCATAAAGGGATCCTTGGGACCACAGAGCACCATCTTACCCACCATCTCGATGCGGGCGCCCTGGGAATACTCGCGCCCCTCAAACCAGCACACCGACTGCAGTTGCTGAGGCTGGGCAATGACGACCGGGTCCACCTTGGCAGAAGCAGGGGTGGCAATAAGGATCAAAGGGAGAAAAACTGCGGGGGATTTCAAAGACATTATCCTGGCTCCAGGGAGGCTTCCTTGCTCCTCAGACTATCGAACCGGGACCGGGAATCAAGAGGGAATCAGACCAGATTGCCGGAGATCATCATAAAGGCATTGATCACGAAAGGGGTCAGCGCCAACAGCACGCCGAAGATCAGCACATAAAGATGAGGTAAGCGAGCCTGTCGCATGTCGCACTCCACTGGGTTCACAAAAAGAATCATGTTCGGGAACAAAAATTCAGCGTGAGCAGAGTAGCGAATCTGGGAGAAACCCCATTGATCGAGATCAACGAAAGACCCATTAGTTGAAAACCGTCACACTTTTTGAAGCATTCCGGCCCCTGTCACTGTTTTTGCTTATAGCACCTAAATTTTCGCGACTCAAAGCTCAAAAGTGATGCAAAAGCGGTAAAAACCAAATTTAACAACCCTGTTACGACCGAGAATCTGCCAGGCTGACGTAGAAAAACAGGCTGATCACTAAACATTCGATCCAAGGGACATTCTGTCCCAACACGCAGTTATTAAGGGGTTTTTCAGTGACAAAGCTCAACAAAGCATTAGGGAAAACACCATTTTGTATCATTTTTCAGTCACAAATCCGTGAATCCAGTGTTAAAGCAGGCTTAACAAGACGATTCAGGTCAAATAACCGTTCGATTTCTCTCTCCCCCTCCGAGGAAACCCGTTTCAGTTCACGTTTTTCCCCCGGTTCTCCATGGACAATCCGGCCAGCCATTTAGATGGCCTTAACTCGCCCTACAAACAACTGTTTAAAAAAGGCACTACGCCCTTTTGTCACACCAGATTCGAGAGAAGACGATGACACAAGATCACGCCAAGTCGACCCGACGCGGTCTGCTGAAGGCCCTGGCCATGGCTCCGGCCGCCGCCGGCCTCGCCACCGTTGCTGCCCCCTCCAAGGCAGAGACCGGTCGCCCCCAGGAAGCTGTTCAAGGCTACCAGGAAACCGATCATATCCGCCGCTACTACGCCAGCCTGCGCGGCCAGTAATCCAGGAGAGTTTCTCTGATGCAACTTACCCGCACCTCTGCCAAGGTTAAGGCAGACGCCAACAAAGGGCTGGGCCTCGACCGCCGTCAGTTCCTGAAGAACGCCGGTGTCACCACCGGTGGTATCGCCGCCGCCTCCATGCTGGGCACCGGCATGATCCGCAAGGCCAACGCCTCCGACCATCACGTTGATCCCAGCGCCCCCATCGAAGTGAAGCGCACCATCTGCTCCGCCTGTGCTGTGGGCTGTGGTGTCTACGCCGAAGTTCAGAACGGTGTCTGGACCGGCCAGGAGCCCGCCTTCGATCATCCCTTCAACCGCGGCGGTCACTGCGCCAAGGGTGCCGCACTGCGCGAGCACGGTCACTCCAAGCTGCGGGTGAAATACCCCATGAAGCTGGAAGGCGGCAAGTGGAAGAAGCTCTCCTGGGAGCAGGCCATCGAAGAGGTGGGCAGCCAGATGCTGAAGATCCGCGCCGAATCCGGTCCGGACTCCATCTACTTTATGGGCAGCGCCAAGTTCTCCAACGAAGGCTGTTACATGTACCGCAAATTTGCGGCCATGTGGGGCACCAACAACGTTGACCACTCCGCCCGTATCTGTCACTCCACCACAGTAGCCGGTGTTGCCAACACCTGGGGCTACGGTGCGATGACCAACTCCTTCAATGACATCCGTCACGCGAACGCCATCTTCTTTATCGGTGCCAACCCTGCGGAAGCCCACCCGGTTTCCATGCAGCACATCCTCACCGCCAAAGAACGCAACAACGCCAAAATCATCGTTGTTGACCCACGTTTCTCCCGTACGGCTGCACATTCTGATCTGCACGTTGGCATCCGCCCCGGTACCGACATCCCCTTCATCTACGGCATGCTGAACGTCATCTTCGACAACGGCTGGCAGGATCAGACCTTCATCGACCAGCGCGTCTGGGGCATGGAAGACATCCGTAAGGAAGCCGCCAAGTGGCCCCTGGAAGAGGTGGCTCGCGTCTGTGGCATCGACGGTGATCTGGTGTACCAGGCCGCCAAGCTGATGGCGGAAAACCGTCCCGGTTCCGTGGTCTGGTGTATGGGTGGTACCCAGCACACCGTGGGTAACGCCAACACCCGTGCCTACTGCCTGCTGCAGCTGGCCCTGGGCAACATGGGTCAGTCCGGCGGCGGTACCAACATCTTCCGCGGCCACGACAACGTACAGGGCGCCACCGACCTGGGTCTGCTGTTCGACACCCTGCCCGGCTACTATGGCCTGTCCACCGGTGCCTGGAAGCACTGGAGCCACGTGTGGGATCTGGAGTTTGACTGGGTGAAAGGCCGCTTCGACCAGGGCGAATACCTGGGCAAGGTGCCCATGACCACCCCTGGCATGCCCTGCTCCCGCTGGCACGACGGCGTTCTGGAAGACAAGAACAAGCTGGGCCAGAAAGACAACATCCGTATGGCCTTCTTCTGGGGCCAGTCCGTCAACACCGAAACCCGTGGCCGCGAAGTGCGTGATGCCCTGGACAAGATGGACACCGTGGTTGTGGTCGACCCCTACCCAACCATGGCCGGTGTGATGCACCGCCGCAAGGATGGCGTCTACCTGCTGCCCGCCTGCTCTCAGTTTGAGACCGAAGGCTCCCTGTCCAACTCCGGCCGCTCCGTTCAGTGGCGTCAGCAGGTGGTTGAGCCCCTGTTTGAGTCCAAGCCTGACCTGGAGATCATGTACCGTCTGGCCAAGAAGCTGGGCTTCGCCGAGCAGTTCACCAAGCGCATGCAGGTGAAGAACGACATGCCGGTGATCGAGGACGTGACCCGCGAGATCAACCGCGGCATGCTGACCATCGGTATGTCCGGCCAGTCTCCCGAGCGCATCAAGGAGCACACCAACAACTGGGGCACCTTCTCCCACGAGAACCTGCAAGCCCTGGGTGGCCCAGCCAAGGGTGAAACCTATGGCCTGCCATGGCCTTGCTGGGGTACCCCTGAGCAGAAGCACCCTGGTACTCACATCCTGTACGACACCTCCAAGCACGTGTTGCAGGGCGGCGGTAACTTCCGTGCCCGTTTCGGTGTCTCCTACGAGGGTGAAAACCTGCTGGCCGAAGGCTCCGCCTCCCTGGGCTGTGACCTGGGCGACGGTTACCCCGAGTTCACCGACAAGATGCTCAAGCAACTGGGTTGGTGGGATGAGCTGACCGCCGAAGAGAAAGCAGAAGCAGAAGGTCGTAACTGGAAGACCGATCTGTCCGGCGGTATCCACCGGGTGGCGATGAAGCACGGCTGCATCCCCTTCGGTAACGCCAAGGCCCGCTGTAAGGTGTGGACCTTCCCTGATCCTATGCCGGTACACCGTGAGCCTCTGTATACCCCTCGCCGGGACCTGATCGCTCAGTACCCCACCTACAACGACATGCAAGTGCATCGTCTGCCCACCCTGTACAAGTCCATTCAGGACAAGGTGATCAGCGATAACCTGGATAAGCGTTACCCGCTGGTGATGACCTCCGGCCGACTGGTGGAGTATGAAGGTGGCGGTGAAGAGTCCCGTTCCAACCCGTGGCTGGCCGAGCTGCAGCAGGAGATGTTCATCGAGATCAACCCTGCCGACGCTGCCGACCGTGGTCTGCAGAACTGGGACGATGTCTGGGTGGAAGGTGCCGAAGGCGCCCGCATCAAGGTGAAAGCACTGGTGACCCCACGGGTGAAGCAGGGCGTGACCTGGATGCCTTACCACTTCGCCGGTGTTATGCACAACGAAGAGCTGGTCTACCCAGAGGGCACCAAGCCCTACATCGTTGGCGAGTCCGCCAACACCGCTCTGACCTATGGCTATGACCCGATCACCCAGATGCAGGAGACCAAGTCCTCCCTGTGTCAGATCGAGAAAGCGTAAGGTTCAAGGTAGGAGATAAGCCAACATGGCAACTATGAAATTTATGTGTGACACCCAGCGCTGCATCGAGTGCAACGGCTGTGTCACCGCCTGTAAGAACGAGAACGACAGTGCCCTGGAGTGGGGTGTCACCCGCCGCCGCGTGGTGACCATCAACGACGGTGAGCGCAACGAAGCCTCCCTGTCCGTGGCCTGCATGCACTGTGCCGACGCCCCCTGCATGGCGGTCTGTCCGGTGAACGTATTCACCAAGACCGACGATGGCATCGTGCTGCACGACAAAGAGCGTTGCATCGGCTGTGGTTACTGCCTGTACGCCTGCCCCTTCGGCGCCCCCCAGTTCCCCAAGAAGGCGGTATTCGGCTCCAAGGGCAAGATGGACAAGTGCACCTTCTGTGCCGGCGGTCCCGAGACCGAAGCGGGCAGTGCCAAGGAGCGTGAGCTCTACGGCGCCAACCGTCTGGCGGAAGGCAAACTGCCCATGTGTGCCGAGCTGTGCTCCACCAAGGCACTGCTGGCCGGCGATGCCCAGATGGTGTCTGACATCTACCGCGAGCGCGTTGCCCAGCGTGGCATGAAACGCGGCGTCTGGAACAAGTAACCTCGAAGCGGGGAGGTCACTCCCCGCTCCTTTGGAGCATTCATATGAAGCATATGTTCAAGACGCTGCTGGTGATGGTTGCCCTGCTGCTGCCCGGCCTGGCCCTGGCAGAGGCGGCGGAATCCACCGCTCAGGCTGCCAGCCAGTCGGAAGTGGTGTGGCAGGCCATGAAGGAAGGTGCCACCGGCTACACCACCTCCCAGAGTGAGTTCCACGGCCAGCCGATCAACAGCTATGACCCGCGCATCCTGCCCCTGCGCAGTGACATCCTGGCCCCGGGCCTGATGCTGGCACTGTTTGGCATGATCGGCGTGTTCATCCTGTTCATCATGGTCAACGGCATCTCCAAGCTGCACCACGGTTATTCCGGCAAGATGGTGTTTCGCTGGTCCAAGCGTGATGTGGCGATCCACTGGCTGGGTGCGATTCCCTGCCTGCTGCTGATCCTCACCGGGCTGATGCTGCTGGCAGGCCGCTTCTTCGTGGAGCCGGTACTGGGCCAGGGCGCCTTCGCCTCCATGATGGCGCTGGTCAAGCCGGTGCATGACGTGATGGCCTTCCCCTTTATGGCGGGCTGGCTGCTGATGACCCTGCTGTGGGCCAAGAACCAGATCCCCGCCAAGTACGACCTGGACTGGTTCCTGGTGGTGGGCGGCTACATCAACTTCGGTCCCTTCAAGGGCAAGCACCCGGATGCTGGCTTCGCCAACGCCGGTGAGAAGCTGTGGTTCTGGACCTTCGCCGCCTTCGGTCTGGTGATCTCCCTGTCCGGCATCGTGCTGCTGTTCCCCCAATATGTGGAGCCCAGCCGCACCCTGAGCCTGCTGGCGATCATCGCCCACGGCGCCTCCGCCATCATCCTCTGCGCCTTCTCCATCGTCCACATCTTCATGGCGACGGTGATGTCCGAGGGGGGTATGGAGTGCATGGTGTCCGGTTACTGTGATGAGAACTGGGCCAAGCAGCACCACAATGTTTGGTACGACGAGATCAAGGCTGACGGCACCCTGCAATACAAGTCCTGAGGCCGCAATAACCTCTACCCCAAAAAACCCGGCACTGCGCCGGGTTTTTTTAGGTTCTGAGCGGGCCACTAATAACGCAAGGGTGGCTGAGTGACTCTGGCCGTCGGCTGACACACCGCCGGAGGCCAGGTGGCACCGCCGGTCTCGGCGAATCTCGGCCACTCCCTGGGCTCACTGGCCGGTGCCAGCACAGATTCCTCCATCTCTCCCTGCCAGGCCCAGAGCAGCAGCGCCGCAAAGGTGAGGCCGGCGATGCCGGGCAGCAAGACGCTCTCCCTGGGGGCCTGGCCACCCTCGATTTGGGCCGACAGGGGCGCCTTCAGCCAGCGGTACCCCTGACTCTGCCGGGTTTCCAGATACCTGGGTGCCCGGAAGTCGTCACCAAACCCCTTGCGGATCTCAGTCACCGCCCGGCGAACGGCACACTCGGTAACCACCCGCCCGCCCCAGGCCAGCTTCATCAGGGCGGAGTAACTGAGCAGTTCCCCCGGATGGGCCAGAAACACCTCCAATACCTGAGCCGCCTTGGGACTGAGCTGCTGCCAGCGACCACTGGGGCCACGGAGCCTTCTGCCAGAGCTAAGATACAGAAATTCCCCAATAATCCATTGCATCTGTGCCATCCATGGCCTCCGCGAAACGTCAGTGATCCTCCCATAAGCCTAGCTAATGGTGACCTTGAACCGGATGAAAACTCTGTAGGACCTGGCTTACATCAGCGTAATACTCTGCCCCTAGTGGAAAGCGTACAAATTTCGATCCCCGAGTGTGGCCACCATCACAGCTTGGGGAGCAAAGTGAAGTGGAATAGATCACAGTTCTGCACTTTTAGCCTATTAGGTGTACAAAGTTTCAGTCTTTGCTCACAGACGGGGATTTGGCCCTCTTCTACACTGTGGCCTCATCCAAACGCAGTCCGGGAAGCACACATGTCTCTTGCAGAACGCGCCCTAAACAACGCCGCCATCCGTGAGACGGCCAAGATCACCACACCCAGCTGGATGCTCAACAGCCTGGAGCGGGTGATGGAGTACTACACTGAGCGCCACCTCTGCCTGGACACCCAGGCGTGTGACACCATGCCTGGGCCACAGCCCGGCAAAAAGTACATGCTCTATGCCCATGTACCCTTCTGTCACACTCTGTGCAGTTTCTGCACCTTCCACCGTTTCCTGTTCAAAGAGGACAAAGCCCGCGCCTACTTCAAGTCTCTGCGCAAAGAGATGGAGATGGCCAAGGCCCTAGGGTACGACTTCGAGGAACTCTACATTGGTGGCGGCACCACTACGGTGCTGGTGGATGAGCTGGCGAAAACCATTGAGCACGCCCGCACCCTGTTCCCCTCCATCAAACAGGTCTCCTGCGAATCCGACCCTCTGCACCTGACCTCCATGGAGTTCACCCAGCTGCATGGCCTGGTGGACAGGCTCTCCGTCGGCGTCCAGAGTTTTGACCGGGATATCCTGGCCCGCACCGACCGTCTGGAGAAGTTTGGCGAACCCGAGGTGATCTACGAGAAGCTGGCCCGGGCGAAGGAGAACTTCCCCATTCTCAGCGTCGACATGATCTTTGGCTTTGCCGGCCAGACTCAGGAGGTCCTGCAAAAGGATATGGACACCCTGGTGCGCCTGGGGCCCACCCAGATCACCACCTACCCGCTGATGGTGACCCACCAGACCCGCAAGAGCGCCAAGGGCAATCTGGCCAACCCGACTCAGGATATTGCCCGGGATTACGAACTGATCCTCAACTCCCTGAACGGTCACTACGATCAGATGACCGCCTGGTCCTTCGGCAAGCGCGCCGACCAGAGCTTCGATGAATACGTGGTCAACTACGACGATTATCTGGGTGTGGGCTCCGGCAGCTTCAGCTTCCTCCACGACACCCTGTACGTAAACAGCTTCTCCCTGCGCAAGTACCAGGAGAAGATCGAAGCAGGCCGCATGGGTGTGGAGTCCTCCAAGTACTACAACCCCAAGGCGGTGATGCAGTACCGCTTCCTGCTCAACCTGTTTGGCGGACGCCTGTCCAAGTCCTACTTCAAGGACAATTTTGGCAAGAGCCTGTGGGGCGGCCTGACCAAGGAGATGGCCTTTATGAAGATGACCGGCGGCCTGATTGAGGATCCCCAGGATCCCGATAAGCTGCAGGCCACCCCCAACGGTCTGATGATGGGCGTACTGATGATGAAGAATTTCTACGCCGGCATGGACAATGTCCGGGCCGAGCTGCGCCGCCCCCTGAGCGCCAGGGATATGTAACGGCACAGCAATAGAAAGGGGCGGATTTCCGCCCCTTTTTTTATATCTTTACCACGATTGTCGGCACCAATTCGGTGCAGTGGTCAACGGGCATTGGTATAGTAATCTCACTGACACAAACCCGAAGCCACACCGTCATGGCCCAAATATCCATCATTGCCAACCTCAACTGCGACCAGATCCTTCGCCTGAGTCGCCCCCTAAGTACCGGCGCCCGCATCCATTATGAAGACCTGGGCCGACGCATCGGCGGCGGTGCCGCCAACACCGGCACCGCCCTGGCCTGGGCCGGACACAGGGTCACTCTGCTCAGCCAGGTGGGGGAAGATGCGCTGGGTGAGTGGCTACTGGATCAGGCCAAAGGACTGGGGCTGGTGTGTGACCAGGTCCACCGCCACCCGGGCCCCACCCAACCCCTGCAACTGCTGATGGAGCCCAACGGAGAGCGCACCATACTGCGTCCCAACCGGCCCAGACTGTTGCTGCCTCCACAGCTGAGCGGCCCGATGGACGCCCTCTATGTCAATCTCACCGCGGAAGGCCTGCCGCAACTGATGCAACAGGCCCTGGCTCAGGGTCTGGTGTTCGCCCAGTTGCCCAAGGATCTCAGCCGTCGTCCCAGCCATTATCTGATCACCTCGGTGGACGACCTCGCCCCCCATCAGGTCAGCGATCCCTGGATCTTTGGCCGGGAGATCGCCGGCCCCTCTCTGGAGGCTTTTATTGTCACCCAGGGCGAACACGGCGCCATCGCCTATACTCAGGATGGTTGTTTCTCAGTGGCGGCCTATCCCACCCAGGTGGTGGACACCACAGGAGCTGGTGACAGCTATGCAGCAGGCTTGATGGACGGCCTGCTGCGCGGCCAGGAGCTGACCAAGGCGATGGAGCAGGGTGCCCGATGGGCCAGCTTTGCCCTGCAGAGCGCCAGCTCAATTCCCTCTGAGAAATTAAGGAGTTACCTAAAACGCTCTCAAGGATGAGCCTATGGCACACCAACCCAGACAAGTGTTGTTCCAGGGCCACCGCAGGTTGCTGCTGGCGCTGCTCTTCATCGGCTTGGCACAAGGAGCGGTGCAGCTTCTGACCTCCGCCGGTCACGACCCGATCTGGATTGCCCCCTTGGGCATAGGGCTGCTCTGGGCCCTGCAGCCGCATCTGCCCCAGCGTCCGCTGGCAAAACTGTTCCCCCTCTATACCCTGGCAGCAGGCGCTCTGGTCACCCTGCACCTGTGGCTGACCCTCTCCAGCGGCAGCCTGTCCCCCCCGCTGCTGATGGCCACCGTGCTGCTGCTGCTGTTGGCGGCCAGCGTGACTCTGTACCCGAGCCGGCTCGCCTTCTGGACACTGCATCTGCCCCTGCCGCTTGCCCTGGTGCCGGCCCTGGGACAACTGAACACCACCAACCTGGCCCAGGGAATGATCCTTCTGGGCGCCGGGCTGCTGCTCAGCTTCGCCATACTGACGGTCCTGAACCGCGGCTTCGAAGAGAATCGCAAACAGCAGCACCGCTGCGCTCAGCTTCAGCACCAGTTGGATCGCAACAGCAGGGTGGATCAGTTGACCGGCATCGCCAATCGAAGCCTGCTGGAGCAGAGGCTCAAAGAGCTGGTGGCGGAAAATCGACGCACCCACAACCCCCTTACCCTGGTGATGCTGGACATCGACTTCTTCACCGCCTTCAACCGTCATTACGGCGACGAGGCCGGTGACGAGACCCTGGTCTCCCTGGCCAAGCTGATGCTCCATTGCAGCCGGCGCCAGACCGACGTCATTGCCCGCTACCGCGGCGGCGAGTTTGCCATCCTGCTGCCCGCCACCGACAAAACCGGCGGCAAGCGTCTGCTGCAGCAGGTCCGCAAAGAGCTGATCGAGGCCGACCTGCCCCATGACCACTCCCCCATCAGTTCCAGGCTGACCCTGAGTGCCGGCGTGGCCCAGTGGAAACCGGGCCAGGACGACCGCTCCCTGCTGCAGGAAGCCAGGGCCGCCCTGAAGCAGGCCAAGACCCAGGGGCGCAACCGTTACGTACTGGCCTGACAAAAAAGGCCCGCTTTAGCGGGCCTCGGTCTCTCCAGGGAGCAGACGGGACTACATGTTGGGGTAGTTGGGTCCTGAGCCCCCTTCCGGCACCACCCAGGTGATGTTCTGGCTGGGGTCCTTGATGTCACAGGTCTTACAGTGGATGCAGTTCTGGCCGTTGATGACGAAGCGCTTCTGCCCCTCCTCCTCCACCACTTCATACACACCGGCGGGGCAGTAACGCTGGGCCGGCTCATCGAACTGGCTGAGATTCACCTGAATCGGGATCTCTGCGTCGGTCAGCTTGAGGTGACAGGGCTGATCCTCCTCGTGGAAGGTGTTGGACAGATACACCGAACTCAGGCGGTCGAAACTGAGCTTGCCATCCGGCTTGGGGTAGTCGATCGCCTTGGCCTGATCCGCCCGCTCCATCCCCTGGTGATCCACCTTGGTGTCATGCAGAGTCAGCGGCAGTTTACCGCCGAACCAGTTCTGATCCAGATAGTTGAACGCACCGCCCATCAGGGAGCCGTACTTGTGCAGGGCCGGACCGAAGTTACGGGACGCATGCAGCTCCTCATAGAGCCAGGAGGCCTGGAACTTGTCAGCATAGGCGGCGAGATCGGCACCGCCAGCGTCCCCTGCTGCCAGAGCCTCGGCCACGGTTTCCGCCGCCAACATGCCGGATTTCATGGCAGTGTGGGTCCCCTTGATCTTGGAAAAGTTCAGGGTGCCGGCATCGCAGCCCAGCAGCAGGCCACCGGGGAAGTGTTGTTTGGGCAGGGCATTGAGCCCCCCCTTGGTGATGGCCCGGGCGCCGTAACTGGTGCGCTCTCCCCCCTGCAGATACTGGGCGATCACCGGGTGGGTCTTGTAGCGCTGGAACTCTTCGAAGGGCGACAGGTTGGGGTTGGTGTAGTTGAGATCGATGATCAATCCAACCCAAACTTCGTTGTTGTCCGCATGATAGAGGTAACCGCCGCCGCTGCCCTCCCCATCCAGAGGCCAGCCGGCTGTGTGCACCACCTTACCCGGCTGGTGCTGCTCGGCAGGAACCCGCCAGATCTCCTTGAAGCCGATGCCATAGTGCTGGGGATCCACCCCGGCATCCAGTTGGTAGCGGTCGATGACCTGCTTGCCCAGGTGACCTCGGCAGCCTTCACTGAGCAGGGTGTATTTGGCGCGCAGCTCCATGCCCGGCATGTAGCTGTCCTTGGGCTCACCGTCGGCACCGACGCCCATGTCTCCGGTGAGTATCCCCTTGACGACACCCCCTTCCTCCAGCAGTTCGGCGGCGGCAAACCCCGGGTAGATCTCCACCCCAAGGGCTTCCGCCTGCTCCGCCAGCCAGCGGCACAGGTTGCCCACACTGATGATGTAGTTGCCATGGTTGTGCATGGTCTTGGGGACCAGAGAGTCCGGCAACTGCCGGGCAGAGTCCGCTTTGAGCAGGTAGATGTCGTCCCCGGTGACTTCTGTGGTTACTGGCGCCCCCTGATCGCGCCAGCCGGGCAGCAGCTCCTCAAGGGCCCTGGGTTCAAACACCGCACCGGAGAGGATGTGGGCACCCACTTCGGCCCCCTTCTCCACCACGCATACGGCCAGGTCGGCATTGAGCTGCTTAAGGCGGATCGCGCTGGCCAGCCCGGAGGGTCCGGCGCCAACAACGACCACGTCAAATTCCATTGATTCGCGTTCCATCCTGTTAGTCCTTTGTCGTTATCTATCTCCCTAACCCGCCTAGCTTACTGCAAAAGACGGCAAATTAAACGATTGTTTGACTGAAAAACCGCCAACAGCAAATCCTACCAGTTGACGAAAAAGGGAACGAAAAGGGGAAAATCAATTCGAATTGAACACCGAAATGTGATCCGGCCACATTGTTGAATAAGGGAAGCTTGGATTACACTTACAAAAAATTGTGACCGAGCCTGGACGACCTAAGTGACCATATGGTTCCCAGGCCGTGGCAAATCTGCCACCAGGGTAGCTGCGAGAAATCGAGCTACCTCCCGTGTTTGGAAAGGTGACACATGACACAGCTACACGACCGCTTTGGGCGGGAATTTCACTATCTACGTCTGTCCATTACCGACGCTTGTAACTTCAAGTGTCAGTACTGCCTGCCTGACGGCTACCGTCCCGACGGAAAACCCCGCTTCCTGACCCTGGATGAGATCCGCCGGGTCGTCACCGCCTTTGCCCAGGTGGGTACCCGCAAGATCCGCATCACAGGCGGCGAACCCACTATGCGTAAGGACTTCAGCGAGGTCATCGAGGTGGCGGCCAACACCCCAGGGGTCGATACCGTGGCCACCACCACCAACGGCTACCGACTGGCCGCCAATGCCCAGCGCTGGTTCGATCTCGGCCTCAGCCAGATCAACGTATCACTGGACAGCATGGACGAAGGCCTGTTCCGCCAGATCACCGGCGACGGCCGCCAGCAGCTGGTGCTCGATGGCATCGAAGCCGCCCTCGAAGCGGGCTATCGCCGGGTGAAGATCAACGTGGTGCTGCTCAAGGACCTCAACGCCCAGCAATTGCCCCAGTTCCTCGAATATATCCGTCACCGCCGGGTGGACATCCGCTTCATCGAGCTGATGGAAACCGGACTGGGTCAGGAGTATTTCCAGAAACACCACATCTCCGGCCAGGTGATCAAGCAGCAACTGCTGTCCCAGGGCTGGAGCGAAGATCCCCGGGGCCCGGACGATGGCCCTGCCCTCAACTTCAGCCACCCGGATTACGCCGGTCGCATCGGCCTGATCATGCCCTACGCCAAGGATTTCTGTGCCACCTGCAACCGACTGCGGGTCTCCTCCATCGGTAAACTGCACCTGTGTCTGTTCACCGAGTGCGGCATCGAACTGAGGGATCTCCTGGGCCACGACGATCACCAGCCCGAACTCATTGCCCGTCTCCATGAGCAACTCAGGCTCAAGGGGGCAACCCATCAACTGCATCAAGGCCTGACCGGGGTAACCCAGCACCTGGCCTCCATTGGCGGTTGACCCGAACACACCAAGGATTGATGCTCAAGGGCCAAGACCCTGATAATTAAGCGAGAGACACCATTATGGGACACCTTTCACAAGCCAATTTCGTACCCCTGAATATCGCGGTTCTGACCCTGTCCGACACCCGCAGCTTCGACACTGACAAGTCCGGGCAATTCCTGGAGGACTCCCTGCTGGCCGCAGGCCACAAGCTGGCAGACCGCCGCATCATCAAGGATGACAAGTACCACATTCGTGCCGTCCTCTCCGAGTGGATCGCTTCCGACAACGTCCAGGTGATCATCACCACCGGTGGCACCGGCTTCACCGAGCGTGACTCCACCCCGGAAGCGGTCTCTCCCCTGTTTGACAAGCAGATCGAAGGCTTCGGCGAACTGTTCCGCCACATCACCTTCACCGAACTGGGCACCAGCACAGTGCAATCCCGCGCCATCGGTGGCATGGCCAACCGAACCGCCATCTTCTGCCTGCCCGGCTCCACCGGCGCCTGCCGCACCGGCTGGAACAAGATCCTGGTTGAGCAGCTGGACAGCACCCACAAGCCCTGCAACTTCGTCACCCACCTGAAACCCGTTGAGGCTGAGTGATGAGCGAGTTTACCCACATCAATCCCAAGGGCGAAGCCCACATGGTGGACGTGACCGAGAAGAGCGTCACCGAACGCGAAGCCCGGGCGGAAGCCGTGGTGCGCATGGCGCCGGAGACCCTGGCGATGATCGTCGAGGGCCGTCACCACAAGGGTGACGTGTTCGCCACAGCCCGGGTGGCCGGCATCATGGCCGCCAAGCAGACCTCCAACCTGATTCCCCTGTGTCACCCTCTGATGCTGACCAAGGTGGAGCTGGACATCCTGCCGGAGCCGGAAAACGATCTGGTGCGCATCCGCAGTCTGTGCAAACTGGCCGGCCAGACCGGCGTCGAGATGGAAGCCCTGACCGCGGCCTCCGTGGCGGCCCTGACCATCTACGACATGTGCAAAGCGGTACAGAAAGATATGATCATCGACGGGGTCAAGCTGCTTGAGAAGCGCGGCGGCAAGTCCGGTCACTTTAAGATTGATGAGGAATAAGATGATTAAGGTTCTGTTTTTCGCGCAGGTTCGCGAAGTGATTGGCGTCGACGAGATTGAGCTGGAGTATCAGCACGCCATGACCACCAACAGTCTGCGTACCTTCCTGGCGGCCCAGGGCGACAAGTGGCAGCAGGCTCTGGGATCCGACAACCTGCTGGTGGCGGTCAATCAGACCCTGAGCCAGTGGCAGGTAGAGCTCGAAGATGGCGATGAAGTGGCCTTCTTCCCACCGGTAACCGGAGGCTAGTGATGAATCGGGTACAGACCGAAGATTTCAACGTAGGCGAAGAGTACGCCAAACTGGCGGACAACCCGGCCTGCGGCGCCGTGGTCACCTTCGTCGGTAAGGTGCGCGACTTTGGTGACAACCAGGGCGTCACCCGCATGGTGCTGGAACACTACCCGGGTATGACGGAAGCGGTGCTGACCCAGATTGAACAGGAGGCCCGCGAGCGCTGGCCCCTGGATCAGGTGACCATCATCCACAGAGTCGGCCCCCTGGAACTCACCGACCAGATCGTCTTTATCGGCGTCTCCAGTGCCCACCGCAAGGCGGCGTTTGCCGCCAGCGAGTACCTGATCGACTTCCTGAAAACCCGGGCCCCCTTCTGGAAGAAGGAGGTCACCGAAGCCAAAGCCCATTGGGTGGACGCCAAGGACTCCGATCAGCAGGCCGCTGAGATGTGGCGCGAGGAGCAGTAACGATGACGCGAATCTTGGCGGTTGCCCTGATGATGGTTGCGACCTTTCAGGTTGCAGCCGATGAGCTCAAGGTGGCGGTGGCCGCCAACTTCGCCCATACACTGGCCCAGGTAACGGAACGCTTCGAGGCGGAAACCGGCCACAGGATCCGCATCTCCTCCGGCGCCACCGGCGCCCTCTATACCCAGATCCAACACGGCGCCCCCTTCGACCTGTTTCTGGCCGCCGACAGCCACCGCCCTCTGCTGCTGGAGAAGGAGCAGAAGATCCTGCCCGGCAGCCGGGTCACCTACGCCATCGGTCAGCTGGCCTACTGGCAACGTCAGGGCGAGCCCAGCGAGCAGAGTCTGACTCAGTGGCACAGGAAACTGGCCATCGCCAACCCCAGGCTGGCGCCCTATGGCGCCGCGGCGCAACAAGTGCTCAGCCGCCTGGACCTGGTGAAGCAGTTCAAGGGCAAACTGGTGACTGGCAGCAACATATTGCAGGCCTATCAGTACGTGGACAGCGGCAATGTCCAGGCTGGCTTGGTGGCCCTGTCGCAACTGCGCAGTGCCGGTGTGGATGCCAGCCGTTACTGGGTGGTGCCCGAGCACTACTATGCGCCCCTGGAGCAGCAGGCCGTGGTGCTCAAGCGCACCAAAAATCCGCAGCTGGCTCAACAGTTGCTGGATTACCTCAATCAACAGCAACAACTGCTGACCGAGGCCGGCTATCAGGTGAGCGCCCATGTTGCCAAGCGCTGATCTCGAGGCCCTGTGGGTCACCTTTAAACTGGCGGCGATCACCACCCTCTGCCTGATCCTGGTGTGCCCGCCCCTGGCCTGGTGGCTGGCCCACAGCCGTTCCCGGCTGCGCCCCATGGTGGAGGCGGTGGTGGCCCTGCCTTTGGTGCTGCCCCCGACTGTGCTGGGCTTCTACCTGTTGCTGGCCTTCTCCCCCCAATACGCCATGGGCTCCATGTTCGAGGGGTTGTTTGGCCACTCCCTGGCGTTCTCCTTCGCCGGTTTGGTGATCGGCTCGATGATCTACTCCCTGCCCTTCGTGGTTCAGCCACTTCAATCGGGATTCGTCACCATGGGAACCGGCGAGCTGGAAGCCGCCGCCACCCTGGGAATGGGACGCTGGAAACGGTTTCATTACGTGGTCTTTCCCATGACCAAGCGCAGCTTCCTGCTGGCCGCCATGCTGGGTTTTGCCCACACCCTGGGCGAATTCGGGGTGGTGCTGATGATTGGCGGCAACATTCCTGGGGAGACCCAGGTGATCTCCATCGCCCTGTTTGAACACGTAGAGGCGCTGGCCTACGACCAGGCCCATATGCTGGCAGGCGGCCTGCTGGCCCTGTCCATGGCCCTGCTGGTGTTTATCTATGGCTTCCTGCAACAGAATGAACGCCGTTGGGGGTACTGGTAACCATGCTTCTGAGTTTTGACCTGCACGGCCAACTCGGTCAATTCCAGTTCAACGCCAAGTGCGATCTGCAGATGGAGGGGATCACCGGCCTGTTCGGCCCTTCCGGCGTCGGCAAAACCACCCTGCTCAGGGCCATTGCCGGCCTCAACCGGGAACTCAACGGCCGCATCGAACTGGATGGCCGGGTGCTGCAGGACAGCGACAAGGGGATCTTCCTGCCCCCGGAACAGCGCCGTATCGGCATGGTGTTCCAGGACAGCCGTCTGTTCCCCCACCTGACGGTGCGGGGCAACCTGGAGCTGGCCAAGAGCCAGGCCAAGGACAAGGTGATTCCCCTGCAGAAGGTGATCGACGGCTGTGGCATCCGCGATCTGATGGACAAACACGCCCCCTCGCTCTCCGCGGGTCAGCGGCAGCGGGTGGCCATCGCCCGTGCCCTGATGGCGGCTCCGAAGATCCTGCTGCTGGATGAACCCCTGGCCGCCCTGGATTTCGCCAGCCGCCAGCATCTGATGGGCTTTCTCAACGACAGCGCCACCCCCTTCCCCATGGTCTACATCAGCCACTCGGTCTCAGAAACCCTGAGCCTGTGCGATCCGCTGATCCTGATGGGGCATGGCTGCATCGATGCCGTCGGCCCCACAGACGAAGTGGGACAACGCCTGCCCAAGCGTCGTGGTCACGCCGAGGTGGCCCACTATGACCCCGAAACCCGCCAGGTCACCCTGACCCTGGCCGAGCACGCTCCGGAGCTGGAAGCGGGCCAGGTGGTGGGCCTGGTGTCTGAACCCCGCTGGCTGCGCAGCGGCGGAAACTGATCAATCCAGGTGGGTCAGCTCGCCGCAAAGGCTGACCCAGGGGTGCATCCTCGCCTCATAGACGCTGACCCCGGGGGCGGGAAACTCGCTGTCGGCGAAGGCACCCACCGGCACCACCACCATGTCGTCCAGCCCTTCCAGCCTCAGGGTCACCGTGGAGCCACAGCGGGGACAGAAACCGCATCGCACCCCATTACCGCTGTCCCCCTGCCGTTCATAGATGGCCGCCTGGCCATGCTGCACCACCTGACTCTCGAGGAACCTGGCCTGTGCCCCAAACACACTGCCGGTGCGACGCTGACAGGCCCGGCAATGACACACCGACACCCGTTGCGGCTCACCGCCCACCTTTAACGTCAACTGGCCGCAACTGCAGCTGGCTTCCCTAGTCATGACTCTCCTCCACTCTGTCTCCCTGGGCCGACGGACTGGAGATCACCAGAAACCGTACCGGCTCACAGGAGCGGTTTTCAAATCGATGGTGTACGCCCGGCGCCACCTCGTACCCCTGCCCGGCCAGCAGCGTCACCGGCTCCCCCGCCACCACCAGGGTCGCCTCCCCCGCCAGCAGATAGAAGAACTGGCGGGCGGTCTGATGATAATGCCCCACCTCTGCGCCTCCCGCAGGCACCTCCTCCTCGATGACGCTCAGCTGCGAGCTGCGCGCCAGGTGCCAGCCCTGGCAGCCTTTGCCCCAGAGGTAGTGCTCCGCATTGTCGCGACACATCACCTTGCTCATCCCACACATCCTCCGTACACTGCCGCCATCTGTCGTAAATGCCTCGCCGATGATGATTCCAGTTCTCTGCCAACACCCACACTTTGTGGTGATCAATAAGCCCGAAGGGGTGCACTTCCACAGCCAGGATGGCCAACCCGGACTGGTGGTACAGCTGGAAGCGCAGCTTGGGCAGAAGCTCTACCCGGTCCACAGGCTGGACACCCCCACCTCCGGCGTCTTGCTGCTGGCCCGCTCATCCGAGGCCGCCGCCGAGCTCAGCCAAGCCTTTGCCGAACATAGCATGGAAAAGCGATACCTGGCCCTGTCGGACAGCAAGCCCAAGAAGAAGCAGGGGTGGGTCAAGGGGCACATCGTCAAGGCCAGACGCGGTGCCTGGAAGTTGGCCCGGCAGGGGGAAGGAGGTCAGGCCAGTACCCAGTTTGTCAGTACCGGCCTCGGCGAAGGCATGCGTCTCTATCTGCTGCGGCCCCTGAGCGGCAAGACCCATCAGATTCGCGTCACCCTCAAGAGCCTGGGTGCGCCAATTCTGGGCGACCGACTCTACGGAGGCAGCAGTTCGGATCGCACCTACCTCCACGCCCTGAGCCTGACGTTCACGTTTCGCACAGAGCAGCACCACTTCGTCGGACTGCCCGAGCGGGGAGAGCACTATCTGTCATCCCAGGTACAGGATGCAGTTCGCCTGTGGCTGGCACACCCTCCGCTGTAAATGGCGTTATACTGAAAACATGAATAACGCTAAGGAAAACTGATGGATAAAGACAAACTCCTCCTCAGCCTCATCGCCATCCTGCTGCCGCCGGTGGCGGTATTCCTGCACAAAGGGATGGGCGGTCCCCTGCTGATCAATATCCTGCTGTGCCTGTTGTTCTACCTCCCCGGCATCCTCCACGCCCTGTGGGTGGTCAACCGCGGCTAATCACCGCAGGGGAGAATCAAAAAAGAGGGCCAGTTGGCCCTCTTTTTGACTGACGTGTCTGCTTAACCGCAGACGCTGCAGCCGGGCATCTTGGGTACCTTCATCTCCCGGAACTGCATGGTCATGGCGTCCACCATCAGCATCCGGCCGTGCAACGGCTTGCCCATGCCGGAGATCTGCTTGATCGCCTCGGTGGCCTGAATGCTGGAGATCAGCCCCACCACAGGAGAGAGGATGCCACTCTCCACGCAGCTGAGCTGCTGGTCACCGAACATGGCAGAGAAGCAGTGGTAACAGGGCTGGTCCTCGGCGTAGTTGAGCACGGTCACCAGGCCTTCCATGCGGATGGCGGCCCCGGAGACCAGGGGCACCTTGGCCCCGAAGCAGACCCGGTTCAGCTGGTTGCGGGTATCCAGGTTGTCGGTACAGTCCAGCACCAGGGTATGGTCCGCCACCTGAGCGGTCAGGGCCTCATCCTCCAGTCGCCTGGTGATCACTGTCACCTCGACATTGGGGTTGAGTTCGGCAATGGCGGCTTTGGCGGACTCCGCCTTGTTCATGCCGACGCGGGCGTCGGTGTGCAGGATCTGACGCTGCAGGTTGTGGCTCTCCACCTCATCGAAGTCCACCAGGGTCAGTTGGCCAATGCCGGCGGCGGCCAGATACTGAGCGGCGCCGCAGCCCAGACCACCGACACCGATCACCAGGACCCGCGCCTGCTTCAGCGCTTCCTGGCCGTCGATGTCAAACGCCGGAATGACGATCTGACGGTTGTAACGCATCAGCTCCTTATCGGACAGAATCTCCATTACAGACCTCCCAGAACCTGGTTGAAGGGTTCCACGGTCACCTGAACACCGGGCTCCTGACCGCCGGCATCTTTGGGCAGGACGATAAAACAGTTGGCGCGGCTCATGGAGGTGGTCATGTCTGACCCCTGAGCTCCGGTGGTGGCCACCTCCAGCTGTCCCAGTTCATTGCGACTGAGCACCCCACGCTGATACTCCTGACGACCCGGCTTCTTGCGAATGGCGTTGGTCAGGGTGGCACTCAGGGTCAGAGGCTGATGGCGCTGCTCACCGCCCAGGTGTTTGAAGAAGGGCTGCACCAGCTGATAACAGGTCACCATGGAGGAGACCGGGTTACCGGGCAGTCCGCAGAACCAGGAGTTGGGCAGCTTGCCAAAGGCGAAGGGTTTGCCCGGCTTGATCGCCAGCTTCCAGAAGTTGATGCTGCCCATCTCGTCCAGCACCACCTTGATGTAATCCGCCTCACCGACGGAGACGCCGCCGGAGGTGACCACCACATCCGCCAGTTCATCGCCGCGTCTAAAGGCGTCACGCACCAGCTCAAGATCATCCGGGATCACCCCCAGGTCGATCACCTCGGCGCCCATCTCGGTCAGCATGGTACGCAGGGCGTGACGGTTGGAGTCGTAGATTTGACCCGCTTCAAGGGGCTGGCCCGGAGGCACCAGCTCATCACCGGTGGAGAACAGCGCCACCTGGATGGGTTTGTGCACCCTGATCTTGCCATGGCCGGCTGTGGCCAGCACGCCGATCTCGGCGGCGCCCACCCGGGTGCCGGCACTCAGGACCTTCTGTCCCTGGGTCAGTTCACTGCCCCGGTGACGAACGAAGAAGCCCGGAGACACCTCCACATTGAAGCTGACGCTGTCACCGTCGGCGTTGGCCTCCTCCTGCATGATGATGGCGTCCATCTGCGGCGGCAGCGGCGCCCCTGTCATGATGCGCACGCAGGCGCCGGCGGGAATCTCGCCGTCGAAGGGGATGCCGGCAAAGGCTTTGCCGGCAATGGCCAGGGGCTGACCCTTCACCACCTCAGCGGCGCGAACGGCGTAGCCGTCCATGGAGGAGTTATCGAACGCGGGCAGATCGATCAGGGAGCAGATATCCTCCGCCAACACCCGGCCTACCGCCTCTTCCAGAGCCACCTCTTCCACCCGGTTCAGGGGAGCGCAGGCGGCGTACATCTTTTCCAGTGCCTCGGCCGGAAGCATCAGCCCCGGCTGGCTGCAACAGTCCTGCTGTGCCATCATCTTGCCTCTTGAGCCATAGTGGCGACCATTATGCCATCGGGCCCCAGATAAACCTATTGATCCAGTCGGGTATAATCACCTGCGCTGATGCAAAAATGTGCGACCATCGGCGTGAAAACCCTCAGCCATGGCCTTGTATTTTGCCGCCGCCCAGATATAATCTGCGCCCCCCGGTCAAAGGCCGGGCATTTCACAATTTCCCGGGTTCCCTCACCCCGCTTACCAAAAAGGTACACTCGATGTTGCAACTGACCCCTGCGCAGGTTAAACGCGCCCTGATCATTTTGATCGGCTTCCATATTGTGGTGATCACTGCCAGTAACTACCTGGTTCAGCTCCCCTTTCAGATCTTTGAACGACACACCACCTGGGGCGCGTTCAGCTTTCCCTTCGTCTATCTGGCCACGGATCTGACCGTCCGCATCTTCGGCGCGGCCCCGGCGCGGCGTATCATCTTTGGGGCGATGATCCCGGCCCTGCTGGCCTCCTACCTGGTATCGGTGCTGTTCTTCGAGGGCCAGTTCCAGGGCGCCAAGGGGTTACAGGAGTTCAACACCTTCGTCGGCCGCATCGCCTTTGCCAGCTTTGCCGCCTACCTCTTTGGCCAGTTGATGGACATCAAGGTGTTTGCCCGGCTGCGCCAGATGAAGGCTTGGTGGGTGGCCCCGGCGGCTTCCACCATTTTTGGGAACCTGATCGATACCCTGGTGTTCTTTTCAGTGGCATTCTATGCCAGCTCAAACCCCTTTATGGCAGAACACTGGCCGGAGATCGCCAGCGTGGATTATGGCTTCAAGCTGCTGATCAGCCTTGGACTCTTCCTGCCCGCCTATGGCCTTCTGCTGAGATTCCTGTCGGACCGCATCCTGATGTCGTCCGCCACTACTGAGAGACACTTTGCCTGATGACACCGCGGCATTTCACTGAATCACTGAAACAGCTGGGCCTGGACTGGCTCACCACCCATCAGAGCGATGCCGCTCATGATCTGGACCATATCCTCCGGGTCTACACCACCGCCGGACGCCTGGGCCAGCAGGAGGGCGCCAACCCGGACATCCTGCTGCCCGCCGCCCTGCTGCACGACTGTGTCAGCATCGACAAGCGGGATCCCCGTCGCAGCCAGGCCTCGACCCTGAGCGCCGATGCGGCGGTGGCCTGGCTGGCACAGCATGACTACCCCGCCGAACTGCTGGGTGCCATCCACCATGCCATCGCCAGCCACAGCTGGAGCGCCGGGCTGGAGACCAACACCCTGGAAGCCCGGGTGCTGCAGGACGCCGACAGGCTGGATGCCCTGGGCGCCATCGGCACCGCCCGTTGCCTGATGCTGGGTGGCCAGTGGCAAAGTACCCTCTATCACGGCGACGACCCCTTTGCCGATTCCAGAGAGTATGACGACAAGACCTACTGCCTGGACCACTTCTACGTTAAGCTTCAGCACCTGGCCGGTCAGCTGAAAACCGATGCCGGACGCCAGGAAGGCGAGCGTCGCTGGCGCTGGATGGAAGGCTTTATCCAACAACTGCAATCTGAATTACCTGAGTGAGAGATCCTATGAACTGGCGTGAAGGCACAATTGATGAAGTGATGGCTCTGGTGGAGCAGGTCCCCGAGTTGGATACTCCCTACCCCAGAGAGGAGTATGAGCAGCGTCTGGGTACTGTCACCCACCTGATTCAGATCGCCGAGGTGGAAGGCAAGGCCGCTGGCTTTAAGGTGGGCTATGCCCTGGATGAGCAACAGTTCTACTCCTGGCTGGGCGCGGTACTGCCCCAGTTCCGTGGTCAGGGTGTTGCCAAGACCCTGCTGAGGGCGCAGGAAAGCTGGGCCAAAGAACAGGGCTTTAAGCAGATCAACGTGAAGAGCCGAAATCGCTATCCGGAGATGCTGCGCATGCTGCTGGGCAAGGGCTACCACCTGGTGGATATGCAGAAGGCCAGCGACACTCCTCTGGACTACCGCATCCTTCTGGAAAAAAGTTTATAAAAAAGTGTTCAATACACTTGCAATGCAAATGAGAATGGTTATTATTTAACTGCGTTCCAACTTTAGCCCCCTGATAGTTAGGGTGGTTGTTTTAGCTCACAGCATTGCTCACACGGTATTAGGCCGGCAACTCAGTTGCCGGCCAATTTTTTTGCCCCAGGTCTTAAGGGGCTTAGTCACAGAGCTCAATCACCCGAGACACCAGGGCACGAATCCCCGTGGCGGCCTCGGGCAGGCTCTTGGCGAGCATGTAAGCCGGTGTGGTCACCACCTTGTGGTGCTCGTCCACATGGATCTCCTCCACCGCACACTCCCTATGATCGCCTCCCATGGCATTGAACGCGGCCGCGGTGTCATGATCGCTGCCTATGGTGCCCTGTACCCCGTCGCCATAGATGCGCGGCAGCATCATCGGCGCAATGCAAAGATAACCACAGGGCTTACCCGCCTGAGCAAACGCCAGGGCCACCGCCATCACATCATCGCTGACCTGGCACTCACTGCCGGACAGGGCAAAGTCACACAGATTTTTGGCGGCCCCGAAGCCTCCGGGCACCACCAGGGCATCGTAATCCGCCGCATGGAGATCGCTCAGGGGCAGCACCTCTCCCCGGGCAATGCGCGCGGCCTCAACCAGGCAGTTGCGACTCTCCTGTTCCGCCACCTCGCCGGTGAGATGGTTCACCACATGCAGTTGAGGCCTGTCAGGAGCAAAGCACTGATAAGACGCTCCCTTCTCCTGAATTGCCAGCAAGGCCAGGACAGATTCGTGTATCTCCGAGCCATCAAACACACCACAGCCACTTAGCAGTACCGCAATCCTCTTCATGGTTTCTTTCCTTATTACTCATGAGACTAAAAATTTAATTTTATATAGCCAAATATTGCAAAGTTGTTAACGACGATCTCTATACACGGCGATTTTTTGTGCTAACTTAATCACCCAGATGTCGGATGGCATTGCCGCTGTTACTTACGCCCTCCAGTGTATCCTCCGCTAAACCTGTTTCGAATAGCAATATCCACAATACGAGTTTTGTGGGATCTTTGGCCAGGATCGCCAAAGATCATTCATGTAACCAATTGATTTTATTGATCTAGCACCAAGTCCTTGATCTTGATCGAATTTTAATGCGATCCCGCGCATTCTGCAGAAACACACAGAGTTATCCACATCTCTGTGCGTCCTTATATCCTGTGGACAACTCTGTGGAAAATCACCTTCACCCTAGCGAATTCCGGGCACTCGTGGCATGCTTAGCCATCACTTTCAACAGTAAAACATCCACATGGCCCAGCTTCCCGAAAATCCCCTGATCCTCGTCGACGGCTCCTCCTACCTTTACCGTGCCTACCATGCGCCACCACACCTGACCAACTCCAAGGGGGAACCCACAGGAGCGGTCTACGGCGTAGTGAACATGCTGCGCAGCCTGATCCGTCAATTCAACCCCAGCCACATGGTGGTGGTGTTCGATGCCAAGGGTAAAACCTTCCGGGATGACCTCTACCCCGACTATAAGGCACACCGCCCCCCCATGCCCGATGACCTGCGCAGTCAGATTCAGCCTGTGCATGAGATCATCCGCGCCATGGGACTGCCTCTGCTGGTGGTGGAGGGGGTGGAAGCCGACGACGTGATCGGCACCCTGGCTATGCAGGCGGAAAAGGCGGGTCACAAAGTGGTGATCAGCACCGGCGACAAGGATATGGCCCAGCTGGTGACCGACAACATCACCCTGATCAACACCATGACCGACACCGTGATGGACCCGGAAGGGGTGGTGAATAAGTTCGGTGTGGGGCCTGAGCTGATCATCGACCTGCTGGCGATGATGGGAGACAAGGTGGACAACATCCCGGGGCTGCCCGGTGTGGGTGAGAAGACCGCCCTGGCGATGCTGCAGGGGATCGGCGGCCTGGATGCCATCTATGGCGATCCCGATGCGGTGGCGACACTGGGCTTCCGCGGCGCCAAAACCATGCCCAAGAAGCTGCGCGACAACGAGAAGGAAGCCTTCCTCAGCTACCAGCTGGCGACCATTAAGCTGGACGTTCCCCTGAACCAGGAGATGGCCGATCTCAAGGTGATCGCCCCGGACCGCGACGCCCTGGTGAAACTCTATGGTGAGATGGAGTTCCGTCGCTGGCTCGCGGAAGTGCTGGACGGCGATAAGTCAGACACTGCCGAGGAGGCGGACACCACCAAAGCCAGCGAATTCGAGCATGAAACCATCCTGACCCAGGGACAATTGGACCAGTGGCTGGACAAGCTTCAGACGGCAGAGCTGTTCGCCCTGGATACCGAGACCACCTCCCTCAACTATATGGAGGCGGAGCTGGTGGGCCTGAGCTTTGCGGTGGACACCAAGCTGGGGGCCTACCTGCCTCTGGCCCACGACTACGAAGGCGCCCCGCAGCAACTGGACAGAGACGAGGTGCTGGCCAGGTTCAAGCCTCTGCTGGAAGACGCTTCCCGCAAGAAGGTGGGTCAGAACCTCAAGTACGACATGTCTGTGCTGGCCCGTTACGGCATCAGGCTGGAGGGGGTGGAGTTTGACACCATGCTGGAGTCCTACTGCTTCAACTCCACCGCCGGCAAGCACAACATGGACGACCTGGCCCTCAAATATCTGAGCCACAAGACGGTTCACTTCGAGGACATCGCAGGCAAAGGGGCCAAGCAGAAGACCTTCAACCAGATCCCCCTGGAGGAGGCCGCCCCCTACGCCGCCGAGGATGCGGTGATTACCCTGCAACTGCACCAGCATCTGCTGCCGAGGCTTCAGGAGCTTGAGGGCTGCCACAAGGTGTTCCGCGACATCGAGATGCCCCTGGTGCCCATCCTCTCCAGCATCGAACGCCAGGGCGTGCTGCTGGATACGGATCTGCTGCATCAGCAATCCACCGAAATCGCCAATGTGCTCGACGCCCTGGAACAGCAGGCCCACGACCTGGCCGGGGAGAGCTTCAACCTCTCCTCCACCAAACAGCTTCAGCAAATTCTGTTTGAGAAACTGGGCTACCCGGTGCTGAAGAAGACCCCCAAGGGCGCCCCCTCCACCGCCGAAGAGGTGCTGCAGGACCTGGCCCTGGATTACGAGCTGCCCAAACTGATTCTGGAGCATCGCAGCCTGGCCAAGCTGAAGAGCACCTACACCGACAAACTGCCTTTGCTGGTCCAACCCAGTGGCCGGGTGCACACCTCCTATCATCAGGCGGTGACCGCCACCGGACGCCTCTCCAGCTCCGATCCCAACCTGCAGAACATCCCCATCCGCAGCGAACAGGGGCGACGCATTCGCCAGGCCTTTATCGCACCGGAGGGCTACAAGCTGCTGGCCATCGACTACTCCCAGATTGAACTGAGGATCATGGCCCACCTCTCCCAGGACAGGGGACTGCTGGACGCCTTTGCCCAGGGCAAAGACGTGCACCGGGCCACCGCCGCCGAGGTGTTTGGGGTTGGCTTCGATGAGGTCACCACCGAGCAGCGCCGTCGGGCCAAGGCGGTGAACTTCGGCCTGATCTACGGCATGTCCGCCTTCGGGCTGGCCAAGCAACTGCACATCCCCAGAGGGGAAGCCCAGCAGTACATCGACATCTACTTCGAGCGTTACCCCGGGGTGAAGCGCTACATGGAAGACACCCGCAAACAGGCCCACGACGATCAGTATGTGGAGACCCTGTTTGGCCGCCGCCTGCACCTGCCGGACATCAACGCCCGCAACAAGATGCGCCAGCAGGCCGCAGAGCGCACCGCCATCAACGCCCCCATGCAGGGCAGTGCCGCCGACATCATCAAGCGGGCGATGATCAGCGTGTCCGACTACCTGACCAGACAGGACAAGGATGAGATCCGCATGTTGATGCAGGTACACGATGAACTGGTGTTTGAAGTGAAGCAGGAGCACGCCGACGACCACAGCCAGGCGCTGTGTGAGCTGATGGCCGGCGCCGCTCAGCTGGATGTGCCGCTGATTGCCGAAGCCGGCATCGGCGACAACTGGGATCAGGCCCACTAAGAGAAGCGACGATTTCCAGGTCACTCAGATGGGAGCCTTGTGCTCCCCTTGTTTTTGCCCTTGGGGTGTAAGTGAACTTTCATCACAGGGGCCCGACTCAACCACAAAGAACCCCGCCATTAGATCTGACGGATCCACTCCCAGGATCGCCAACTGGATCGCAGATCACATTTTGACGACTTATTGCGGTAAGGCACCGACCAGGTAAACGAATGGATAATGAGACTTTATGTAGTTATTGGATCAAAAAGCGTGGAATGTGGAGATTTTTGTCGATCAAGATCACAAAATTTCTCTTCCGGGACTGAATTCGCTTTTATAAAGCAACCTGGTTGGCTATGCTTTCGTCTGTAGGGTACAGAGGTAAGATGTTCTATCTTAACAAACCTTATTCGATCGCTCCCAGCGATCAGCCAAAATTTATGGCGCCCCGGTGACACTTGTCACCGGGGTTTTTTCTTTTCTATGTCTGAAAACTTTCACCAAATTCCGACACTCACTGTACACTTTTTGCACACCCAAATTAGAGCAAATGCTTTAGTTTTTGTTGTTTAAAGGTTATGATGAGCTCATAGGGTCGTCCCCCGGAATCCGAGTCCGGGCGACTCTCGTCTTGTTATCGTTGAAAAAGCTTCTCCCCAATTGAGCTTTTTACACGCCGGTGATGGTTATTCGTCGCCGGCTTTTTCTTTTTTGGGGCCCATAAAAAAGACGCCCCGTGGGCGCCTTCATTGCAAGTGATCGACCCTTACTCGGCCACCACCTCATCCTGGGGGTCCAGCCAACGACCGATATGGGCAATGGCTTCTCCGCGGCCGGTTCCTTTCAGTGACGAGAACAGTTGCACCTTTATCTCACCACCAAACTCCTCCAGGGCAGACTTTACGTCTCTCAGGGTTTTCTGCTTGACCGCCTGCTTCAGCTTATCCGCCTTGGTCAGCAGCACCAGCACCGGCAACTCTGCGGCCACGGACCAGCGGATCATGTTAGCGTCCAGGTCCTTCAGTGGGTGACGGCAATCCATCATCACCACCACCCCGCGCAGACAGCGACGCTTCTCAAGATACTCAGCCAGGGCCTTCTGCCACTTCTTCTTCATCTCCAGGGGGACCTGGGCAAAACCGTAGCCGGGCAGATCCACCAGACGGCGGTCATCCCCGACCTCAAACAGGTTGATCATCTGGGTACGACCCGGGGTCTTGGAGGTCTTAGCCAAACCTTTCTGATCGGTCATGGTATTGAGGGCAGAGGATTTTCCCGCATTAGAGCGGCCTGCAAACGCAACCTCGATCCCGGTATCTGGCGGCAGAAAGCTGATGTCAGGGGCGCTGAGCATGTACTTGGCGCTGCGAAAATCGATGGCGGTATCGCTCACTTAGGATCTCCATTGGTGTTTTACAGGGTTGCTCTGGGTCACATTACGCCAAATTTTTAGATCTAACGACAAATTAGTGTAAAATGCGTCCTGCGAGCCTCCCCAATAGTCTATCACGGGGCGAGGCTGGACAGGGAAAGAACGAGCCACGCAAATATAAGTTGGAACACCATGAAAAAATTAGCACTAACACTTTCTGTGCTCGCCGCTTTCAGCGGTACTGTTCAGGCCCAGGGAGATGAAGCCAAAGGGCAGCAAGTTGCCACCACCACCTGTCTCGCCTGCCACGGCATGGACGGGAACAGCATGGTCCCCATGTACCCCAAACTGGCTGGCCAGCATCAGGGTTATCTGCTCAAGCAGCTGAAAGAGTTCAAACAGGGCGCCATGAGCGGCGGTAAAGAGGGTCGAAACGATCCCATTATGGCCGGTATGGTCATGACCCTGAATGAGGAGCAGATGGCGGATGTCTCCGCTTTCTACGCTTCCCAGACCATCTCCGCAGGCGCCCAGGTGGATGCAGAGACCCAGGCCAAGGGCGAAAAACTCTACATGGGTGGTGATGCCCAGCGTCAGATCACCGCCTGTGCTGCCTGCCACGGTCCTAAAGGGGAAGGGATGAACCTGGCCGGCTACCCCAGCCTGGCGGGTCAGCACCCGGACTACATCAAGGCCCAATTGGAAAAATTCCGCAGTGGCGCCCGCGCCAACGACCTCAACGGCATGATGACCGGCGTGGCCAAGAACCTGCGTGACGAAGACATCAGCCTGCTGAGCCAGTACATCTCCAGCCTGAAATAGGCCGGAATGGAATACTCGGAGTAAAGGGCGAGCCAGTGGCTCGCCTTTTTAACATCTGCGATTCATGGACCTGGATCACAGAAGGCGCATCCCATCTGAATGATTCTTCTTGTAAGAGATTTGCCATTGCGACATTGAGAGATTTAAGTCTTTTTCACTGCTGAATCTCCCTCAAAACCAATACCATCAAGCAATTGCGCTGTTAACAATCGCGAGCGACGGTAACAAAACCGCAAAAAAAGTTGCGATCCAGCTCAAATTAAGTAGAGTATGGGGCATCCAAAGGAGAGGAACTCGGTGGCCGGAGTGTTACCGAAAAAAAAGGGACAACACCCAAGGAGATGGGTGGTGGAACGGAAACTCTTCAGGAGGAAACGAGCCGGAGAGCTCGAGCAGAAGGACCAGCATCTAAGTTCAACATGGATGGTTATATTACGTCAGGAAGATGCTTGTCATCTGGACGATGACATTAGCCTTGTTAAGGAAAACCTTCAGGAAGAAGAATAAAGCGCCAGGATAGGCCGAAAACGAAAAAAGCCGCACGGAAGCAGTAAAAAGAAGACGGATCTAGACCGGGAAAGTCACATCGCAGGTAAGGATTGCCTGAATACCCGAATGAGTGAGTGTCTTAAGACACCCCATTACCTGGCAGCAGAGGAGACTCTGCTGCCATTTTTATTTCCCGCCCCCCCAGGTTCCCAGCAACAAGTGTTCCACTTATAATGGGCCGGTGATCCTACGCGAACCCTGCGTCGCCGGCTCCGCCATAGAATATCAACCCGCCCCAGTGGCTCCTTCGAGGTTTCGGGACCCCTATGCACTGCCCCCTCTGTCAGCACCATCAGACTCAGCACTATCATCAGGACAAGAAACGTCACTACTTCCAGTGCGCCAGGTGTGAACTGGTGTTTGCCGATCCCAATGCTCTGCTGCCCCCCTCGGCAGAGAAGCATCAGTACGATCAGCATCAGAATGACCCTGCAGACCAGGGGTACCGCCGCTTCCTCTCCCGGGTGGCACAGCCGCTGATGCAGAGGCTGGCGCCTGGTAGCCAGGGGCTGGACTTCGGTTGTGGTCCGGGCCCCACCCTGTCGCTGATGCTGGAGGAAGCGGGACACTCCGTGGCCCTCTATGACCCCTATTTCCACCCGGACAGGGCGCCATTGAGAAGCCACTACGACTTTGTCACCTGCACCGAGGCCATTGAACATTTCTACCGGCCCGGGCGGGAATGGCAATTGCTGCTGGAGCTGGTACGTCCTGGCGGCACCCTGGCGCTGATGACCAAACTGGTCAAGGACAGACAGGCGTTTGCCAACTGGCACTACAAGAACGACCCCACCCATGTCAGCTTTTTCAGCCGCACCACCTTCGAGTTCCTGGCCCAAAGGGACGACCTGACGGTGGAATTTATTGGTAATGACGTCGTACTGCTGCAAAAAGCGGCATAATCTGGTATAACCTGCCGCCCACTCTGGAGGCAAACGATGACGAGACAGAAGAAATCCCGCAAGATTAATGTTCACGGACCCCGGCAGCAGACCCGCACCGAAAAGGGAAGCGGTCACGAAGGCAAACGCCGGAACGCCAAGGGCAAGGCCGCTGGCTCTCGCCAGAACGAAGGCTCTGCCAAGTCCAGACTGCGGGCGGATCGGCCTCAGGACACCCTGGATCCGCGGCTGGGCAGCAAGAAGCCCATCTCTCTGGTCGCCCCCCAGAACGAGGCACCGGTGGCCAAGCCCCTCTCTCCGGAGCAGGAGCTGGAGAAACTGGAGAACCTGCCACGGCTCAACGACCTGCTGGACCGGCTGGATCAGGATGAGGTGCTCAGCGCCGAGGATCAGCAGTGGCTGGACGCCAAGCTGGACAGAATCGAACAGTTGATGACCCAGCTGGGCATCGAACTGGAGGAGGCCCAGGAGCAGCAGGCTGCCCCCCAGCCGGAGCAGGATCTGATGAGCCGCTTCGAGTCCGGCAGTGAGCTGCTGGACGACTACAAAGAGTAATCCCCAGGGGCCCGGCAAACACCGGGCCCTTTTGCCTTTGCCGGCCCTGTCGCCGCGGCCCAGCCTGACCTAACCTAACTCTGTGGTCCAGCTCACGTTCCTGAGCTCAGGCAGGGAACCTATGGCCCGCACCGTTGTTTATAAAGCATCACGCCCAACACAGCCTTATCGGCCAGACCAGCCCCCCGGGGTGAATTTGGGTCACGGATCAAAGGCAAGGCGCTTAAAAGTGTGCATAATGCACATTAAATAATGCTCCCGTTGAGTCATCGGAACGCAACCAGACCTCGGGAAGCCGCAATATCATCGGCTCACCCATGCCGCAGGAGAGAATGCAGTGCAGGATAAGATTAGCTGGAACCAGGCCCTGATCGAGAAGTATAACTACAGCGGCCCCCGTTACACCTCATACCCCACCGCAGTGGAGTTCCATAAGGACTACACCGACCAGCACCTGCGGGAAGCGATTCAGGATTCGGACAAGCGCAACCTGTCCCTCTACATCCATGTGCCCTTCTGCCATAAGCTCTGCTACTACTGCGGCTGCAACAAGATCATCACCCGTCACGCCCACAAGGCGGATCAGTACCTGGACTACCTGGAACGTGAGATCAACGCCCGCGCCCCCCTGTTCAAAGAGTACAACGTAACCCAGATGCACTGGGGCGGTGGCACCCCCACCTTCCTCAACCACGAGCAGATCCGTCGTCTGGTCAAGCTGCTGAAGGAGAAGTTCAACTTCGCCGATGAGGGTGAGTTCGCCATCGAGGTGGATCCCCGCGAAATTGAACTGGACACCCTGGAAGTACTGAAGGAGGTGGGCTTCAACCGCATCTCCGTGGGTGTGCAGGACTTCAACAAAGAGGTGCAGGTGGCGGTCAACCGCGAGCAGGATGAGCAGTTCATCTTCGACCTGATCGAGCACGCCCGTAAGCTGGGCTTTACCTCCACCAACATCGACCTGATCTACGGCCTGCCCCATCAGACCCCAGAGAGCTTTGCCAAGACTCTGGAGCGGGTAAAAGATCTGGACCCGGATCGCCTGAGCGTCTTCAACTACGCCCACCTGCCTCATCGCTTCGCCGCCCAGCGCAAGCTGAAAGAGGAGGATATGCCGACTCCCCATCAGAAACTGAAGCTCCTGGAAAACACCATCAACACCCTGATGGGCTACGGCTACCAGTTCATCGGCATGGATCACTTCGCCAAGCCCGAAGATGAGCTGGCCCGCCTGCAGAACGCCGGCCAGCTGCACCGCAACTTCCAGGGCTACACCACCCAGCCCGACGCCGACCTGCTGGGTCTGGGCGCCTCCGCCATCTCCAACATCGGCAAGGCCTACGCCCAGAACGCCGTGGACCTGAAAGACTACTACGAGGCGATGGACGCCAACGAGCACGCCATGATCAAAGGCTGCGGCCTTGAGACCGATGACTTTATCCGCCGCGAAGTGATCAAGCAGCTGATCTGCCACTTCCAGCTGGATAAGGGCGCCATCGAGAAGCAGTGGAACATCGACTTCAACCAGTACTTCGAAGAGGACCAGAAGCTGCTCAAGCCCTTCATCGAAGACGATCTGGTGCGCATGAGCGACGACCGCATCGAAGTGACCGGTCAGGGCCGCCTGCTGATCCGCAACATCTGCATGTGCTTTGACCGCTACCTGCGCGACAAGGCCCGCCAGCAGCAGTTCTCCCGGGTGATCTGATCATCCGCAGATGAAAAAGGGTCGCCTCGGCGACCCTTTTTTGTGGCTGTCTGTCAGCGACTCAGCTTCTTCTGCAGCAGCGCTCGGCGATCGCTGTCGGAGATAAAGGCCAGCTCGGCGCCATTTTGCTGAACGGTGCGCAGCTGGGCCTCACTCAGACCGATGCGCTCTCTGGCCATCTGGTACTCGAAGGGGATGGAGTTGGCGGACACGCCGGGGTCGTCGGTATTCAGACACACCTTCAGCCCCTGCTCCACAAAGGTGCGGATGGGGTGCGCCTGGTAATCGGCCACCGAGTTGGCGTGGACATTGGAGGTGGGGCAGGACTCGATGCCAATCCCCTTCTCCTTGAGAAACGCCAGCAGGCGAGGATCTTGTGGCGCCGTGGTGGCATGCCCCAGACGGGTGGCCCCCAGCTCGGTCACCGCCTGCCAGATGGAGGACGGCGGACCGGGCTCACCGGCGTGGATGGTGACATTGAGGTAGGCATCCCGTACCCGTTTGAAGTGATCCACGAACAGGTCCCCGGGGAACCCCTCCTCATCACCCGCCAGATCGCAGGCAACGAACTGCTCTTTCCGGCTGAGGATGGCATCCAGCTCCCGGTGACAGGCTTGTGGGCCGTCGCCGCGGCAGAGGATGCCGATGAGGTTGATCATGATGCCGCTGTCCCGGGCACCGCGGGCCACCCCATCGATCACCGCTTCCACTACCCCCTCCAGAGGCAAGCCGTGGGGACCGGCCATGTAGGCGGGAGAGAACCTCAACTCGCCGTAATCCACCCCATTGGCGGCCAGATCCAGGGCATTCTCATAGGCCACCCGGTTCACCGCATCCAGATCCCCCAGCACCGCCACCTGATAATCCAGCTTGGCCAGCAACGCCTCCACCGAGGGACAGCGGTCAATCACCTGCAGGTAGGGGCGCAGCGCGTCCATCTCATAGGCGGGCAGGGTCACATTGAACTGACGGGCCAGATCCAGCACGGTTTCGGGACGCACCGATCCATCGAGGTGACGATGCAGGTCGGTCAGGAGTATGCCTTGATCAATCATGGGTCTCTCTTTTTGGTAAAGGGATGTTATTTGCCAACAACAAACCCGGAGAATCTGTATAAAATTGGGGCGCCGTTTATGACGGTTTAAGAATAATTAAAAACTGATTGCCAACATAGGGACAGGATCATGAAAAACTGGCTTATCGGTGCCCTGCTGGTGCTGACCGGCTGCGCCGCCACCCAGCCCCCCAGTGCCGACGACAGAGTCATCGACCTGATGGATCAGGCCTGGCAGCAACAGCTGGCACGCTCTCCGCAGATGGCCGCGCACTTTGGCGATGCCGATGCCCTGGCCAGGCTGGACGATCACAGCCCCCAGGCGCTGAAGAGCGCCTATGACGCCAACCAGGCCCTGCTGACTCAGGCCCGGAGCATCGACACCGACGCCCTTGGCGATGAGGGCCGAATCAACCTGTCTATCCTGATGGGGATCCTGGAAAACCGCAGCGACAGCTATCGCTTCCACGAATACCTGATGCCCCTGACCGCCGAGGGGGGCTTTCACAATGAGGTGGCCGGCATCGCCGCCGGCCTGAGCCTAAGCACCCCCCAACAGGCCCAGGCCTATCTGTCCCGGCTGGCGGCCCTGCCTGAGCTGTTCCAGCAGCAGATCCACTGGATGCGCGAAGGGGTGCGGCTCGGCTACACCCAGCCCCAGGTGGTGCTTGCGGGGTTTGAAAGCTCCATCCAAGCCTACCTGCCCGATGACGCCAAACAGAGCCTCTACTATCAGCCCTTCACCACCCTGCCCGAGGACCTGGCAGACGCTGAGGCCCTCAAGCGCGCCGGCCTCAAAGCGGTCCAGGAGCAGGTGCTGCCCGCCTACCGTGATTACCTGACCTTCTTTGTTGAAGAGTACCGGCCCGGGGCCCGCACCAGCATCGCCGCCGGCGAGCTGCCGGAGGGCGACGCCTACTACGCCAACCGGGTGAATCACTTCATCACCCTGCCGATGACCCCGGACGAGGTGCATCAGTTGGGGTTGGAAGAGGTGGCCCGCATTCGCGCCGAAATGGAGGCGATCATTGAGGCGCTGGCGTTCGAGGGGGACTTTGCCGACTTCCTGGCCTTCCTGCGCACAGACCCGCGCTTCTATGCGGAAACCCCGGAGCAGCTGCTGCGGGAAGCGGCCTGGCTGGCCAAGAGGGCCGATGCCATGCTGCCGCAGTTCTTCGGCAAGCTGCCGCGCACCCCCTACGGGGTGATGGCGGTACCGGCGGAGATCGCCCCCAAGTACACCACGGGCCGCTACTCCGGCCCCAGCGGCGATCATCAGCCAGGCTACTACTGGGTCAATACCTACGCCCTGGACAAGCGCCCCCTCTATGCCCTGCCCGCCCTCACCCTGCATGAAGCGGTGCCTGGCCACCACTTGCAGATCTCCCTGACCCGGGAGCTGGGGGAGGTGCATCCCCTGCGCCGCTACCACTACATCAGCGCCTTCGGCGAGGGCTGGGGCCTGTACTCGGAGAAGCTGGGGGTGGAAGCGGGCTACTATGAGGACGCCTACGCCGACTTTGGCCGTCTCAGCTACGAGATGTGGCGCGCCTGTCGCCTGGTGGTGGACACCGGCATCCACGCCAAGGGCTGGAGCCGCCAGCAGGCCATCGATTTTATGGCCAACAATACCGCCCTCTCCCTGCACAACGTCACCACCGAGGTGGACAGATACATCTCCTGGCCGGGACAGGCCCTCTCCTACAAGATGGGCGAGTTGACCCTGTGGCGCTTGCGTCATGAGGCACAGCAGACACTGGGGGACAGGTTCGACATCCGCAGTTTCCACGACGCCGTCCTGGCCAACGGCTCGGTGCCCCTGGCAGAACTAGAGCGCATAGTGCGTCAGTGGATCAGCAGCCAGCAAGGCTAAAACAACAAGAGGTGCCCCAGGGCACCTCTTGAGTTTCACGGCCTACCTCAGCGTATCCAGCCACTGATGTATGGCGGTCGCCACCGCCTGCGGTCGCTCCATGGGCAGCAGATGGCCACACTCCGGCAGCTCGACGCGGCTGGCCTCGGGGCAGAGGCGGCCGATGCGCGCCCAACTCCCCGGGGTCACCGTGTCACTGTTGGCGCCGCGAATGATCAAAGTCGGCACCTTGAGCCTGCCCAGCCTGGGCCAGATCCAGGGGGCGGTCTGATAGATGTGCGCTTCCCACTCGCGACTGTACCTCAGTGCCACCCCCTGCTCATTGGGTTCGAAGGCCGCATGGATGTAATCGGTGAGCGCCTCATCGTCCATGCCGGCGAACACCCGCTTGCCCCGGTGAAACTGGAAGGCGCCCTGGTGGTCATCGAACTGATGGGGGCGACGCAGGGTCTTGGCCACCAGAGGCTGCTTCACCTTGAAGCGTTTGGGCATCAGCCGCATGGGGGCCACCCAGCGGGTGGGCAGAAACACCGGATCCAGCATGATCAGCCCCGCCACCTTGTGCGGACAACGCATCGCCGCCAGGCAACTGACCACCGCCCCCATGGAGTGGCCCGCCAGCAATCTGGGTTCGGACTGGCTCTCCAGCCAATGGGCCAGCTCCTCGGCCATGTGCCACCAGATGTCACTGGCCGCCTCATCCACCGGGGTGGTCAGGGGCTTGAGCAGGGGCGCCTCCACCGCCGCCCCCCAGGCCTGAAACAGCTGACGGTAGGTGGCCGGGGGAAAGCCATTGGCATGGCTGAAAACCAGGGTGGGGCTCCCCTGGCCAAAGTGTTCAAACTTCAAGAGATCTCTCCGTGAGATACCCATCTGATGGGCGGTCCTACCAGAGTATCAACATGCCCTGTTGGATACTATAGTGACTCAGATGGGGGTACACTGACGTTTCCCCCACAAGGAGATGCAAGAGATTATGGATAAACACACCCAGACCGAAATTGAAGCCGCCACCTTCCGCCGCCTGCTCAGCCACCTGGACAACCACAAGGAGGTGCAGAACATCGAGCTGATGATCCTGGCGGATTTCTGCCGCAACTGCCTGGCCAAATGGTACATGGCGGAAGCCAAGGAGCGCGGAGAAGAGGTGGATTACGATCAGGCCAGAGAGGTGGTCTACGGCGAGTCCTACGACAGCTGGAAGACCAAGTATCAGAAGCCCGCCACTGCCGAGCAGTTGGCCGCCTTTGAAGCCCGGCAACAGGCCAAGGCTTCCCAATAACCGTTGATGCCACTATGCTACGCAGCTTTCTGTTTCTTTTGGGACTTGTTATGACTCAACCGGCTCTGGCGCACCCCTCCCTGTGGCAACAAGCCAAGCAGGGAGCCTTCACCGGCGTCGACGGCCTGACACTGCGCTATGCCCACCTGACTCCAGAAAGCCCGAAGGGCACCGTGGTGATCGCCAGCGGTCGCACCGAGGGATACCTCAAGTATGAGACCCTGGTCAGGGATCTGCTGCAGGCTGGCCTGGAGATCTACATCTGGGACCACAGGGGCCAGGGTTTCTCCGACCGGCTTACCGACAACCCGTTTCTGGGTCATGTTCAGCGTTTCGACGACTATGTGGAGGACATGCACACCTTCCTCACTCAGGTGGTGCAACCCTCCGGGCCCAAGAAGCTCTATCTGGTGGCCCACTCCATGGGCGGTGCCGTCGGTACCCTCTACATGCTGCGCCACCCGGAGACCTTCGACGCCGCGGTGTTCTTCGCCCCCATGTACGGCATCAACCTCCCTGGCCCCCGCTGGGCCCTGGAGCCTGTGGTCTCCGCCCTGGCCTGGTGGAACCGCAGCCAGGGGACCCCTGGCTACATCCCAGGCGGCACCGACTACCAGCCAGTGCCCTTCGAAGAGAATGAGATGACCCAGGATGCTGACCGCTACCAGGCGCTGCTGGAATTGCATCAGCAGGTGCCCCAGCTACAGCTGGGCTCTCCCAGTAATCACTGGCTGATGGAATCCTTCCAGGCCATGGACCGGATCCTGGATCAGGTGGACAAGCTGCGCACCCCCACCATGGTGATGCAGGCCGGTGCCGACACCGTGGTGGACAACCAGGTGATGGCCCAGGCGGTGGCCAACAGCCCGGCCCTGAAGATGCTCACCCTGCCCAATGCCCGTCACGAGTTGGTGGCCGAGATCCCGGCGATCCGCGATCAGGTGATGGACGCCCTGACCCAATGGCTGGATCAGCACTAACCTGTGCCGAACCACCACGAAAAAGGCGCCCACTGGGGCGCCTTTTTGTTCCTGGCCTCGCAGCTAGCTCAGCACCTCTTCCAGGGCGCCCAGGCACAGGGTGACGTTCTCTTCTCGAGCGGCGTACCCCATCAGGCCGATGCGCCACGCCTTGCCAGCGAGATCCCCCAGACCGGCACCGATCTCCAGGTTGAACCGGTTCAGCAACTGGCTGCGCACCTCGGCATCGTTCACCCCCTGGGGGATGTAGACGGCGTTCAGCTGAGGCAGGCGATGGGCCTCCTCCACCACGAAGCTCAGGCCCAGCTTCTCCAGTCCTGCCTTAAGTTTCTGATGCATGCTGGCATGGCGGGCCCAGGCGTTCTCCAGCCCCTCTTCGTGCAGCAGGCGCAGGGATTCATGCAGGGCATAGAGGCTGTTCACCGGGGCGGTGTGGTGGTAGCTGCGCTTACCGGTGCCGCTCCAATAGCCCATCACCAGAGTCTGGTCCAGGAACCAGCTGGGCACCGGAGTTTGGCGGGCTTCCAACTTGGCCACCGCCCTGGGAGAGAAGGAGACCGGAGAGATGCCGGGGACACAGGAGAGGCACTTCTGGCTGCCTGAGTAGATGGCGTCAATGCCCCACTCGTCCACCCGCAGTTCAACCCCACCCAGGGAGGTCACCGCATCGACGATGGAGAGGCAGTCGTGCGCCCGGGCCAGGGCACACAGCGCCTTGGCGTCGGACAGGGCGCCGGTGGAGGTCTCGGCGTGAACGAAGGCGAGGAACTTGGCGTCGGGGTGAGCCTTGAGGGCCGCTTCCACCTTGTCGATGCTCACCGGGGTGCCCCAGGCATCGTCCACCACCACGGCTTCACCGCCCAGGCGCTCAACGTTCTGACGCATCCGCTCACCAAACACCCCGTTGCGGCAGACGATCACCTTCTCACCGGGCTCCATCAGGTTGACGAAGCAGGTCTCCATGCCGGCACTGCCCGGCGCCGACACGGCAATGGTGAAGGGGTTTTCGGTCTGGAAGGCGTACTGCAACAGCGCCTTTACCTCATCCATCATGGCGATGAAGCTGGGATCCAGGTGGCCCACTGTGGGCTTACCCAGGGCCTGCAGCACCTGAGGATGAACATCGGAGGGACCGGGGCCCATCAGGGTCCGGGACGGCGGGTTGAACGGCTTGAACGACATGGCGACCTTCCTGCAAATTGGCCTGAGTGAAAAAGAATATCCCAAGTTAGCACGGTTTAACTGGGGCTGGGTATAGGACCAAAGCAATTGGGCGTTTTAAACGCTCATCCATAAAAAAGGCTGCCCGGAGGCAGCCAGTGACGTCAGGAAACGGGGTCTCTTAGAAGCTGTAGGTGGCGTTGATCCCCACATGAGTGCCGGGCTGGGTAAACCTGTCCATGTTGGTTCGGCCAGCCTCGATGCTGGACACGTCGTCCCAGCGGGTGTACTTCTTGTCCAGCAGGTTGAATACCCCGCCACGAATCACAAAAGCCTCGGAGACGTTGTAGTAGGCGGTCAGGTCCAGCACCCCATAGCCGGCGGTGGTATAAGGGGTGACCGGGCTACCGGTGCGGTCCGATGGTGGGTCGATGTCGGACTCATCCTTACCCTGAACCAGGGTCCAGTCCAGGGTGCCGCCCCAGATGCCGTCCGCATCGTCATAGGCCAGGCCGATGACGCCGCTCAAGGGACTGATGCTGTTCAGCGGAACGCCCTTGGTGTCGTTTTCACCCTCGGCGTAGGCCACCGACAAGGTCAGGCTCATCCCCTCAGGGGCCCCCATCAATGCATCCAGCCACAACTGGCTCTTGAACTCGGCGCCCTTGATGGTGGCTTCCGAAACGTTGTTGTACTGCAGCAGTCCATAGGGGTAGGCGGGGTTGGAGTAATCCGTGGTTTGTTCGATGAAGTTGTCGTACTGGTTGTAGAACAGCACCAGTTCGGCGGCCCCGAAGCTGCCGGCACCACGCAGCCCCAATTCAAAGGCATCGCTCTCCTCCGGCTCCAGATCCGGGTTGGCCAGCAGGGCATAACCCCGACCGCTGTCCTCGGCGTAGTACATCTCCTTCAGGTCCGGAGAGCGGAACCCCTGGGCGTAGTTGAAGAAGCCGGTGAGGCTGTCGGTGAACTGATACAGGGTGCCCAGGCGCCAGGTGAGCTTGTCGCTCTTGTGGTCTTTGAAATCGTCGCCACCGTGGTAATACTCGTCGATCTGCGGCTTCATCTCGGTGTTGTCGTACCTCAGGCCGGGGATCACCGTCAGTGCCCCGATGCTGATCTCATCCTGCAGGTAGAGGCCGTAAGTGGTGGCCTCGGCCTTGGGCGCATACCGGGCGATGTCGGTGGGACGGTCACTCTCATAGGTGGTGATATTCAGGTTCTCCAGGTCTTCCCGGTTGAAGTCGGCGCCATAGCTGATCTCATGCTTCACCGAGCCGCTCTCCAGGGACTTGGCCAGGTCCAGGGAGAACTGCCAGCTGGTCTCCTGATACTGACGGGACATGGCCCGGTTGGTCTGATAGAAGGAGTACCAGTTGCGGGTCACCTGATCGGACTCACTGTCCTGGTAGTCCAGTTTCCAGCTCAGGGTATCGAAGGCGGCCAGGTTGGCCTGCCAGTCGTGAAACAGGCCAAAACGGCTACGGGTGCTGGTGTCATCCGCCTGCATATTGGCGTAGGTCACCCCGGGGGCGCCGGGCTCGCCATCGTTTTCGGAGAGCAGATCCCCTTCTGTGGTGGAATCAAAATACTCGGCCACCACACCGGCCCGATGATTGCCCTGGCCGGCGTAGATCAGTTTGGCCAACACGTTATTGTTGGTAACGTCCATGGGGTTGGCCTTGGTGCGGTCGTCGCCAATGCCGCCCACACTGCCCTGGGTCTCGGTCTCATGGCCGTCGCGGCGGGTGTAGAGCAACAGGGACTCCCAGTCGCCGCTGCGATTGGCCAGGGTCAGGGTTTCGGAGAAGGTCTGACTGTCGCCCCGGTAGCCTGCCTTGATGGACAGGGCGGTATCGTCCCCGGCCTCAAGATAGTCCGCCGGGTCCTTGGTGGTGAAAGCCACCACCCCGCCGATGGCGTCGCTGCCATAGAGGCTGGAAGCGGGACTCTTGGTCACCTCCACCTGCTTGAGGCTGTCGATGTCGACGAAGTTGCGGCTGGAGCGCATAAACTGGGTGCCGGAGTCGTAGCCGTTGATCTGGTCCACCCCATCGATCATGATCTTCACCCGGTTGCCGCCGATGCCGCGGATGGTGACATCCTGCAGGCCGAAACGGCCATTGCCGCTCACCTCGACCCCAGGCTCATACTTCACCAAGTCGGCGATGTTGTTCATCTGACGATCGTCGATCTGCTGGGCATCCACCACCATCATGGCCGCCGGCACCTCTTCGGCCTTCTGGGCAGAGGTGCGACTGGCGGAGACCACCACGTCATCGAACAGGGTGGCCTTGGCCTCTTCGGCCAGGGTATGGGGAGCAGCGAGGGTGGCCAGGATGGCCAGTGCTGTGGGTGAAGGCTTGAACATGGTATCCGGTCCCTATAATTGAGTTGACTCATTTATTTGAATGCGGATGATAATAATTACTATTTAGATTTGATCAAGTCTTCTACACTGTTTTTTGGCGCGCTTTACAAAAAAGGCCACCCCGAAGGGTGGCCCGGACTCGTCAAAGTCAGGTTCGTTTCGTTCTGCAGACCAGGGCCTAGGCGCGAGTCTCCTGGAGCATCGCCTGCTCCTCCTCTACGCTGATGCTCTTGGCCAGCAGGGTGTACATCACCGGCACCACAAACAGGGTGAACAGGGTGCCCACGGACAGGCCCACGGTGATCACCAGGCCGATGTTGTAGCGGGAAACCGCACCGGCACCGGAGGCCAGCACCAGAGGCATCACCCCGAGCACCATGGCCGCGGTGGTCATCAGGATCGGGCGAAGACGCAGGGCCGCCGCCTCAATCACCGCTTCCGCCTTGTCCTTACCGGTGCGCTGCAGCTGATTGGCAAACTCCACGATGAGGATGCCGTGCTTGGAGATCAGGCCCACCAGGGTGATCAGACCCACCTGGGTGTAGATGTTCAGGGTGGCCGCCCCTAGGAACAGGGGAATCATCGCACCGAAGATCGACAAAGGCACGGTCACCAACACCACCACGGGATCCCGCCAGCTTTCAAACTGAGCCGCCAGCACCAGGAAGATCACCACCAGGGCCAGGGCAAAGGTGACGTACAGGGCGCCACCTTCGGTCTCAAACTGCCGGCTCTGGCCGCCGAAATCGTAGGCGTAGCCCTTGGGCGCAATCTCCTGCAGCTTGGCCTTGAGGAAGGTGTGAGCGTCGGCAATGGTGGCGGCACCGGGCATGGGCATCGCCTCCAGGGTGGCCGAGTTCAGCTGCTGGAACTGGGTCAGGGCATTGGGGATCACCTCCTCCTTCACCGTTACCACGGTGGAGAGGGGAATGGAGGCACCGGTGTCACTGCTGACATAGAGGTCGGCGATGCGGTCCGCAGTGGAGCGGAACGGTGCATCCGCCTGAGGGATCACCTCATAGCTGCGTCCCTGAATGTCGAAGTAGTTGGTGCGGAAATCCCCGAGTTGGGTGGAGAGCACGCTGCCGATGGTCTGCATGGAGATCCCCAGCTGACCCGCCTTCTCCCGGTCGATCTCGATGTGGACCTGGGGCTTGTTCATCTTCAGGGTGCTGTTGACCACCATAAACAGGCCGCTCTGCAGCGCTTCGCGCTTGAGCTTGGTCATCACCTCGTTGAGGGTGGCGTGATCCGCGGTGGTGGTCACCACGAAGTTCACCGGCAGGCCGGAGGCCACCCCGGGCAGGGCCGGTGGGTTCACACTGAAGATCTCCAGGCCGGCAATCCCTTTGGCATCGCGCTGCACCTGGGGCTGGATCTCCATCTGGCTGCGCTCCCGCTGACTCCAGGGCTTAAGGCCCAGCACCGAGAAGAAACCGCTCTCGCTGGGGTAACCGGCAAACACCAGGGCCATGTTGTACTCGGGGTACTGGGAGGCCATGTTGATGAACTCATGGCCATAGGCCACGGCGTAGTTCACGTTGGCGTTGTCCGGGCCGCTGGCGATGTTGAACAGGTAACCCTGATCTTCGTCCGGAGCCAGCTCAGACTGGGTCATCATGAACATGGCGCCGATGGCGGCAAACAGCAGCACGGCTGCGGTCACCATGGCCGCCTTGTAGTAGCCGACCACCTGCTCCAGGATTCGCTGATAGCCATCCTTCACCCGGTCAAACAGACGATCCAGGAACTGAGGGAAGGGCTTGTGCAAGTCTTCCTTGTTCAGCAGCTTACTGGCCATCATCGGCGACAGGGTCAGGGCGATAAAGCCGGAGATCAATACCGCGCCGGCCAGGGTAAAGGCAAACTCGGTAAACAGGGACCCGGTCAGGCCACCCATGAAGCCGATGGGCGCGTACACCGCCGCCAGGGTGATGGTCATGGCGATCACCGGCATGGCGATCTCACGGGCGCCGACCACGGCGGCCCGCACCGGGGAGAGCCCCTCCTCAATGTGACGGTGAACGTTCTCCACGACTACGATGGCGTCATCCACCACCAGGGAGATGGCCATAACCAGCGCTAGCAAAGTCAGCAGATTAATGGAGAAGTCCAGACCCAGCATCACCAGACCCACCCCCACCAGGGAGAGGGGGACGGTGACGATGGGGATCATCACACTGCGGAGGGAGCCCAGGAACAGGAACACCACGATCACCACGATCACCACGGCTTCACCCAGGGTGGAGAGCACCTCGTCGATGGACTCCTGAATGAACTCGGTGGAGTCGTGGTTCATCACCTGATTGAGGCCGTCGGGCAGGTTACGCTCGATCTCCGGCAGCACCTTGTACACGCCCTTGGCCACATCCAGGGGGTTGGCTTCCGGGGTGGTGGTGATGCCCACGAAGATCGCTGGGGTGCCCTTGAACAGGCCCTGCACCTTCTCGGACTTGGCCGCCAGCTCGATACGGGCCACGTCGCGCAGACGCACCACGGTGTTGCCGTCGCTCTTCACGGTGATGTTGCCGAACGACGCCTCATCCTGCAGGGAGGTGGAAGCCCGCACCGAGGTCACGGTGTAGCTGTCACGCACCTCACCGGCGGCGGACTGGAAGTTGTTCTGGGTCAGGACCTGATTGATCTGATCGGCGGTCACCCCATTGGCCTGCATCCGCACCGGATCCAGCCAGATGCGCATGGAGAACTCTTTCTCACCGTAGAGCTGGGCTTCCGCCACCCCCTCCACCTCGGTGAACTTGGGCTGCACCACCCGCTTCAGGTAGTCGGTGATCTCCACGCCATTCATGGTGTCGCTGAAGTAGGCCAGGTACATGATGGCCCCGCCACCGGCCACACTCTTGGCGATCACCGGATCGTCGATGCTCTGGGGCAGACGGCCCTGGACCTCGTTGAGCTTGGTCAGCATCTCCGCCATGGCGGTATTGGCGTCGTAGCCCAGGTTGAGGAACACGGAGATGGTGGACACACCGGCCTTGGAGCTGGCGGTCACATAGTCGATCCCCTCGGCGGAGGAGATCGCCTCCTGGATGGGCTGGGTCACAAAGCCCTGCACCAGCTCGGCGTTGGCACCGGGGTAAACGGTGGTGACGTCGATCTGGCCAATCTCCATGTCCGGATACTGGCGCACCTGCATGTCCATCAGGGCCCGGGCACCGAACACCAGCAACAGCAGGTTGAGAACGATGGCCAGGACCGGACGGCGAATAAAGATATCGGTAAACTTCATGGGTACCCCTTAGAGTTCCACGGCGTTGGAGATGGTCACCGGCGTGCCGTTCTCCAGCTTTGAGGTACCCGCATTGACCACCTGCATCCCGGGCTCCAGGCCACTGAGGATGGAGACCAGATCGCCTCGCTGCTCACCCACCTGGACGTAGATGCGACGCGCCACCTGTTGGCCCTTGTCGTCCTTCTCTACCACGAACACCGCATCACCGAAGGGGCTGTAGGCCACGGCGGTGCTGGGCACCACGATGGGGGTCAGGGTGTCACGCATCAGCAGGCGGATGTCGGCGTACATGCCCGGGTGCAGCTCACCGGTCTGGTTGGGCACCTTGGCACGGATGGCGATATTACGGGTTTTCTCGTCCACCTTGGCTTCCACGGCGATCACCTGACCACGGAACTCCTTCTCAGGGGCGGCACTGACGTGGAACACCACCTCCTGGCCCGTATACAGGCTGGGCAGGTACTGTTCTGGCACGGAGAAATCGGCATAGAGGGAGCGGGTATCCTGCAGGGTCACCAGGGCATCGCCATTCTGGATGTACTGACCCATGGAGAACTTACGGATGCCCAGTACACCGGTGAAGGGCGCACGGATGTTCTTCTTGGCAATGGTGGCCCGGGTCTGCTCGACGTTGGCGTTGGCCACCTTGAGGTCGGCGCTGGACTGGTCGAAGTCGGTTTCGGAGATGTTGTTCTTACGGAACAGGCCTTCATTACGCTTGAACTTGATGGCCGCCAACTCCGCCTGAGCCTGGTAGCTCAACAGGTTCGCCTGCTCCACATCGTCGTTCAGGGTGATCAGCAGCTGACCCGCTTCCACCTGCTGGCCGCTCTTGAACAGGATGCCGTCGACGGTGCCTGACACCTCCGCCGCCAGCTCGATCCCCTCGATGGCGTTCAGGGTACCCACACTGGCCACCTGGGGGCGCCAGCTCTCGGTCCTGGCCTCCACCACGGAGATGGTCTCAGGAGGCGGCGTGTACGCAGCGAACTGAGCCATGCCCTCTTGAATCTGTTTGAACTTGATGCCGCCGATGATCGCCAGAATCACCAGCAAACCACCCACAACCAAGGCAAAGCGCTTGAACATTACCGAACTCCTTGTGGCCGGTAACTCAATCCGGCCGACGATACTGAGAGGGATTCAGGGATCGGGTCCCACTGCCCCAAATTTGATTGAGCGCAGTTTACAGACATGCACGTATGTATGTCTAAGAAACCTGTGTAACCAAGTGTGATAAAAGTGATCCAGATCACACAAGAAAACAAACAGGCCCCATGAGTATGGGGCCTGAAGGTGATCAAAGTATGGACAATCTGTTCGGAAGGTCAGCGCAGGAAGTAGCGGTAAGCCGCCGATTCGGTCACTTCCCGGCACTCCAAAGGCAGGGTCGCCAGGAAGGAGCTCAGCTCCTCGTCTCCGTCGGCACCACACTCCAGCCCCATCAGCACCCGGCCGTAGGCGGCGCCATGGTTGCGATAGTGGAACAGGGAGATGTTCCAGCGCTGACCCAGGCGCAGCAGGAACTGCAGCAGGGCGCCAGGGTGTTCCGGGAAGGTCACATGGAACAGACGCTCGCGCACCGGCTGCGGTGGCTGGCCCCCCACCATGTAGCGAACGTGCAGCTTGGCGGTCTCATCCTGTGACAGATCCTCATGGGGGTAGCCCTCACGGGACAGCGTGTCACTGATCCTGGCCAGCTCCTGGGCATCGGCGATGCGCAAACCGACGAAGATGTTGGCACTGTCCCGGCCCGCCAGCCGGTAATTGAACTCGGTGATGGAGCGCTGTCCCAGCAATTGGCAGAAGCGCAGGAAACTGCCCTTCTTCTCCGGGATGGTCACCGCCAGCACCGCCTCCTTGCCCTCACCCAGTTCACACCGCTCGGAGACGTATCTCAGGCTGTGGAAATTGACGTTGGCGCCGGACAGGATCGCCGCCAGTTTTTCATCCCCCTCCTTGCCTTCGCGATAACGCTTCAGCCCCGCCAGAGCCAGGGCACCGGCGGGCTCGGCGATGGCCCGGGTGTCCTCGAAGATGTCTTTGACTGCCGCACAGATCTCATCGGTGCTGACGGTGATCACCTGATCCACACACTGCTGCGCCACCCTGAAGGGCTCCTCACCGATGCGCTTCACCGCCACCCCGTCGGCAAACAGCCCCACCCTGTCCAGGGTCACCGGGTAGCCGGCAGCCAGGGCGGCCTTGAGACAGGCGGCGTCTTCCGGTTCCACTCCTATCACCTTGATGTGGGGCGCCAGCGCCTTGATGTAGGCGGCGACCCCGGCCACCAGGCCACCTCCGCCCACGGGCACAAACACCGCATCCAGCTGACGCTGCTGCTGCAACAGCTCCTGGCCTATGGTGCCCTGACCGGCGATCACCGCCGGGTCGTCGAAGGGCGGGATCAGGGTCAACCCCTGACTCTCCGCCAACTCACGGGCGTGGCCATAGGCGGCATCGAAGTTGTCTCCGAACAGCACCACCCCACCGCCATGGCCGCGAACCGCGTCCACCTTGATGTCCGGGGTGGTGGCCGGCATCACAATCACCGCCCGGATCCCCAGGCGACTGGCGGAGAGAGCCACCCCCTGGGCGTGATTGCCGGCGGAGGCTGCCACCACACCACAGGCCCGTTTCGGTTCCGACAACTGATGGATGCAGTTGTAGGCGCCGCGAAGCTTGAAGGAGTGCACCGGCTGCTGATCTTCCCGCTTCAGCCACACCTGCGCCCCCAGTCGGGCGCTGAGTTTGGCCATGGGGTCCAGGCTGGTGAGTCTGGCCACGTCATACACCGGCGCCATCAGGATGCGGCGCAGATACTCCTGAGCCAGATCCTGAGTCTGTGGCTTAGGCAGGGCGGCCATCAGGACTCCTCCAGCTTGGAAAGATCCCGCACCGCGCCCTTGTCGGCGCTGGTGGCCAGCATGGCATAGGCCTTCAGCGCCGGGCTCACCTGACGCTGACGGCTCTGCGGTTTGAAACTGCAGTTGGCGGCACGCTCTGCCAATGTCTGTTCATCCACCTCAAGGGCGATGGTGCGCTGAGGAATATGGATGCGGATGGTATCGCCGTTCTCCACCAGGGCGATCACCCCGCCACTGGCCGCCTCGGGAGAGACGTGACCGATGGACAGCCCGGAGGTACCGCCGGAGAAGCGGCCGTCGGTGATCAGGGCGCACTTCTGCCCCAGTCCCATGGATTTCAGATAACTGGTGGGGTAAAGCATCTCCTGCATGCCCGGGCCCCCTTTGGGCCCCTCGTAGCGAATCACCACCACTTCACCGGCCTGGACCTCACCGTCGAGGATGCCGGCCACCGCCGACTCCTGGCTTTCATAGACCCGGGCAGGTCCGGTAAAGGTCAGGCAGTCGTCCGGCACCCCGGCGGTCTTCACTATGCTGCCATTGGGTGCCAGGTTACCGGAGAGCACCGCCAGTCCCCCTTCGGACGAGTAGGCGTGCTCGACGCTGCGGATGCAGCCGTTCTCACGATCGTCGTCCAGCTCCTGCCAACGGCAGGACTGGGAAAAGGCCTGGGTGGTGCGCACCCCGGCGGGGCCGGCACGATAAAACTCCAGCACGCTCTCCTCGGTGGTGCCCTTGATGTCGTAGCGCTCCAGCACCTGTCCCAGGGTACCGCCGGCCACATGGGGCACACTGGTGTCCAGCAGGCCGCCACGGGCCAGCTCCGCCAGCAGGCCGATGACGCCACCGGCACGGTGCACATCTTCCATATGGTAATCCGGGGTGGAGGGGGCCACCTTGCACAGCTGCGGCACCTGGCGGGACAGGGCATCCATATCCTCCATGGTGAAGGCCACCTCCGCCTCCTGGGCGGCGGCCAGCAGGTGCAGCACCGTATTGGTGGAGCCGCCCATGGCGATGTCCAGTGCCATGGCGTTGCCGAAGGCGGCGCGAGTGGCGATGCCCCGAGGCAGGGCGGTCTCGTCCTCCTCCTGATACCAACGGCGGCACAGGTCGACGATGCGCTTGCCTGCTTCCAGGAACAGCTGCTGACGATCGCTGTGGGTGGCCAGCATGGAGCCGTTGCCCGGCAGGGACAGGCCCAGGGCTTCGGTCAGGCAGTTCATGGAGTTGGCGGTAAACATGCCGGAGCAGGAACCGCAGGTGGGGCAGGCACTGCGCTCCACCTGTTCCGCCTGCTCGTCGGAAACATTGGGATCGGCGGCCTGGACCATGGCATCCACCAGGTCCAGCTTGATCAACTGTTCTGACAGGCGGGTCTTACCCGCCTCCATGGGGCCACCGGAGACGAAGATCACCGGGATGTTGAGGCGCAAAGACGCCATCAACATGCCTGGGGTGATCTTGTCGCAGTTGGAGATGCACACCAGGGCATCGGCGCAATGGGCGTTGACCATATACTCTACCGAGTCAGCAATCAGTTCCCTGCTGGGCAGGGAGTAGAGCATACCGCCATGGCCCATGGCGATGCCGTCATCCACGGCGATGGTGTTGAACTCCTTGGCGACCCCGCCGGCTTCCTCAATGGCACCGGCCACCAACTGGCCCATATCCTTGAGATGCACATGGCCGGGGACAAACTGGGTAAAGGAGTTGGCCACCGCAATAATGGGCTTGCCGAAGTCCTGATCCGTCATACCTGTGGCACGCCAGAGGGCCCGGGCCCCCGCCATATTCCGACCCGATGTGGAGGTCGCTGATCTCAGTTTCGGCATTGTTCTACCCTTTTATTACAACACTTTTGCCGTGGTACAGGCGGCAAACTCCTGCTTGTTTTCCTGCTCTTCGCTGACGTAGTCCAGCCAGCCCCACTTGTCTTCGGTGACGCCGCTGAACAGGCCAAAGAAGGCCGCCTGCATGTCGGCGGTGATGGGACCACGCTCGCCTTCGCCCACCTGGATGCCATCCACAGAGCGCACTGGCACGATCTCGGCGGCGGTGCCGGTCATGAAGATCTCGTCGGCCAGATAGAGCGCCTCACGGGCCAACGCCTCCTCCTTCACCTCATACCCCGCATCGCGGGCCAGGGTGATGATGGTGTCCCGGGTGATGCCGGGCAGAATGGCGGCGGTCACCGGCGGGGTGATCAGTACGCCATTTTTCACCAGGAACAGGTTCTCACCTGCGCCTTCGGAGATCTGGCCATTGGTGTCCAGGGCGATCCCCTCGGTGTACCCGTGACGCTTGGCTTCACCGGAGATCAGCTGGGAGGAGAGATAGTTGCCCCCGGCCTTGGCGCCGGTGGGCATGGTATTGGCCGCCAGGCGGTTCCAGGAGGAGACGCACACATCCACCCCCTGCTTGGTGCTCTCTTCACCCAGGTAGGAGTGCCAGGGGAAGGAGGCCACAATCACCTCGGCCTGACTGCCCGGAGGCACGTTCAGCCCCAGGCCGACGTTACCGTAGAACGCCAGAGGACGGATGTAGGCGCTGTCCAGGCCGTTGTCGACAATGGTGTCACGGCAGGCCTGTTCCAGCTCCGCCGGGGTATAGGGGATGGGCATCCGGTAGATCTTGGCGGAGTCGTACAGGCGCTGAATGTGCTCCTGCAAGCGGAATACCGCCGGTCCCCTGGGAGTATGGTAAGCACGGATCCCCTCGAACACCGAGGAGCCGTAATGCAGGGCATGGCTAAGAACATGCACCTGGGCATCCTGCCAGGGCATCATCTTGCCGTTAAACCAGATAAAATCCGCTTGGCTCACAATGTGCTCCTTAATTAGCCGTTGGCGATGCGCGCCTGGGAGATCTCCAGGCGACAATTCTTTACGTCGTACAGCTTGTCCAGCTGACGGGTCAGATGCTCAATGGGGCGCTCGCTGGCAACGGTCACCGCAATGTTGGCCTTACGGTCCATGCTGCTCATATGCATATGGCACACGGTAAAGCCACGGTGGCGGGTCACCCGCAGTACACGCTCCAAAACCTCTGGCGCCGGGTTCATCTCGATATACAAAGTGTGCTGACTCATGACTGCTTCTCCATCATATCGCTATTGGATGCCCCGGGTGGTACCAGAGGCCAGACGTTTTCTTTTTCGGAGATGGACACGTGTAAAAGGAAAGGTCCATCGCTGTTTATCAGTTGTTCCAGAGCTTCCTCCACCTGGTCTTCACGCCAGATGTGGGCCCCAGGGATATCGAAGGCCGCCGCCATGGCCACGAACTCCGGGTTGTCGGACAGGTTGGTTTCGCTGTAGCGCTCCTCGAAGAACAGCTCCTGCCACTGCTTCACCATGCCCAGGCGCTGGTTGTCCAGCAGCAGGATCTTCACCGGCAGCTTGGCCCGCTTGATGGTGGTCAGCTCCTGGCAGTTCATCATGAAAGAGCCATCACCTGAGACCACCAGCACCGGCTTGTCCGGGTGGGCAAACTGGGCGCCGATGCCCACCGGCAGGCCGAAACCCATGGTGCCCAGGCCGGCACTGGAGAGGTGAGTCTCAGGGCCGTCGAACTCCATGTGCTGAGCCACCCACATCTGATGCTGACCCACGTCGCAGGCCACGGTGCTGCCCTTGGGCAGGCGATCGGAGATGGTCTTGAGCAGCCTGGGGGCAAAGATCCCCTCGAAGGGGGCGTCATACTTGAACGCCCAGTCTCGGGAGCGCTGGTCACAGAGGTCACGCCACTGACCACACTCCAGCGCCATCGCCATGGCCGGCAGCACCTGCTTGAGATCGGCGCTGTGGCTCAGGTGGGCTGCCTTACGCTTAGAGAACTCCGCCGGGTCGATGTCCAGGTGAATCACCTGGGCGTCTGGAGCGAAGGTGTCCAAGCGGCCGGTTACCCGGTCGTCAAAGCGGGCACCGACGGCGATCAGCAGGTCACACTCCTGTACCGCCATGTTGGCCGCCTTGGTGCCGTGCATCCCCAGCATCCCCATGTAGCCCGGCGTCCCTGGAGCCACGGCGCCGATCCCTTTGAGGGTAGCCACCGAAGGCATGCCTGTGGTGTCGATAAACTGACGCAGCTCGGCAACGGCGTCCGCCATGCCAACACCACCACCCACATAGAGGACAGGGCGCTTGGCCGCTTTCAACATCTGGTGCGCACGCTCCAGAGGGAAGTCGCCGATGCCGGCGGTACCATTAGTGTGGGCGGTCAGGGGCGGGTGATACTCCACCATCCCCTGCTGAATGTCCTTGGGAATGTCCACCAGTACCGGGCCAGGGCGCCCCTCTGCCGCCAGGGCAAACGCCTGCTGCAGGGTGTCACACAGCTCATCGGCAGTGCGCACCAGGAAACTGTGCTTGGTGCAGGCCAGAGACAGGCCCAGCACATCGATCTCCTGGAAGGCGTCAGTGCCTATGGCCGCATTGGGCACCTGACCGGTGATGGCGACCAGCGGAATGGAATCCATGTACGCGTCCGCCAGGGCCGTCAACAGGTTGGTGGCGCCCGGACCTGAAGTGGCAATGCACACCCCGGTCTTGCCTGAGGCACGGGCGTAACCAATAGCGGCGAAGGCCGCCCCCTGCTCATGGCGAGTCAGGGTGTGGTTGACGGACGAGTCGAGCATGGCATCGTAAACGGGCATGATGGCACCGCCGGGATAGCCAAACACGGTATCCACCCCGAATCCTTCCAATGTACGAATAACTGCTTCCGCTCCGCTGATCATCGGCTTACTCCCCTCGGTTCAACCAGCTCATGCGGCTGCGCAGTTCGGCACCAACCTTCTCGATTGGGTGCTCACACTCCGCCTTCTGGGCGGCTCGGTAGTTGGTGCTGCCAGCCTTGTACTCTTCCACCCACTGACGGGTGAATTCGCCGGACTGAATCTCAGCCAACACCTGCTTCATGGTCTCCTTGGCGCGGTCATCGACGATGCGGTCACCACGGGTCAGGGCGCCGTAAGCCGCCGTGTCGGAAACAAACTCGTGCATGCGGGAGATGCCGCCCTCGTACAGCAGGTCAACAATCAGCTTCAGCTCGTGCAGACACTCGAAGTAGGCCAGCTCAGGCTGGTAACCCGCCTCAACCAGGGTCTCCCAACCCTTGCGCACCATGGCCACCGCGCCACCACACAGCACCGCCTGCTCACCGAAGAGATCGGTCTCGGTCTCCTCCTTGAAGTTGGTGGTCAGTACACCGCCACGGGTGCCGCCGATGGCATCGGCGTAAGCCAGGGCCTTGGCGTGGGCATAGCCGGTGGCATCCTGGTGCACCGCCATCAAGCAGGGAACACCGGCGCCCTTCTCATACTCGGTACGAACCAGGTAACCCGGTCCCTTGGGGGCCACCATGGTCACGTCGATGTTGGCGGCGGGTTCGATCATGCCGTAGTGAACGTTCAGGCCGTGGCTGAACATCAGCATGGCGCCCTCTTTGATGTTGGGCTCGATGTGCTCCTTGTAGCAGTCCGCCTGGGCCATATCGGGGATCAGCACCATAACAACGTCGGCGTCGCGTACCGCTTCGGCGAAGGGAACGGGCTGCCAGCCCTCCTCTTCCGCCTGCTTCCAGCTGGCACCGCCAGGGCGCAGGCCGATGACTACATTCACTCCGCTGTCGCGCAGGTTCAGGGACTGGCCGCGGCCCTGGCTGCCATAGCCGAGGACAGCGACGGTCTTGCCTTGCAATAAACTCGGGTTGGCGTCAGCTTGGTGATACATCTGGGTCATGGTTGCTTCTCTCCGTGGACTACAGGGTAAAAAAAACCCCCCGGACCTTTCGGTGCGGGGGGTGGCTGTTTGGTTGACGTCTAGGCTGATTGTGCCTGAACCAAACGCGTTCCCCCGCCGGTGATAATAATCACCACGGTCAGGACCACGACTAGGACTAGGTTCAGGGTTACAGGCATCATCGGTTCGATTCCTACGTCTTTTTCTCTTGTTGGTGACCCCCGCAAAGGCGTTTTGCGGACAGGTCGAAATTTAAGCTTATTTAGAATTAGCACACCCAAATTAACGATGCAAAGAAAATTTTCCATTTGTGAGAAAAAGAGAAATGTAACCAAATATTACAAACACAGTGTTCTCTGAGAAGGCGCTAAAATGGAGGGTAACCACGCAGTTGCAAGGAGGCAATTTATGGCGTTGGCTCAAGTTTTTACCCGCGCGGAACTGGGGATGGACGCCCCGCTGATCCGGGTGGAGGTGCACATCAGCGGTGGCCTGCCCAGCGTCACCCTGGTGGGATTGCCGGAAGCCTCGGTGAGGGAATCCAGGGAGCGGGTGCGCGCCGCCCTGAGCAGTTGCGGCTTTCAGTTTCCCGCCCGTCGGGTGACGGTCAACCTGGCCCCGGCAGAGCTGCCCAAACAGGGGGGGCGTTTCGACCTGGCCATCGCCCTGGGGATCCTGTGCGCCACGGGCCAACTTCCTGGAACATGCCTTAAAAATCGGGAGTTTTTCGGCGAACTGTCTCTATCTGGCGAGATAAGGCCCTGCTCCGGACTGCTGCCCGCCGCCCTGGCCGCCAAGGCAACGGGGCGGCAGATGGTGGTCCCCACCCAGGGCAGTGCCGAACTGTCCCTGGTGCCTGACCTGGATGCCCTGACGGCCCCCAGCCTGCCGCTGCTGGTGGCTGCCCTGACCGGCCAGGAACCTCTGGATCCCATACAGCAGACTTTGTCTCAGCCCGACATGCGGCACCGGGATCAGGATCTCAGCGAAGTGATCGGCCAGCAACAGGGCAAACTGGCGCTGATGATCGCCGCCAGCGGCGGTCACAATCTATTGCTGATGGGACCCCCTGGCACAGGCAAGACCATGCTGGCCAGCCGCCTGTGCGATCTGCTGCCCCAGTTGCAGGTGGCCAGCGCCCTGGAAGTGGCGGCCATCCACTCAGTCGCCGGGCTGTCCCGGTCACCGGCCCAGCTGCTTCACCGGCCGTTTCGTGCCCCCCACCACTCCAGCTCGGCGGTCTCCCTGGTGGGAGGCGGCAGCCTGCCCAAACCCGGAGAGATCTCCCTGGCACACCACGGCGTGCTGTTTCTTGATGAGCTGCCCGAGTTTCCCCGCACCGTACTGGACAGCCTGAGGGAGCCACTGGAATCTGGCGAGGTGGTGATCTCCCGGGCCGCCGCCAAACTGCGCTACCCAGCCCAGTTTCAACTGGTGGCGGCGATGAACCCCAGCCCCTGCGGCGAAACCGGCCCCCAAAGCCGCTCTACCCCGGACCAGATCCGCCGCTACCTGGGGCGGCTCTCCGGCCCCTTCCTGGACCGATTCGATCTGACGGTAGAGGTGGCAAGGCTCCCGCCAGGGGAGCTGACCCGCCAGCATCAGCCTCAGGGCCTGACCACAGAGGAGGCCAGGGCCCAGGTGTTGGCAGCGCGGGAGCGTGCCATGGCTCGCCAGGGGACCCTCAATGCCCGGCTTTCCCCGTCGGCATTGGGCAGCGAAGCCAAGATAGAGCAGGATGCCGCCGCCTTCGCCGAGCAGGGGCTCAACCGGCTTAGGCTCTCAGCTCGGGCCTTTCATCGCATATTGCGGGTCAGCCGCACCCTGGCGGATCTTCAGCAGCAGGATTGGGTGACCCGATCCCACGTGGCCAAGGCCTTTGGCTTCAGGGCCATGGACAAGCTGATGGCGCAGCTGAGGCTGGAGTAGTACAGAGACAAAGGCAGATCCGCCTTGAGACAAAGGCAGATCCGCCTTGAGACACTGGTCAGAGCTGTTTAACATATCCCCAAGTTTAGCCTGCGTCACGGATGGATCTGTTGAACACTTTACGCGGACTGTTGGCCTTTTCCGGCTACGTCATCAACACCCTGTTCTGGTTTCCCGTGGTCTTCGGCCTGGGATTGCTGAAACTGCTGCCCATCACCTCACTGAAGCGCGCCTGCAGCTGGGCCGCCGACCAATGTGCCACCGCCTGGATCAGCATCAACAACCTCAATCAGGCGGTGCTCAGCGGCAGCCGGATGGTGGTGCACTCCCTGCCGGACCTCTCCCCCAGCCAGTGGTATATGGTGATCTCCAACCACCAGTCCTGGGTAGATATCCTGGTGCTGCAACGCCTGTTCAACCGCCGCATCCCCTTCATCAAGTTCTTCCTCAAGTGGGAGCTGATCTTCGTGCCGGTCATCGGCCTGTGCTGGTGGGCACTGGATTTTCCCTTTATGCGCCGCTTCTCCTCCCAGTACCTGAAGAAGAACCCGCATATGAAGGGAAAAGACATTGAAACAACAAAAAAAGCCTGCGAAAAGTACAAGACTTCACCGGTCACCATCATGAATTTCGTCGAGGGCACCCGCTTTACAGAGGCCAAGCGGGACAGGCAAAATTCCCCCTTTTCGCAACTGCTCAGACCAAAGGCAGGGGGTTTAGCCTTTACCCTAGACGCCATGGGACCCAAGTTACAGCGGATGCTGGATGTCACCATCTACTACCCGAATGGCGCCCCCAGCTTCTGGGATTACCTCTGCGGCCGGGTCCCGGAGATCCGGGTCAGCGTGGACCAACGCTCTCTGGAGGAGCTCCACGCCATCGGCTACGACTCCCCGGAGCAGAGGGCCGAGTTCCAACAGTGGCTCAATGGCCTGTGGCATGAGAAGCAGCGGCAATTGTCCGACTGCAGTAACGATGAACACCGATAGACTATGTTGAATTTTCTTCCCAGCCCCGTGCTGTTTTTGCTAAACGCCACCCTGGCGGCGTTGAACATCGCACTCTGGAGCACCCTGATCCTGATGCTGGCGCTGTTCAAGCTGGTGCTGCCCATCAAGGTGGTGCGGCTCAAACTGACCGCCATGGCCAACGGCTGCATGAGATACTGGGTGGTGCTCAACCACGCCATCTTCGGCCTGACCACCCGCACCCGTTGGGACATCACCGGCCTGGATGAGCGACTCAGCACCCGTGGCTGGTACCTGGTGCTCTCCAACCATATGAGCTGGGCCGATATCTTCGTGGTCTCCATCGTGCTGCGGGACAAGATCCCCATGCTCAAGTTCTTCCTCAAGCATCAGCTGATCTACATTCCCCTGATGGGCATAGCCTGCTGGGCCCTGGACATGCCCTTTATGCGCCGCTACTCCAAATCCCAGGTAGCCAAAAACCCCAAACTCAAGGGGAAGGATATCGAGACCACCCGCAAGGCGTGCGCCAAGTTCCGGGATATGCCCACCTCAGTGATCAACTTTATCGAGGGTTCGCGGCTCACTCCGGAGAAACACAAGCGCCAGCGCAGCCCCTACCGCTATCTGCTGAAACCCAAGGCCGGAGGCATCGCCTTCGCCATGGCCACCCTGGGGGATCAGTTCCGCCATGTGGTGGACCTGACCATCGTCTACCCCGGCGCCCGGGATAAAATCATGGCCTCCCTGCTCGGCGGTGAGCTGGAAACCATCGCCGTCGACGTCCGGGTCATCCCCATGTCCGAAGTCCCCCAAGGGGATTACGACAGGGATAAGGAGTATCGGGTCGAGTTTCAGCGCTGGCTCAACGAGCTGTGGCAGGAGAAGGACCACAAGATTGAGCAGCTGCTGCAGGAGCATGCCACCGCCCAGGGGTTTTACCGGACACTGGCGTCAAAGTGACTCTCAGTTCAACAAAAAAAGGCTCCTTTGGGGGCCTTTTTTGATCCTGAGGCATTGTCGACAACGCCTCGAGTTGTTGACAATAAGACGCAGATAAATATTTATCATCAGCATTTTCACCCTGATTCAATAACAAAATAAACACAACACAATCAATGATTTAAATGCACAAGCCCCGCTGAACGCCACTCAGATTACACTAACGTCTAAGTTAACACATTGTTGACAATCGATCGAAATGCGCCCAAGCTGTGACCCATGTCTCACTTGGTGCTTTTTTGATCATGGCCGAATCCCAACGTCAACTGACCCTGGCAGACCAGCTGGCTCACAAGCTGCAAGTGGCCATAGTCCAGGGCGAGATCTCTGCCGGCAGCAAGATCAATGAACAGGAGCTGGCCGCACGCTACGGCGTCAGCCGCGGCCCTCTGCGGGAAGCCCTGCAGAAACTGGAACGGCGCCGCCTGGTGGTTAAGGCGCCCCACATCGGTGCCAGGGTCGCCCAACTGACCCCGGAAGAGCTGGGAGACCTCTACCAAGTTCGGGCCGAACTTGAAGCCATGGCCTGCCGCCTGGCCGCCAGCCGCATCAGCGCCAGCCAGCTGGCCCAGTTGCAGCTGCTGCTCAAACGCCAAGAAAAGGTGTTCACCGATCAGAGCGGCGACTACGCCCTGTTTGACGACATCGACTTTCACCTGGGCATCATTCACGCCAGTGGCAACCAGACCCTGATCCACACCCTGACCGACGACCTTTACCACCTGCTGCAGATGTACCGCAACCAGTGCAGCAGTGGTCGCCGTCCCATGGAAGCCCTGGCCCAACACCGACGAATTCTGGACGCCATCGCCGACGGCGATGGTGAGCTTGCCGCCCTGCTGATGCGCCGCCACATCGAGTCTGGCCGCGCCAACACAGAGCGGGTACTGAGAAACCAAATGGAGGAGATTTCAGGATGACCATCCCAACCCCGGGCCAGCGTTTTCGCGACGCCGTAGCCAACGCCAAGCCGCTGCAGATTGTCGGCACCATCAACGCCTACATGGCCCTGATGGCCGAACAGAGCGGCCATCAGGCCCTGTACCTCTCCGGTGCCGGGGTGGCCAACGCCTCCTTTGGCCTGCCGGATCTGGGCATGACCTCCATGAACGACGTGGTGATCGACGCCAGTCGCATCACCGCCGCCACCGATCTGCCCCTGCTGGTGGACATCGACACCGGCTGGGGCGGCGCCTTCAACATCGCCCGCACCATCCGCGAGTTCGAGCGTGCCGGCGTGGCCGCAGTGCACATGGAAGACCAGGTGGCCCAGAAGCGCTGTGGTCACCGCCCCAACAAGGCGGTGGTGAGCGTGGAGGAGATGTGCGACCGCATCAAAGCGGCGGTGGATGCCCGCCGTGACGACAGCTTCGTCATCATGGCCCGTACCGACGCGGTGGCGGTCGAGGGACTGGAGAGCGGCATCGAGCGGGCTCAGGCCTACCTGGAGGCCGGAGCCGACATGATCTTCGCCGAAGCCCTGACCGAGCTGGATCACTACCGTCAGTTCAAGGCCCAGGTGAAGGCGCCGATCCTGGCCAACATGACCGAGTTTGGTAAGACCGAACTGTTTGGCAAAGAGGAGCTGTTCGAGGCCGGCGCCGACATGGTGCTCTACCCTCTGTCCGCCTTCCGCGCCGCCAATGCCGCCGCCCTCAACGTCTATGAGGCGCTTAAGACCGACGGTCATCAGCGCAGCCAGGTTGAGAACATGCAGACCCGCATGGACCTGTACAAATTCCTCGGCTATCACGACTACGAGCAGAAACTGGATCAGCTGTTCGCCGACAGCAAGGCGTAACCCATCCAGTCCAAAGAGCAACTTCAGGAGAGAAGGAAAGAATCATGGTAGATAAAGCACTTGGAGGCGCCGGCCTCCGCGGCCAAAGCGCCGGTGAAACCGCCCTCTGTACCGTTGGCAAGTCCGGCACCGGACTCACCTACCGCGGCTACGACATCGCCGAACTGGCGGACAAAGTCAGCTTCGAAGAGGTGGCCCATCTGCTGCTCAAGGGGCACCTGCCCAACGCCCAGGAGCTGACCGCCTACCGCGAGAAGCTGAAGAATTTGCGCGGCCTGCCTCAACCTCTGAAAACCGTGCTGGAGCAGATCCCCGCCGACGCCCATCCCATGGACGTCATGCGCACCGGCTGCTCCATGCTGGGCAACCTGGAAACCGAAGACAGCTTCGACCAGCAGGGTGAGATGGCCGATCGTCTGTTGGCGGCCTTCCCCTCCATCATCTGTTACTGGTACCGCTACAGCCACGACGGCGTGCGCATCGTCACCGAGACCGAAGATGAGCAGATCGGTGCCCACTTCCTGCGTCTGCTGCACGGCAAGGCCCCCAGCGAACTGCATGCCAAGGTGATGGACGTCTCGCTGATCCTCTACGCCGAGCACGAGTTCAACGCCTCCACCTTCACCGCCCGGGTGTGTGCCTCCACCCTGTCCGACATGCACTCCTGCGTCACCGGTGCCATCGGCTCCCTGCGTGGCCCCCTGCATGGCGGTGCCAACGAGGCGGCCATGGAGCTTATCGAGGATATGAAGGATGAGCAGGACGCCATCAATATCCTCAAGCAGAAGCTGGTCAACAAAGAGAAGATCATGGGCTTCGGCCACGCCATCTACCGGGAGTCCGACCCCAGGAACGCCATCATCAAGGGCTGGTCTGCCAAGCTGGCGGAAGAGTACGGCGACGACCGTCTCTACCGGGTGTCTGTGGCCTGTGAAGATCTGATGTGGCAGGAGAAGAAGCTGTTCTGTAACGCCGACTTCTTCCACGCCTCCGCCTATCACTTCATGGGGATCCCCACCAAGCTGTTCACCCCCATCTTCGTCTGCTCCCGCCTGACCGGCTGGGCCGCCCACGTGATGGAACAGCGGGCCAACAACCGCATCATCCGCCCGAGCGCGGACTACACAGGCGAAGAGCCTCGCAGTGTACCCGAGCTGAGCCAGCGCTAAGCCGCCCCCAGCCCAGTGGGCCGCCGTCCGGCGGCCCGGATTTCACTCTTTGGGTAGAGACTATGAACACAGAATTCCGCAAACCCCTGCCCGGCACCGGCCTCGATTACTTCGACACCAAAGCCGCGGTAGAGGCCATCGTTCCGGGCAGCTACGCCACCCTGCCCTACACCTCCAGGGTGCTGGCCGAGCAGCTGGTACGCCGCTGCGACCCGGCCACGCTAGACGACGCCCTGGGGCAGATCATCCACCGCAAACGCGACCTGGACTTCCCCTGGTACCCGGCTCGGGTGGTGTGCCACGACATCCTGGGCCAGACCGCCCTGGTGGATCTGGCCGGCCTGCGTGACGCCATTGCCGATCAGGGCGGCGACCCCGCCAAGGTCAACCCTGTGGTGCCCACCCAGCTGATCGTCGACCACTCACTGGCGGTGGAACACGCTGGCTTCGATCCGGACGCGTTTGAGAAGAACCGCGCCATCGAGGATCGCCGCAACGAGGACAGATTCCACTTTATCGAGTGGACCAAGACCGCCTTCAAGAACGTGGACGTGATCCCCGCCGGTAACGGCATCATGCATCAGATCAACCTGGAGAAGATGTCCCCGGTCATTCAGTCCAGGGACGGCGTCGCCTTCCCCGACACCTGTGTCGGCACCGACAGCCACACTCCCCATGTGGATGCCCTCGGGGTGATCGCCATCGGCGTCGGTGGCCTGGAAGCGGAAAACGTGATGCTGGGGCGCGCCTCCATGATGCGCCTGCCGGAGATCGTCGGCGTGCGCCTGACCGGCAAGCGTCAGCCTGGGATCACCGCCACCGACATCGTGCTGGCGATCACCGAGTTCCTGCGCCAGCAGCGGGTGGTCTCCGCCTACCTGGAGTTCTTCGGCGACGGCGCCGCGGATCTCACCATCGGCGACCGCGCCACCATCTCCAACATGACCCCGGAGTTCGGCGCCACCGCCGGCATGTTCTACATCGACCAGCAGACTCTGGACTACCTGACCCTCACCGGCCGGGATCCGGATCAGGTGAAACTGGTGGAGCAATACGCCAAGACCACCGGGCTGTGGGCCGATGACCTGCGCGATGCCGACTATGAGCGGGTGCTTGAGTTCGACCTGTCCAGCGTCTGCCGCAACATGGCCGGCCCCTCCAACCCCCATCGCCGACTGCCCACGGCCGATCTGGCCGAGCGCGGCATCGCCACCGACCTGGCTGCGGCCCAGGCCCAGGAAGCCGACGGCAAGATGCCCGACGGCGCGGTGATCATCGCCGCCATCACCAGCTGCACCAACACCTCCAACCCCAGGAACGTGGTGGCCGCCGGCCTGGTGGCCAAGAAGGCCAACGAGCTGGGACTGGTGCGCAAACCCTGGGTGAAATCCTCCTTCGCCCCAGGCTCCAAGGTGGCTCAGCTCTACCTGGAGGAGGCGGGACTGCTGCCTGAGCTGGAAAAGCTGGGCTTTGGCATCGTCGCCTTCGCCTGCACCACCTGTAACGGCATGAGTGGCGCCCTGGACCCGGTGATTCAGCAGGAGATCATCGACCGCGACCTGTACGCCACCGCCGTGCTGTCCGGCAACCGCAACTTCGATGGCCGCATCCACCCCTACGCCAAGCAGGCGTTCCTGGCCTCGCCACCCCTGGTGGTGGCCTACGCCATCGCCGGCACCGTGCGGTTCGACATCGAACAGGATGTGCTGGGCCATGACCCCCAGGGCAATCCGGTAACCCTCAAGGATCTCTGGCCCTCGGACGAGGAGATCGACGCCATCGTCGGCCAACATGTGAAGCCGGAGCAGTTCCGCCAGGTGTACGAGCCCATGTTCGATCTCAGCGTCGACTATGGTGAGGACAACGACCCTCTGTACGACTGGCGCCCCATGAGCACCTACATCCGCCGCCCCCCCTACTGGGAGGGTGCCCTGGCGGGCGAGCGCAGCCTCAAAGGGATGCGCCCCCTGGCGGTGCTGGGTGACAACATCACCACCGACCACCTCTCCCCCTCCAACGCCATCCTGGCCAGCTCTGCCGCCGGCGAGTACCTGGCGAAGATGGGCCTGCCGGAGGAGGACTTCAACTCCTACGCCACCCACAGGGGCGATCACCTCACCGCCCAGCGAGCTACCTTCGCCAACCCCAAGCTGCTCAATGAGATGGTGCGGGATGAGCAGGGTGAGATCCGTCAGGGATCCCTGGCTCGCATCGAGCCTGAGGGTCAGGTCACCCGCATGTGGGAAGCCATTGAAACCTACATGGATCGCAAACAGCCACTGATCATCGTCGCCGGCGCCGACTACGGTCAGGGTTCCAGCCGTGACTGGGCCGCCAAAGGGGTCCGCCTGGCCGGGGTCGAGGCGATCGTCGCCGAGGGTTTCGAACGCATCCACCGCACCAACCTGGTGGGCATGGGCGTGCTGCCCCTGGAGTTCAAACCGGGCACCACCCGACTGACCCTGGGGCTGGATGGCAGCGAGACCTACGACGTCATCGGCCAGCGCACCCCGGGGGCGACCCTGGCACTGCTGATCCACCGAGCCGACGGCAACACCCTGGAAGTGCCGGTGATCTGTCGCCTGGATACCGCCGAAGAGGTCTCCGTCTATGAGGCGGGTGGCGTACTGCAACGTTTCGCCAAGGACTTCCTGGCCTCGGAAGCGGCCGGCTAGACCCAATCAGAACAAGCCATGGGGCGTGGCCTGCCGCGCCCCGGTAAAAGGAGAAACCATGGCGTTTCCACCGCAAATCAAAATCCCCGCCACCTACATGCGCGGCGGCACCAGCAAGGGGGTGTTCTTCAGCCTCAGCGATCTGCCGGAAGCCGCCCAGCAACCGGGACCGGCCCGGGACGCCCTGCTGCTGAGGGTGATCGGCAGCCCGGACCCTTACGGTAAACACACCGATGGCATGGGCGGCGCCACCTCCAGCACCAGTAAGACGGTGATTCTGGCCAGCAGCACCCAGCCGGGCCACGATGTGGACTACCTGTTCGGCCAGGTGGCCATCGACAAGCCCTTTATCGACTGGAGTGGCAACTGTGGCAACCTCACCGCCGCGGTAGGCGCCTTTGCCATCAGCAATGGCCTGGTGGACCCGAGCCGCATTCCCGACAACGGCATTGCCACGGTGCGGATCTGGCAGGCCAACATCCACAAGACCATCATCGCCCAGGTGCCCATCACCGACGGTCAGGTGCAGGAGACTGGCGACTTTGAGCTGGATGGGGTCACCTTCCCCGCCGCCGAGGTGGAGGTCAGCTTCCTGGATCCCGCCGACGGCGACGGCGCCATGTTCCCCACCGGCAATTTGGTGGATACCCTGGAGGTGCCCGAGTCCCTGGTCCCCGGAGGCAAACTGGAAGCGACCCTGATCAACGCCGGCATCCCTACCCTGTTCTTCAACGCCGAGGCCCTGGGTTACGACGGCACCGAACTGCAGGAGGCGATCAACGCCGATCCCGCCGCCCTGGAACGCTTCGAGGCGCTGCGTGCCATAGGTGCCGTCAAGATGGGGCTGATCAAGGAGGTGGGCGAAGCGGCCAGCCGCCAGCACACCCCGAAGATCGCCTTCGTCGCCCCACCGAAAAGCTACACCGCCTCCAGCGGCAAGGGGATTGACGCCGACAGCATCGACCTCAATGTGCGGGCCCTGTCCATGGGCAAGCTGCACCACGCCATGATGGGCACCGCCGCCGTGGCCATCGGCACCGCCGCCGCCATCCCGGGCACCCTGGTGAACCTGGCCGCCGGTGGCGGCGAGCGCAGCTTCGTGCGCTTCGGCCACCCCTCGGGCACCCTCAAGGTGGGTGCCCAGGCCAGCCAGCAGAATGGCCAGTGGCGGGTGGACTCCGCCATCATGAGCCGCAGCGCCCGGGTGCTGATGGAGGGCTGGGTCAGAGTTCCCGGCGACACCCTGTAACCCCTTTCCTTCCCAACTTCAGCCCGGCAATCGCCGGGCCTTTTTTTGGAGCCTCAATGACCTTTCTCGATATGGCCGGTGGCCTCAACAGCCTGATGATCGTCGCCAGCCTTTACGGCATCTGGGCCCAGCTGCGCACCGTATTGCAGCGCCGCGCCAGGGGCGAAACCGCCACCGACCTGCTCTCTTTGAATCAGTTCAGCGTCAGCTACTTCGCCTATTGGTCCTTCTTCCTCTACGGCCTGTCAGTCACCCCCATCAACCACTACCTGGTGTGGCCCAGGCTGGCGGCCGCCCTGCTGGTACTGGGAATACTGCTGCAGATGGCCAGGGAGCGGGGGCGGGCGGCCAAAGGTGTCTGCACCCTGGCACTGCTGTCTCTGGGACTCGGCCTGGCGGTGGCCACCCTGGGCCCTCAGCTTCAGGACAGCGGCCGCTGGCTGGCCACAGTATTGATCCTGGGAATCAGCCTGATGCTGGCCCAAGGGTACGGCCATCAGATCTTGTTGATGTGGCGGGAAAAGAGAACCGGTGCCATCAATATACGCATGAGCCAGTGGATCCTGGCCATGGATCTCTCCACCCTGCTGCTGGTGACCGCCATGGGCTGGCAAAGCGGCTGGCCACTGGCGGTGCTGGCCATCACCAGCGCCCTGACCAAGGTGATCCTGCTCGGGTTGTACCGATACCTGGCCACTGACGAATCCACAGGCCGATCTGGATCTCAGGCTGACGAGGCACACCCTTGAAGCCATTCTCAAACTGATTCAAAATTGGCCTCTATTTTTCAACCAGTTGTGGAATGAAGTCGGTGACATCCAGACCCTCGCCTCAAGGCTTTACCCTGATAGAACTGACCCTGGTGTTGGTGCTTCTGGCTGTGATGGCCGCTGCGGCTGTTCCCCGCTTCATCAACCTGAGCAGTGACGCCAAAGGGGCGGTCCTGACTCAGTTTCAGGCCGCAGTGCGCGGGGCCAACACTCAACTCTACCTGTTCTCCAAGCTGCCCAGCTACCGGGTTCGTGCCGTGTCCGGCCGGGGCGATCTCACCGATGTGGATGTGGATGGTGACGGCACCTATGAGACCCGGCTCAAATGCGGCTATCTGGACAATACCGACGTGGCCAAGCGGCTGGATTACAGTGATGAGGCTCTGGGATTCGAGTATGAAGGGGTCGACAAGGTCTACTTCGGCTTCGGCACCGGCAACATCAAGGCCAGCCAGTGCTACTTCATGTATCGCCAAGCCTATGGCACCACCAACCCAGGCAGCTGCAGTCAGGATGACCCCAAGGCCGCCCCCACCTATGAACTGCAGCTGAGCGGCTGCTGATTCCTCCATCGAACACTGACAGGAATGTGTGCAGTCAACTTAAGGAATAGAAGATGAAAAACACCAAGTTCATTATGTTTATCGCAGGTACTCTGTTTGGTGCAGCAGTGTATCTGCTCATCTGAACTTCATCGCCTTTAGCTGACATCAGAAGCCAACTAAAAATGCCCGGCCTTGAGCCACACCAGGCTGGGAGCTTCCGCACGCAGCGGCGGACACAACCCGGCGGGGAAGCGGCACCAGTGGCCTCTGGAGAGACGATGGCCCGGCGCCTCCAACAGGCCATCCACCAGGAAAAACTCACAGGAGAAGGGCTGAGCCGGCAGCCCCTCGCCGGGATTCAGCCTGAACCAGCTGACCCGCTCTGACCCATGGCGGTGCAACTCCCGGGACGGGGCACCAAAGAGGCCGGGAATCACCAGAGACTGGCCGTCATCGTCGGCAAACTGGCAGAGTTTCACCAGCAGCACACAGCCCGGCTCGCTGGCCGGAGCGTGGCCACTGCCTGGCGGATTTCTCAGGTAGCTGCCCGCGCCGAAGTGGCCGCTTTCGTCGCTGAACACCCCCTCCAGAACCAGCAACTCTTCGCCGGCCGGGTGACCGTGATTGGGAAAGGCGCTGCCCGGGTCATAGCGCACCAGGCTGGTGACATGGCCACGCTCTTCCGCGACGCACTCCAGGCGTTTTCGCCAGACTCCGGGGGCGGGGGAGGCCTGCCAGGTCAGGGCCTGGGTATCGATCACCAGGGGTTTGTCGAAGGCCATGTTCAGGGGCTGCATCCCTCTCTCCTTTGCACTGACCGATCCTCTAAGTATCGTCCCGGGACGCCCAGGGATCAAAAAAGGCAGCCCGGAGGCTGCCTGAAACGCAAGGATGTTAAAAAAGAGAGGGCCTGCCGGGGCAGCAGGCCTTCCCAAGGGTGAGCGGATGGGCTCAGAAGTTCCAGCCGAGGTCGAAGTCGTAACGCATGCCCACGGCAATGGAGGTGTCCTTGTCGGCGTTGTCGAAGTCCTTCACCAGGTACTCAACGTGCAGACGCAGGTTTCCGGCAGGCTGCCACTCCAGGGTGGTGTTGTAGCCATCGTAGTCGCCACTGGCCACTTTCTTGCCGTCTTCAAACTTGAAGTAGCCCAGCTTCACCTTGTAGTCGTCGGCGAAGGGGTAGGCCAGGGCGGTATCTATGGTGCTGCCACTGCGATCGGCACCGCCGTCCAGGTTGTAGTCCTTGTCCTGGTAAGCAGCCGCCAGATAGAGGCCGTTGTCGAAGCTGTACGCCACCACGCCGCCCAGAGTCTTGTCGTCACCGATCACCTGGTTGCTGTCATCCAGGCGATCCGCGGCGACGTAACCCAGACCCAGGTGCAGGCCATCCAGGTCGTAACCCAGACCCAGGTTCACCAGATCGGCGTTGTCGTCACCCTTGTCGCCACTGATCTGAGCGCCGGCCATCAGGGTGACACCCTGGTGCTGCAGCTTGTAGGTGACGAAGTTGTCGACGAAGAAGGGGCTCTCCGCGTCATAGGCGTAGGGGCTGTTGGCGTGGTTGAAGATGTCCACGTACTCGGCCACCAGGGTGTACTGGGCAGGACGCTGCTTACCCACGCCCAGCTGGCCGTAAGGGGTGGACAGCGCCACGTAGGCCTGGCGGGCCTTGCCGAAGTCACCGTTGTTGGAGATGTCGACGCTCCACTCACCCTGGGCGATGGCTACCCAGCCATTGCTCAGTTCGGTGGTGGCCTTGATGCCCACCCGGGACAGGGCGTCACGCACGTCCCACTTTTTCTCACCATCCAGGTCCAGGTAGTTGAAGGTGGGGCGCAGGCTGCCGTACAGGTTGAAGGTGGTGCCTTCGGCGACCTGGGGGCCCTGCTGCTCCAGCTGCTGGACGCGCTCAGACAGGACGCGCACCTGCTCTTCCAGGGAGTCGGCGGCCAGGGCATTGAAAGACAGGGCGGCAACGGCGCCGGCAATCAGAGTCATCTTGGTGTTCATTGTCGTAATTCTCATTCCGTTAGGTACTACGGGGCCGCACCTGCTCGCGGGGAGAGGTGAACGGCACGGATTCAATGAATCGGCCCCGGATGGGGCCGGGAGAGGCCGGGGACGCTGGCGCCCCCGGCATCAAGTTAGGACTTGCTTACCTGCTTGAACCACAGGTTGTGGTGTTGCTTGGCCCAGTTCTCGTCGCACTTACCGGTAACCATGCACTCCATACCACCTTCGGACATAACGGTGGCCATGAAGATGTGCACCACAGCGAAGGCGCCGATGATGGCCGCGCTCACCAGGTGCAGCACCAGGCTCAGGTTGGCGCCGTCTTTGGTCTCAACCAGGGTGGGGAACATCATCACCAGACCGGAACCCACAATCAGGGCGCCGCAGATGGCGAAGGTCCAGAACCACAGCTTCTCACCGGCGTTGGCAAAGCCCGCGTCGGGGTGCTGGCCCTTGAAGGGACCGAAGTTCAGGTAACCACCGGCCTTGGCAAACCAGGCCGCGTCGCAGGACTCAGGCAGCTGCTTGGGCAGCCACTTCAGGACCATCACCGCCCAACCGATGATGAAGGGCCAGGCCATCATGTCGTGCAGGGACACGGAGGTGTTGATCACGCCGACCCAGTGGCTGACGCCCATGTTGGGTTCCAGCAGGAAGCGACCGGCGCCCATGATCAGGCCGGTGATGATCAGGAACAGACAGGCGATGCCGCCCAGCCAGTGGACGAAGATGTCCATGCCGCTCCAACGATCCACTTTTTTGCCGGAGAAGCCGCCGTGCAGCTTGGACTTGCCGTTGATCATCACGAACAGAGTCAGCAGGGCGATCATGCCGAAGAAGGAGTAGGTCAGAATGTCCGCCCAGTAGGAAGCGGGGGACAGGGTCTGCAGGTAGCCTTCATTGACGGCGGTGTTCACCACGGGCAGGTCGGGAGACACAGGCATGCCGCGCAGCTCAGGAATGTCACCGGGGATGGTCACTTCCTGAATGGGTTGCCACTGCTGAGGTTGCAGCTCGGCCTTCTCTGCGGCCACGGCCTGGCCGGCAAACGCCGCCACCAGCACCATCTGAAGTAAAGCAATAAAACGTTTCATCTCATATCCTTAGGAGCCAAACCGGCGCCTTACAGGCGGGGACATCCGTCCCCGGAAATTAATGAGTTATTCGGGATGACAGGAACTCACTCAGAGCCGTCGCGTACAGGCGCCAGAACTCCAGCTCGGCGTGCTCACACATGCCGTCGGTGAAGGCCTGGTACCAGGTGCCCAGGTGCTTGTCGAGGAACTCCCCGGCCAGCGCCTTAAGCTCGGCGACGGTGTCGTCGTTACCCTGTTTTTGGTGCTCATGGGCCAGAGCCTCCAGGCAGTAGAGGAACTCCAGCTCATTGCCGATGTAATCCGCCGGCTCACTCAACTTCTCGTCGATCACCAGGCCGATGTGCTGATAGAAATCAGCCACGGCCACGGTCTCGTCGGTGTTGATCTGCCGACCGCTGGCGCGGTGAACGGACTCATAGGGTGGCACCAGCAGGCGAGTCGGTCCGATACACATCCGGTTGAAGTCACACTCCAACTCCATGGGCGCCTGCAGATGGCGGCGCGCCTCGGATAACAACGCATCGTTGTTCTCACCGGCTTCGAGGTAAGCAATCAGGCGCTCGAGGGACTCCGTGCTGGAGGGTTCAAACACCATGCCCTTGAAGGCGTGATACGCCGAAGCAATGGGACCAAACTCGCCGTTCATCATGCCCGCTCCTTAATAATCACCATGTTTGGCTTGGTTACGCAGTCACCGTAGCCCACACCCTGCTTGCTGGCAGAGGCTTTCTGATCCAGCACCTGGTTGACGTTGTCAGACTTCAGGCACTGTACCGGGCAACCATCGACACAGGCGGGGTTCTTGCCCTGGTCAATCAGCTCGATGCACATGTTGCACTTGGCCGCTTTGCCGTCGGTGTCCACCATGGCCACCGCGTCGTAGGGGCAGGCAGAGACACACAGGCCACAGCCGGTGCACTTCTCGCGATCCAACACCACCAGACCGTCGTGACGCACGGTGTAGGCCTTGGCGGGGCAGACCATCAGACAGGCGGGGTTGCCGCAATGCATGCAGGAGTGGCTCAGCCATACGTCGACGATGCCGTCGCCCTTCTGCACTTCGTAGCGGTCCACTTTACGGAAACGCACGTTTTCAGGCAGTTCGTTGTGAATCTGGCAGGCAATGGTACAGGCGCCACAACCCACACAGTTCTCTTGTCTGAAGACAAATCCACGTTGATGTTTGTTTTCCATCGGTTACTCCTTACGCCTTGCTCAGGCCTACACGGGTTGAGTGATAGGCAGAGCAACCGCCCATATCGGTCAACTTGTCGGTGGTCAGGTTGTTGGTACAGCTGTCGAGGCCCTGAGGGTCCATACGACGCCAGTTGTTCTTGGGCGCCATGATGGTTCCGGGGACAACCTGGCTGGTGACCTGGGCTACGAAGTAGGCCTCACCACGATGGTTGTTCAAACGGATCCGGTCGTTGTTCTTGATGCCGTATTTCTCAGCATCAACCGGGCTGATCTTGGCGAAGTAAGCCGGGAAGTTACGGATGTACTTCACGTTGTAGAAGGAGCTGTTGGCACGCTGCGGGATCGCAGGGGACAGCAGCCGGAAAGGCAGATCCCGCTCTTCAGGAATCATCTCATCCTCTGGCAGACCCAGGTCGATCACTGGATCGAAGCCAGCCTTCTTCATGTAGTCGGAGTAGAGTTCAATCTTGCCGGACTCGGTGAAGTACTTGCCGTCGCCGAAGAATGGCTTAGGCACGTTCACCTTAACGAACTTCTCTTTGGCGATCTTTTCGTAGGTGATGCCTTCATAGGCGTAATCATCGGTGTCCAGGAAGTCGCGCAGGATCTGCTCGTGATCCACCTTGAACTCGGGATCGTCGTAGCCCATGTGCTGAGCCAGCTCTTTGAAGAAGGTCCAGTTGTCCTTGGACTCGCCCACAGGCTCAATCACCTTCTCACAGATCTGCTGGTAGTAGCAGTTGTAGTCCGGGCAGTAATCGTCAGATTCAAACTGAGTCGCGGCAGGCACGATGATGTCAGCCAGCTCGGCGGTATCGGTCATGATGAAGTCATGCACCACCAGGAACAGATCGTCACGCATGGCACCGAGGCGACAGGCGTTCGAATCCGGGGCAACCGCAACGAAGTTACCGTTGTAGTTGATCAGCGCGTGGATAGGCTTGCTGGGCTTGCCGTACGCGGTGGGGTTGGTGGGGTGAATCGCCTTGGCGATCTCAGTCATGTTGATGTGCTGAGCGGTCTTGTAGTTGGTCCGCAGGTGGGACGCAGTACCCTTGGCGTAGTTCATGCCGTCATCGGCCTGAACGTTGTCATAGACGAAGCCGTTACCGATCTCACCGAAGTTACCGGTGATGGCGTGCATCATGGCGATGGCACGGGACATACGGGCACCGTTGAAGTTACGCTGCATGCCGTAACCCAGGCGCAGTACGGACTTGGGAGACTCGCCGTACACCTTGGCAAACTCGAACATCTTCTCGCGAGGCACACCGGTGATCTGCTCCACTTCGTCGTAGCTGATCTCGTCCAGGCGAGCCACCAGCTCGTCGTAACCCAGGGTGTTCTTCTTGATGAAGTCGTGATCGACCAGATCCTTCTCCACCAGGTACTTCATGATACCGGCCGCCAGGTGGGTATCGGTAGACGGCTTGGGCTGCAGCCAGATGTCCGCCTGAGAAGCGATAGGAGTACGGATGGGGTTCACCACCAGCAGCTTGGCACCGTTGTCCATGGCACGGTGGATGTACTTGATGCCGTGTACGTTGGTGGCGGTTTCGTTCTGACCCCAGGCGATGTAACAGTCGGTCAGAGGGTTGTCCTCTGGATCCGGACCACGCCAGGTACCGGTGACGGACTTCAGGCCCTCGTAGGCGGCGAATACACACACCAGACGATCCAGCTGAGAAGAGCCCAGCTTGTGGAAGAAACGACATGGACCGCCGTACTTGCCGATCATGCCTTCGTGACCGGAGTAGGAGTAGGGCAGTACCGCTTCTGGACCGTGCTCGGCGATCACCTGCTTCAGACGGGTGGAGATTTCGGCGTAAGCCTCATCCCAGGTAATGCGCTTCCACTTGCCTTCGCCTTTCTTACCCACGCGCTTCATGGGGTGCAGAATGCGGTCTGCGGCATAGGTGTACTGTACGTAGGTGTGGCCCTTCACACAGGGGGAAGTACCGGTCTTTTCCTGCTCTTCCGCACCACTTACGTAGGTCATACGACCATTCTGTACGCGGAACTTGAGCAGACAGCGGTCTGCACAGTTACGGGCACAGGTGTGATACTTCACTTCACCATTACGCTTGTCCAGCAGGCTGTTGTGAGAGCCAGGCTGTTTCGCATTGGCCACACCAGGGGCCAGTCCAGACAAGGAGGTAAAAACCGATGTAGCACCGACTCCTTTCAGGAACTTACGTCTATCGAGTTTCATCATCTTACTACCAACCTTTTTAACTTTTTATGCAAGATCAAATCATCGTCAGCTTGTTATTTAACACTTGATAAAAACTGATTAAAAAGACGGCCCGGGGCAAAACAACATTGCTTTAGGACAACTGAGGGTCATGCTTTAGCAGGGAATGAGAGAGATGAGTCCCACCGCCAGGCCTTATTTGCACCAACTTTTTAATTTCAGTTAAATATCAAACACGCAACAGGTAAACGATTTAAATGTTGTACTGGAAAATCAAGTTAAATCCCTTTCCGAGCCAGTGAGTGCACCAATGCAAAACCCACACAGCTCTTCCAGACTCTCCATGCCTTACCAGTACGTCAGGGTCCAGGCCTGTGGCGCGTCCCCCTGTTGGGAGTTGTCGCCTGACACAGCACCCTGAAACCACCCCCCGAGTCACCATCCTGCTGATGCCTCAAGGAGCTTGATAACTGACAACTCATTGTCAGTTATCGGGGTTTTTCTTGGTCAAAGCCCTATATCAACCTAGGCTAATACTTGGGCTCTCAATATTTCACCTGCCCAATTGAGAACCATTAAAATTTAGATTAAGCCAGAATTTTGGGCATACGCTCCCCGGACGACCTCGTTTTAACGGGTCGCCAGGGTAAAGCAAACTATTGATTCGGATTAATATTATCGCTCAGAGGCCTTTCGCCACTCTTTTTCGAGTCCGTAAATTAACTTGGATTTCACCCAGTTAAACGACGCGGAGTTATTAATGTCGCCATAGAGGATATAGTTGCCAATATCTCTCTCGGTTCTGCGCCGTTCCCGTACTCTTCTTGCCAATTCATCCGGAAGTTTCACGTAATCAACGTGGGGCACCATATCCACAAACTGCCGGGTAAACTGGTTGCAACTTAATGTAATACTGTTGGAATCCGCCAGCATTCTCATGGCGGTGGCCACACTGTCGGTGTATCCGGCCACTTCCATCTCATGTCCCACTTCCCGGCACAAATTCACCAGGAGGGGGCAGGTCAGATCGTTATAGTTATCCAGCTCAAGCAGGGGATAACGGGCAATATCTGCCAGGTTGGGCTCCTTGGCCAAAATAGGGTGTCTGTGGTTGGCGAGAATATAAAGGTCGCCGGTTTCCGCAAACATATCCCAATTCAGGTTTTTACCCTCAAAGCCCTCATACACCACCATAAAATCGATGTCGCCGTTGGCCACTTCCACGGTACAGTCGTGGCTCAGGGTACGAATCTCAAACTTCAGATTGGGCGCCTCGGGAAGAATATGGTCATTGACCACCTTCTGCACCGCATAGACAAACTCGTCGTAGGCCAGGATGGTGAACTGACCGCCGGACTCCTCAGGAGTGAACACCGAGTAGTGCTGCTCAATCTGCTGGTACTGGTCCACCAGCTTCTTTGCCAGGGGGATCAGCTGATTTGTCTTCTCTGTGGGGATCAGACCACAGGAACGACGGACAAACAGGGAGTCCTTGAAGATGTCCCTTAAGCCCTTTAGCGTCCGGCTCACCGCCGACGCCGTCATGCCCAACTCATTGGCAGCCTGGTGACCCTGACCGTGCTTATACACCGCCAGCAGGACCTTAAGTTGGTTGTAGTTCAGTTGATCCAGTTTCATAACACTCAGTTTCGCGAAAAGTGGGTGTGCGCTGATGGTCCCCCTTTCGGTGCTGGTTGACTATTACACAGATCACATTACCGGGGGGCCAAATTTGAAGAACTTGAGTTCTCACCTAACTTTCAAAATTCGATATTTCCTAATTTTTAGTTCGGCAATCCAGATGTGATGAAGCTCACTCGAAATCGGTGCTATTTTGTGCTCGAAGTATTGATAGAGACTAAATGAAAGCTTTAGTTTTGGTTAATTCAGGCGGGAAAGATATAAAGCAAATACTCAAAAGCTATACATACTGGCAACATATCCACCAGTGAGACATTCTTGTATTAGTAAAAATTCATTTTTACGTATATGCAAATTCGGCTCAGGTTAACAGTTTTCGCATCACAGCTTTTCACCTTGTGATCTTGGGCATAGTGCCCCTGCCTCAGGCCCCCCACAATCAGGAAAAACAACCCTGGGAGAGCCTCCGTGGATATAGAACGCCTCGACTACCGTTCCCTGATCGTCTTTGAGTCTGTAGCCCGCCACCTCAACGCGGGTCTGGCCGCCAATGAGCTGGGCATGAGCAGCTCCACCGTCAGCCGCCACATGGGCAACCTGAGGGAGGTGTTTGAAGACGTACTCTTTATCCGCCGAAGCCAGGGCTTTATCCCAACGGATAAGGCGATGGAGATTCTGCCAACGGTACAGCGCCTGATACAGAGCTATGGTGAGCTGAGGCAATCTCACACCAGGTTCGATCCCCGCACCGCCAAAGAACACTTCACCATCTACGCCTACAATGAGTTCACCTACGCCACCAACAGGGCGGTACACGAGGTGATCCTGCCCCAGGCGCCCCAGCTCAGCTTCGAGGTGCGCACCTTGTCATCTGACTGCAGCCGGGCCATCGAGAATGGCGACATCGACTTTGCCGTAGTCTATGAGAACTTTGGCGGCAACAAGCTGGTGGCGGACCTGATCTCCCCCACCGAAGAGATGTACCTGGTGGCCCGGGAGGGACACCCGGTATTCCACGACACCATCACCCTGGAGAACCTGTGCCGCTTCCCCTATTTCGAGCTGGACAACTATGACGACATCCCCTGTCCCCTGCTGGCCCAGGTGGCCGCAAAGCAGGGACTGTCGGTCAAAGTGGCTGGATTCACCGACAACCTGGCAGCCCTGACCCGTCACCTGCTGGACAGCAGTGCCATCGCCATGAGCTGCAACGCCTTCACCCGCGATTACCTGAAACTGGTCAAGCGGATGCGCACCTGCAAACTTCCTGATGAGGTCACCGAGATGCTGATCGGCCAGATCGATGTGGGGCGTACCGTGGGCAACTACCTGGTCTACTCCAGCATCAATCAGTCCGTCTGCCATGACTGGGTCAAGCAACAGCTGCTGAACTCCCTGAGGAGCCAGTGGTACGAAGCGCTGGAGAAGGGGCCTAAGCCCCTGTAGTTACACCACGACTGCACTGCAGAAGCTGACATCAGCCTTGTGGGTGGTGGGATCCACACTGTGGTACCACTCGAAGCAGGGGCGCTCGTCCACCTGAATACCGGCTTGCACCACCTGGCCAATCAGCTCTTCCCAGGCCCGGGGATACTGGGCCTTGTCGGTGATCTCCCGCCTCAATGTGGCGTAGCGCCCTCCGGGAAAGGGCTTTCGTTCCAGCCACTGGGGCAGGGTCAGCCCCTCGGGCACCATCAGACAGATGTCGGTCCGACAATGCTCAGCCGGGGTAATCTCAGGGTTATCGTGATAGATAAACAGGCAGGGCGCCTCGGTCAGGCCCTGCATGCCTGCCCATTGGAACAAACGCCCGCAGGGCTCCTCATAGTTGTCGCCATAAGGCCCGGTGACGCGGATCGCCGCCAGAGAGGCGGGTTCGAAGTGTTTCATCTCCATATTGCAGCTCCATTGTGGGGTTGAGCCTGCATGGTAGGCCTCCTCACCACTGGTGGCGTGTCCTTTCTTGCGCAGCCGGTGTCCAATCTTGCTGTTTTGCAGAAGCTCGGACAGTTGCTCCAGGCAGGTACAGCGGTTGACCTCACTGGGGGTCAGTCCGAAGTGGCGGCGAAACGCCTTGGAGAGGCTCTGTGAGCTGGAAAAGCCGTGTTCCAACGCCAGCTGGGTCACCGTTCCCTTGTGGTAGAACAGGGCACAAGCAACGCTCTCCAGGCGCAGGCGGCGGCGGAAATCATCCAGGGTTTCTCCGGTGACCGCCTTGAAGATGCGGTGAAAATGATAGGGAGAGAGGTGCGCCATGGCCGCCACCTCGGTCAGGTTCATCGGTTCTGCCAGGTTATTTTCCAGGTGGCGGATCACTGGCTTCAGCCGGTTTGGGTAATCAACACTCATGGAGAAAAGGTCCAAATACTCAGGCTATTAGCCTGCCCAAAGCGGACCTATGGTGCAAGGCTCTGGCGTTGATCCTCTACAACGGGGGATAATGGGGCACGTTGTTTTACCAAGGCCCCCAATGAGACTGGACAAATACCTCTGCAGCGCCACCGAGCTGACCCGCTCCCTGGCCAAGAAGCTGCTGCACCGCGGAGAGGTCACCTGCGATGGTGAAGTGATCAAAGACCCGGGTTTTAAGGTGGCGGATCACCACGTCATCTGCATCGATGGTGAACCGGTGACTCCCATGGGCGAGCGCTATCTGATGCTGTACAAACCGGACAACTGCGTCAGCTCCCATGTGGACGACGGCTACCCCTCGGTACTGATCTACATCGACCAGCCCCGCCGGGAGGAGCTGAAGATCGTTGGCCGGCTGGACGCAGACACCACAGGCTTGCTGCTGCTGACCACAGACGGCAAGTGGTCACACCGTATCACCTCTCCCAACAGCCGCTGCCCCAAACGCTACCGGGTCACCCTGGCGGATCCCATAGAGCCACAACAGCTCGAAGCCCTGAACAATGGGGTGCTGCTCCATGGCGAATCTGAACCAGTGGCCGGACAGGCTGAACAGATCGACAGCCACAACCTGTGGTTGACCATAGGGGAGGGGAAGTACCACCAGGTGAAGCGGATGTGTGCCGCCGTGGGCAACAAGGTGGTGGGCCTGCACCGTCACGCCATTGGCAGTCTCACTCTGGACTCCGAAATGGCCCCGGGTGAGTGGCGAGCCCTCACTCCGGAGGAGATCGCCCAGTTCCGGTAACGGCAGTCGCAAGGACAAAAAAAGGCGCCCAGTGGGCGCCTCTGTTTTATCTGGCCATCTGCCACACCGCCGCCAAGTTACGGGCAGTCAGGGTCAGGTTCTCCGCTCCCCTGGCCAGGGCATGGTCCAGATTGGTCACGCCCGGCACCACACTGAACAGGGCGCCAATGCCCTCTTGATGGACCAACTCCGCTCCCGGTCCCAGTGAGCCTGCCAGGGCGACCACAGGCACGCCGGCGCGCTTGGCCAGCCGCGCCACCCCAACTGGGGTCTTGCCGTGGACCGACTGACCGTCGATGCAACCCTCTCCAGTGATCACCAGGTCGGCCCCTTGCAGCGCCTGCGCCAGCCCCACGGCGTCCATCACGATCTCAATGCCTGGCTTCAGCCGAGCCTTGAGCAGCCCCGCCAGGGCCGCACCCAGACCGCCGGCGGCCCCAGCACCCGGGATATCGGCCACGGCTACCCCATGCTGCTGAGCAATCACCTGGGCATAGTGACCCAGGTTGGCATCCAGCTGCGCCACCATCGCCTCGGTGGCTCCCTTTTGCGGGCCAAACACCGCAGACGCCCCCTTGGGACCACACAGGGGGTTGTCCACATCACAGGCCACCTCCAGAGACACCTGGCTCAGACGAGGGTCCAGCCCGGAAAGGTCCAGGCTGGCCAGTCTCTCCAGGGCACCGCCTCCGACCGGCAGGGCCTCGCCGCTCGCATCCAGCAATTTGGCCCCCAGGGCCTGCATCATACCGGCACCGCCATCATTGGTGGCGCTGCCCCCGATGCCAATGATGATCTTCTTCACCCCACGATCCAGGGCGGCGAGAATCAGCTCACCCGTACCCAGGGTGGTGGTCAGCAAGGGGTTGCGCGCTTCCCGCGGCACCAGGTGCAACCCGGATGCCTGAGCCATCTCCACCACCGCGGTGGTGCCATCCCCCAGCAGGCCAAAGTCCGCCTGCACCCGGTTTCCCAGAGGCGCGGTGACTTCGAGAGAGACCCTGTCACCCTTGGTGGCATCCAGCAGGGCCTGCACCGTGCCCTCGCCGCCATCGGCCATGGGCAGCTTCACCACCTCGGCCTCAGCATCCACCTGGTGCCAGCCCGCCTCAATGGCATTGGCCACCTCCATGGCAGAAAGGCTCTCTTTAAAGGAGTCGGGGGCAATCACTATCTTCATGGCAATCTACTCTGGCAGTGGCAAAGAGGTCAGCATAGACCGGAGCATGGGCTCCCGGCCAGTACCGCTTCACCAGAGTGAGGCCCGGCATCAACTTCATGCATCAACGAATTGAAGGACGCTATAGCCGCAACGAAAAAAAGCCCTGTGAATCGACAGGATCATCGGCCGGGGCCAGCCAGTAAGTGATGACTCACCGACTCCAGGGGTTGCGGGTGACGCCCTCCCACCCCGCGGACAGGATTACCTGGAAGTGAAACTGAAGTGGGTGCTCACACCTGATAGTGACTGAGGAACATGGCGGCGGACTGCTCCGCCAGATGTTGCCGCTGCGACGGCTCCAGCGGTGGCATCGACTTCATCACCTGGGGCCAGAATCCACACCCCTTGATCAAGCCATGCAGCTGCTCCATGGCAAATCGCACATCCAGCGGCTTTAACCGGCCATCGGCCTCGGCCGCCGTCAACCAACGCTGCAATCCGGTCTCCACCTCGGCAAACTTCGCCATCTCCGCCTGCATCTGCTCCGGGTGAAACAGGAAGTGACTGAAGGCCACCCGCATCATGTCCAGGTTGATGGGATCGCTGAGCATCGCCAGCTCCTCCTCCAGCAACGCCCGCAACTGAGGGGCCAGAGGCTGGTCCGCCCGATAGATGACACTTCCCTGGGTCAGGGCCTGCTGCCATACCTCCCTGAGCAGATGCATCACCAGCGCCTCCTTACTGGGAAAGTGGTTGTAAACGGTACGCTTGGAGACCTGAGCCAGGGCGGCCACCCTGTCCATACTGGTGCTCTGAACCCCATGCTCGGTAAAGGCTTGGCGGGCGGCATCGATGATCGCCTCTCTCTTGATTTCGCTTCGGGTTCTCTTTACTTCACTCATGACCTATTCCCGCCTTTGGCTGGATGACACACAGAATTTTACACTTGTCGGTTTACTTTTAAAGAGCAGAAAGTAAACTACACCGCATAGTTTACTTATTTTGGTGACCCAATGAAGACAGTGATCACCCTGTTGATAGGAGCTCTAGTGATGACCAGTTGTGCCCTGAGCCGTGACGCCGAGCGTCAGCCGAAGTTCACCAACACCGACGTCGACATTCGCAACAGCGCGGGCCAGATCTGGGAGATCACCAAGGCCTATTTCCGAGACAAGCGCGAAGCCGCCACCCCCAAGCAACCAATCCCCCTGCGTCCCATTCCTCTTGAGGAGTTGCAGCAGAGCGGTCCTCGGGTCTATCGCCTGGGTCACTCCACCGTATTGATGCAACTGGACGGCCACTGGCTGCTGACCGATCCGGTGTTCAGTGAACGGGCCTCGCCGGTTCAGTGGGCCGGCCCCAAGCGGTTTCACCCCAGCCCACTGGCGCTGGAAGACCTGCCCAGGATCAAAGCGGTGGTGATCAGCCACGATCACTATGACCATCTGGATAAGGCCTCCATCCAGGCCCTGGACAGCAAGGTGGAATGGTTTGTCACTCCTCTGCGCGTCGGTAATCACTTGCGTGACTGGGGGATCAGCGACGACAAGATCATCGAGCTGGAGTGGTGGCAGGAGGTCAATCTGGATGGTCTGAGCCTGACCGCAACCCCTACCCAGCACTTCTCCGGCCGAGGGCTGCTGGACCGGGACCGCACCCTGTGGGCCAGTTGGGTATTGGCCGGCGTGGAAGCGCGGATCTACTTCAGCGGAGACTCCGGCTATTTCAGTGGATTCAAGGAGATCGGTGACCGCCTGGGTCCCTTCGACCTGACCCTGATGGAGACAGGTGCCTACAACGATCTCTGGAGCGAGGTGCACATGTTGCCGGAGGAGAGCCTGCAGGCCCACCTTGATCTGCGCGGCAAGGCGATGCTGCCGATCCACAACGGTACCTTCGACCTGGCGCTGCACGAATGGTACGAGCCCCTGGAACGGATTCATCAGCTGGCCCGCCAGCACCAGGTCAACCTGGTGACCCCAGTCTTCGGCGAGGCCGTAGCCCTGAAACAGAGCTTCACCAGCCAAACCTGGTGGCCCTCGCCCCAGACCCAGGCCGTACTGGCCCAGGCAACCGAGTAGGACAGAGCACCATGACGACCACTTCGCTGCCTGATCTGCAGGGCAAAATTGCCGTTGTGACCGGCGGCAACATCGGCCTGGGATTTGAGTCCAGTCTGCAACTGGCCCGGGCCGGCGCCCTGGTGGTGATCGCCTGCCGGGACAACGATAAGGGCGAGCGTGCCAGGACTCGAATCCTGCATCATCTGCCCCGGGCCCAGGTGGAAGTGCTGCCCCTGGATCTGACCTGCGCCGAGACCATCGACCGCTTCAGTCAAGCCTTTGCGGCCCGGCACCCAAGGCTGGACCTGCTGCTCAACAACGCCGGTGTGGTCAACCTGGAAAGTCTGCGTCACACCCACACCGGCCGCGAGATGCACATGGCCACCAACCATCTGGGTCACTTCGCCCTGACCGGCAGGCTGATGCCTCAGTTGCTGGCCGCACCCCAGGCGCGAGTGGTCACCGTCAGCAGCGGCGGCTACAAATGGGGGGTGATCGATTTTGACGACCTGGACTGGCACACCCGCCCCTATCACAGGGTCAAATCCTATGGCGACAGCAAGCTGGCCAACCTGCTGTTCATGGACGAGTTACAGCGACGGTTTGAGGCGCTGGGCAGCACAGCCCTCTCCCTGGCGGCCCACCCTGGGCTGACCGCCACCGAGCGCCAGCAATCCATCGGCATTGGCGGCCGTCTGAGTCGCTGCCTGGCCACCCCGGTGAGCAAGGGCGTGCGGCCACAGCTGGTGGCGGCCACCGCGCCTGAAGCCCGTGGCGGTGATTTCTGGGGACCGGCCTTCGGGCTCTGGGGGGCCCCAAAGCGACACAGTCTCAAGGCTGAGATTCTGGACAGAGAGATCAGCCAGCGACTGTGGTCCCTCTCTGAGCAGTTGACCGGCGTCCATTACCCTGAATAACCCAATAAAAAAGCCGCTGACCTGAGTCAGCGGCTTAAACCATCATCATGAATTTTGGCTAGATGACGCCAAGTTCACGCAATCGTTCCATCAGGTAGCTGTGAGCCGTATGACGCTCCGACAACACCACCTCAGACCTGGGGTGAATGAAGAGCGGCAATGACACCCGAGACCGGTTGAAGTCCATCCCTTCAGGGTTGATCACCCTGTGGGTGGTGGAGGGGAAGTACCCCTTGGACGCTTCCTGCAACATGTCACCTATGTTGATGATCAGGTTACCGAAGTCACAGGGCACATCCAGCCACTGGCCATCTTTTCCCTGCACCTGAAGCCCGGGCTCATTGGCCGCGGGCAAGATGGTGATCAGGTTGATGTCCTCGTGGGCGGCGGCACGAATGGCGCCGGGCTCCTCCTCGCCGGTCATGGGCGGATAGTGCAACACTCGCAGAAGGGACTGCTCACTGCCCTTGATCATATTGGGCAGGGGTTCGCGGTAGTGCTCGGCCACGTCGGCAGGTGTATGCCGCTCAATCCACTCCAATAGGGTGGTGGCAAACGCCAGCGTGGTGTCGTAGTACTCCTGCAGTTCCTCCTTCAACTGGGTGGGACATTGACCCCAAGGGTAGTAGTGGTAGTACTCCTTGATGTCCCGCTTATCTGACCCCTTGGCGCTCTCCGCTACCTCCGCAGCGAAAAAGCCATCCTGGGCTTCCGGATTGAAAGCAAACTTGTGCTTCTCCTCGGTACCAAAAAAGGTCAGCCAGTTGTCGTAGATGCCTTGAACCCTCTGCTGTGACAGCGGATGGTTCTTCAGCACTCCAAACCCGGTATCCCGCAAAGACTTCACAAAACGCTCGGCGGCGTCCTCGCTGTGAAAGTCCACGGCTTCCAGGCGCGTTACCTGTGTATCCATATTGACCCCTTTGCCCTGCTTGGCAGGTGCGTTTTTATCATCTTCCGTTGATGCGCTTTGGCGCGGCGCCATTGTAGCCTCGGGCAAAAGCGTGATCCAGCGCAAAATGTTTCAGAAAAGGTGAGCGACACACGGAGAGAGAGGTAACCCTTTGGTTAATAGGGATATTTGTGGCCTGCAATAAAAACACAGGCCAAACAGGAGGGATCAGAGCTTAGGGAGCTGGCGCACATCGTTATAGCCATGAAACTTCAGGCAACGCTCACAGTTTTTATTCGGCTTGTAATGTTTGTCAAAAAATAGCTCAATTTTATTGGCTAGATTCTCAAACTTGGTTTCAGTTGCCACCTCATTCCACTTATATCGATTCATCATCTCCGCCAAATGTCGATAATAAGTTGGGTTCTTGTCGGTTAAATATTTGCTTTCCATGAGTTGACTTTCATAAGAGGAAAGACTGCCCGCCATAAAGAAATAGATCGCCTGAGTTAATTCCATCACCTGAGCCTCTGTAGCCTGCAGGGCACCGCTTTGCTGAGCCTGCTCTATGTGCAGATGCACCCGGCTCCAGAACAGGTTACAACGCTCCTTCAGCAGAGCGATCTTTTCGTCACTGGCCATCTGCCAGAACATGGAGTTGATGGACACCACCCGCAGAATATTGAAGGTCTGGCTGCGAGACACCGAGATCAAGGAGAACACCGCCGGCACCGCCGCCCGCTCGAGCTCAGTCAGTTCAGGATGTTGGTCGAGAAACAGCGGCATGTAGTTGGAGGTGCAGTTGCGCAGGAACAGGCACACCAGCACGTCCTCCTTGGATTGGAAGAACTTGTACAGGGTGTGGTTGGAACAGGAGGCTTCTTTGGCCATCTGAGCAAAGCGGAAGGAGACCACACCATTTTCATCCACCAGGCTCTCCGCCACATTCAGCAACTCATTACAGCGCATGATATCCAGATTGGTTTTGGGGCAGTGCATGGTCACCTCGGCACTAAATTATTTTTTGGCGGCATTACTGTGTCATAAGGGATGACTGATTTTCGCTACCCAGCCCACAATTTTTATTTCAAAAAACCCACCAGAAACTTTTTCTGAGACGCCCTCACGAAAACTTTTTTCACTGAATTATCACTGTGATCTCGCGCTTATTTTCCCTGCTCACTCCGGCGCTACAGTAATTTCACATTCACTGCGCGAGATAAACACTATGCATAACAGACGTTCGTTTATGAAACTCGGCGCCGGCATGGCCGCCGGCGCCATGATGCCCATGGTGGCATCCGCCAAGTGTGGCGATGAGCCCACCCAATGGGACTCCGAGCACGAAGTCATCATCATCGGTTCCGGCTTTGCCGGCCTGGCCGCCGCCGTTGAGGCGATGCGCAAGGGTGCCAAAGATGTGGTGGTCTTCGAAAAAATGGGGGTCTACGGCGGCAACAGCACCCTAAACGCCGGCCAAGCCTGCTTCGCCGGCACCGAGCTGCAGAAAAAACTGGGCATCAAGGACAGCGCCGAGCTGATGGTAAAAGACCAGCTGAAGTCTGGCCGTGGCATCGCCAGCGAAACCCTGCTGCGCCACAGCGCCGAGCTGGGTCCCTACATCTACCAGATGACCAAGGATTGCGGCTGCGTCTACCGTGACCACATCATCACCACCGGCGGCACCAGCGCCACTCGCAGCCACCAGGTTGTGGAGCGCTCCGGTTCCGGTTTCATCCGTCCCATGCTGGACACCGCTCGCAAGATGGGCGTGAAGACGCACATCCGCCACAAGTTCGAGCACCTGATCCGTGATGCCAAAGGTCGCGTTATCGGCATCAAGGTGCGTAAGGGTTACCACTTCGGTCACGAAGACAGCGGTGAGGTGATCAGCGTTAAGGCCAACCGAGGTGTGATCATTGCTACCGGTGGCTTTGGCTACAACATCAACTTCCGCATGGCGCAGGATCCGACCCTGACCTCCGAAGTGGGCTGCACCAACGCCAAAGGCGCCACCGGCGACGGCCTGATCGAGATGCTGGCTGCGGGCGCGACCCCAGTGCACCTGGCCCACATCCAGTCCGGCCCCTGGGCCTCTCCAGACGAGGGTGGCTTCGGATACGGTGCAGGCTTCTCCCTGTACAACTTCCCTCACTCCATCGCCATTGACCGCAACACCGGCCAGCGTTTCATGAACGAAATCGCCGACCGTAAGACCCGTGCCGACCTGGAACTGCAGCGTCGCGACCAGGATGGCAACCCCAACCCTGCCCTGCTGATCGCCCCCAAGCACGAGGCCAAGAAAGACCCCTCCATGCACAACGTCCTCAAGTACAACGTCGCCTGGGAATTTGACTCTGTGGAAGCCATTGCCAAGCACTTCAATGTACCCCTGGCACCACTGAAGCAGCAGATTGCCGACTGGAACGGCTTCGTAGAAAACGGCGAAGACACCCAGTTTGGTAAACGCATGGACGCCGGTCGCGGCATCAAGCTGACCGCTCCCTTCATCGTTCAGCGCCTGTGGCCCAAGGTGCACTACTGCCAGGGTGGCATCCAGATCAACACCAAGGCCGAAGTACTGGCCGCCAAGACCGGCAAGCCGATCCCGGGCCTGTACGCCGCTGGTGAGGTCACCGGTGGTATCCACGGAGTGAGCCGACTCGGTGGCTGCTCTACCCCTGAATGTATGGCGTTCGGCGTGACCGCTGCCCGCTCAATCATGGAGGCCTAATCGCCATGAAATCCACTGTAACTCTGTTTGCCGCCACCCTGGCCCTGACCCTGAGCTTTGGCGCCGCCGCCCAGAACAAGCGCGACTACCACATGGACGTCTACGACGCCGGTTGTAAGACCTGCCACGACCAGGGCATGAAGCGCTTCCCATCCGATGAGGCCTGTTTGCAGTGCCACAGCATGGATGAGGTGGCCAAACAGACCGAACGCCACGGTGAGGTAGCCCGTCAAAACCCTCACGACAGCATGCACTACGGCAAGGAAGCCCCTTGTCAGGAGTGTCATGGCGAGCACACCGCCAAGAAAGCGCTGTGCCAGGAATGCCACAACTTCGACTATCCGAAGTTCAAATAACAACAACCTTCCGAGGAAACGATGATGAAAAAACTCACTCTCACTCTTGCTGCTCTGATGGTTAGCGGTGCCGTATGCGCCGCCGACAAGCCAGCGGATCAACCCTGGCACAATGAGAAGCCTCTGCCTTACACCCCTTACGCACCCACCAAGCTGATGCCTCAGGTGTGTAAGCAGAAGCAGGCCCTGGCCTATCTGGAAGAGCTGAAGTCGGGTAAGAAGGACATCTACACCGTTAAGTCCAACGACCACGGCGGTAAGGGTGCCAACGACTCTGGCTGGCTGACCTGGACCATCGACAACCCAGACAAGCTGATCCCCTGCCCCAAAGGCGGTGCTTCCGCCACCGAAGTGGGCATGTGCTGGAAAGAGCTGAACGACGAGCCTACCGTGATCGGTCTGGTGCGCGTGGCTCCCGGTACCGCCATCCCCCACTACCACCGCGAAATGGAGTGCTACTACGGTCTGAGCGGCGAGGGCCTGACCTGGTCCCAGGGTCGCATGCAGCACTTCCAGCCTGGTGATTACATCGAGATCCCCTCCAAGGCGATGCACTACACCCCCAACACCTATGACGATCAGGATCTGATCTACATGTACTGGTTCCCTCAGGATGGCAAGTTCTCCACCTTCAAGTACCAGTGGCCTCAGGATGTTGGCCCAGGTGAAACCCTGATGTTCGACTTCATCCCCTACACCCAGTCTCACGCCGTCCGTGAAGGCCGTGGTGGCTACGGCTTCGATGCGGTTCGTCCTCAATAAATAAACGCCTTGTTTAGTTATCTCCAGGTTTATGGCCGGCGCAAGCCGGCCATCTTTTCCAGGTAAGCACCATGAAACTGACTCCACTGCTACTGCTGGCCGCCCTGCTCGCCCTGCCAACTCAGGCACAACCCCAGTCCCTGCTATGGCCCGAGCTGGCTGGCAGCAACACCGACGCCCAATCGGTGTTTGATCGCATCAATCCGGCCCTGGACGGCAAACAGGTCGTGATCCCCGGCTTTATTATCGAGAACAGTGTGGCCGCCGCCCTGCCCGGTCACGATCACGTGGACGCCCTGGCCTCCTCGGCACCCACCATCACCGTTCTCAGCCCTCAGCCGGAGATCTGTCTGCACAAGCCGCCGCCACCGGCCAATCAGCTGATCCAGGTGAAGCTCAAGCCGGACGTCACCCTGGAGGCGGAACAGGGCAAACCTGTCTACCTCATCGGTGAGCTGCAGGTGGATAAGCACCTGTCGGGCCTGTTCAGCACCGCCTACACCCTGTGGGTCTCCGCGGTGGAGCCCTATCCGGTGCCCTAGCCTGGAATTTCCACGTCAGGAATTGAATAAAATGAATAAGATGAAATTGGTCAGCCTGCTGGCATTGACCCAGTTTACCCTCACCCCGCTGGTGCACGCCGCGCCCGCCGATGACGGCATGAGTTTCGGCGGCTTCCTGAGAGCCAACTACGGCTGGAAGGACTACAGCGACGCCTCCAAGGACAAGGGCGGTGATTTCGCCTTCGACGCCCTCTCCCTCACCTATGACGGAATGATCGACGGCGTGGGCCTGAGCGCCGATTATCGCATCGCCAACGGCCTCAACTACGTCAAGCGCGCCTACGGCTACATGAACTTAGGTGACACCACCCAGGTTCAGGTGGGCATCGTCAAGGTGCCGTTCGGCAAACAGGGCTTTGTCTCCAACTCCTACTGGTTCAGCACCAACTACTACCTCGGCTTCGAAGACGACTACGATGCCGGGGTGAAGATGGTGTACGACCGTGATCAGTGGCACCTGGATCTGGCCTACTTCGCCAGCGCCGAGTACGGCCCGGGCACCGCCGACCGCTACGCCGCCGACATCATCGGCGACAACGAAGAGAGCAATCAGATTAACGCCCGCCTGGTGTACACCCTGCCTCTGGACCAGGGCCACCTGAAGCTGGGTGCCTCCGTTGAGGCAGGCCAGCTGTATCACGCCGAGCTGTCCGACAACGGCGATCGCCAGGCCTACGCGGTGCACGCCGATCTGCAGCTGGGTCACTGGAACCTGCAGGCCCAGGTCACCGACTACAACATCGACAGTGCCGACAAGGCGGATACCGTGACCGTCGGCGTGGTGGGCGCCCGCTACGACATCGCCGCCGAAGCGACCGGTTACAACCTCAACCTGGCCCGTCACTTTGACACCAGCTGGGGAGGCTTCACCCTCTACAACGACTACGGCCTGGTCTCACCGGACGGCAAGGATCAGGACGACTCCATGCAGAACGTCTTTGGCGTGTCGGTGAACCGAGGTCCCATCTGGGCCTACTTCGACTACATTGTCGGCGACAACATGACCTTTGCCGGCGGCCCTGGCGTTGGCCTACCCAACCCGGACTCCCCCACCGACAGCCGCATCAACATCAACGTCGGTTACTACTTCTAACCCCCGCAGCGGGTGACTCCTCTCTTGGTCGCCCGCTCTTTTGTGGTCATACCTGTTCACACTTCTGCAATAATCTGTTATCAACATAGGGTGCTCACCCCTGAGCCCGCAGCCTTACAGGATGTACAACCCATTGGGTTGATGAGGCAAAGATAACGACAACAAAGCAAGGATGACTCGATGAGCTTTACCCGCCGCCGCTTTCTGCACACCTTGGTGGTTTCCGCCGGGGCCATGACCCTCTCCAGCCTCACCGGCTGTTCCAACGACAACCCGGACGACAAGGCCACAGTGCTGCCGGAGATCATGCCGGAGTACTTTCCTCAGTCGGTGATGTCCGGCGATCCTCGCCCCGATTCGGTGATCCTCTGGACCCGGGCCGTGGACGGCGACGGGGATCTGTCCCTGACCCTGCAGCTCTCCACCGACCCCAGCTTCCAGGAAGTCATGGTGGAGGAGGCCTTTACTGCCGCCGCCGCCAATGGCCACTGTCTGAAGGTGCGGGTCACAGACCTGTCCCCCTACAGCCACTACTACTACCGTTTCCTCTTTGAGAAAGAGGGCAAATTGGTCAGCTCCCGCATCGGCCGCACCAAGACCGCCCCGGCCGCCGATGCCGACGTGGAGGTGAAGTTCGGCTTTGCCTCCTGCCAGGACTACCTGGGCCGCTACTACAACACCTACCTGTCTCTGCTGGCCCGGGATGATCTGGATTTTGTCCTCCATCTGGGGGACTACATCTATGAGACCAGCGGCGATGCCAGCTTCCAGGCCACCGACGGCGAACGCCAGTTCGAGTTCCGCGACGGCGACGGTGCACTGACCATAGGCACGGGCGACAGCGCCTTCCAGGCCGCCGCCAGCGTCGACAACTACCGCCAGCTGTATGAGGTCTACCGGGCTGACCCGGTTTTGCAGGAGCTGCATGAGCGCTACCCCCTGGTGGCCATCTGGGATGACCACGAGTTCTCCGACGACAGCTGGCAGACCAACGCCACCTATCTGGATGGCGCCGCCGGCGAGGAGCAGACCAGCCGCAAACGCAACGCCGAGCAGGTCTACTTCGAATTCATGCCCATCGACCATGCCGCCCCCCATGGCGACAGCGGCAGCGGCGCCCTGGAGGTGAGCGAACAGCAGCTGTTCCCCAACACCAAGATCTATCGCGACCTGAGGTTCGGCCAGCACCTGCACCTGGCGATGACCGACTACCGCACCTTCCGCCCGGATCACCTGATCCCAGAGGATGCCTTCCCCGCCAGCGTGGTGATGGACAGCGCCACCCTGACCGCCTTCCTCGGTGCCCAAGGGATGCCTCAGGCAGCCATCGACGCCACCCTGGCCCAGATGAGCCCTGTGGTGGACATAGACGCCGACGCCCTGGCGCCCTATAAAACCGCCTTCGTGGAGATCTTCACCGGCCTCTACACTCAGGAGCTGATGACCCGACTGGGGCTGGATCAGCCAAGTGCCCTGGCCCAGGCAGCCGAGCGCGCCACCGCCGCCATCACCGGCAAGCTCACCTCCAGCTACCTCAACCTGGTGTTGGTTCAGGCCCAGGCCACCCTGCCCGATGGCCACCCACTCAAGGCACTGCCCCCCTTACCGGAAACCGGCGTGGGCACCGGCCTGGCCTACTACACCCTGGGCAAGACCACATTGTTCTCCGATCTGGGCGCCCGCTACCTGGTGATTCGGGAGACCTTTGATCTCTACGCCGGCTACCTGGAGTTTATGGCCCAGCAGCAGGGCGGCAGCGTGCAGACCCCCTATGACCAGGCCCAATTCAGCTGGCTGCAGGGGCTGCTGACCCAGTCCGACGCCACCCACAAGGTGATGGCCAGCTCGGTCTCCTTCGCGCCTCTGCTGGCGGACCTCTCCCCCAGCCGCGCCGACAGCGGTGTGGCGGATCTGGAGGCGGTACTGGACTCTGACCTGGTGCCCGCCGCCCTGAAGCAGCGGTTCTACCTGAACGTTGACCACTGGGACGGATTCCCCCAGTTCAAGGGCGGCCTGATCAATGACCTGCTCAGCGCCACCGGCACCCTGACCGTCTCCGGAGACATCCACGCCAGCTTCGTCACCCAGCACCCGGCCAACCCCAACACAGGCCTGGCCTCGGTGGACTTCACCACCTCCTCGGTCAGCTCCGGCACCTTCGGCAGCTTCCTGGACGATGGCCTCAACGGACTGCTGGCCCAACTCGGGGACGTGCCACCCGAGGTGAGCCAGCTGAAGTACTTCTTCGACACCATCGCCCTGACCGCCAGCCAGCGGGACGACGTCAGCTCCAAGTTGATGTTCTCCCGCATGTGGGAGCATGGGGTGAGTGTGGCCACCGCTTCCGCCAGCGGCTTTGCGGTGGAGTACTTCAACGTGCCCACGGTGTGGGATGGGGTCAACATGACCAAGACCTCCTTCTACAACAACCGCGCCGCCTTCCTGGCCAATGTCCGCACTCACAGGTTCCACTGGGACGGCAGCGAACTGCAGATGCTGCCCGCCTAACCTAAGCTGGGCTCTGTGATCAGGCCGACTCTCCGGAGTCGGCCTTTGTCGTTTAGCGCCCCACCTGCCGCAAGCGCTTCCAGCACGCCTGACCCAGATCAAGCCACCTTCAACTACATTTCGCTACCGTTTGCCCCGTTAGCCGGGAGAACTTACCCTTGTCAGCCTCTTTAAGACCGATGAAAAGGTAAGAAAATTGTTTCGCTTTTTTAAAGCCTTAGGCTTATCTGCACTCTCCCTATCCCTGACTCTGCTGCCGGCTCAGGCGACCGAATTGTCGGACTTCGATGGCCTGTCCGGCACCCTGAACATCGCCGGCGGTACCGCCCACATCCCTGTGATGAAGAGTGCCGCCCGCACCATCATGTCCAGAAACTCTGACATTCGCATCACCATTGCCGGCGGCGGTTCAGGTGTTGGCGCCCAGCAGGTGGGTAAAGGGTTGGTGGATATCGGCAATACCGGTCGTGCCCTCAAGGCCTCCGAGCAACAGATGGGACTGATCTCCTACCCCTTTGCCATCGACGGAGTGGCGGTGATTGTTCACCCTGACAACCCGGTCAGTGACCTGAGCTTCGAACAGGTGGCCGACATCTATGCAGGAAAGATCCGCAACTGGAAGCTGGTGGGAGGGGAAGACCGCCCCATCAACCTGTTCACCCGGGATGAAGCCAGTGGCACCCGCTCCGTGTTCGTCAAGAAACTGCTTCACAAGGGCCCGGTAGCAACCACCGCCAATGTTGTGCCCTCCAATGGCGGCATGAAAGCGGCGATCTCCCGCGATCCCGGCGCCATCGGCTACAGCAGTGTCGGCTACATCGATGCCATGGTTAAAGCCCCCAGGCTGGCCGGCGTCGCGCCCAGCAACCAGGCCTGTGCCTCCGGGGAGTACCCCGTGGTGCGAAAACTCATTATGAACACCAAAGGCGAGGCCACCGGGCTGACCAAAACCTTCATCGGTTACCTCTACAGCGATGAGGGCAGCAAGTTCATCCAACAGGCCGGATACATCCCTCTGCCAGCCCATCCATGAGAGCAGCCTCCCCCTGGCCACAGCAGTGGTTGGCGGTGATCTCAGCCCTGGTGCTGGTGTCGCTGTCGCTGCTGGTGCTGTTTATCCTGTACTTTGCCCTGCCGGTATTGGTGTCAGAGGGCGGGGCAGTAATGACCCTGCTCTGGCGCCCCGAGCAGGGGCATTTTGGGATTCTGCCAATGCTGTGCACCTCCATATTGCTGGCGCTGGCAGCCCTGATGCTGGCGTATCCTCTGGCCCTGGGTATCGCCGGAAGCTGCCTGCTCTACAAAAGGCATTGGTGGGGTCGCTGGCTATTGCGAACCATACGCATGATGGCTGGGATTCCCACTGTGGTGCATGGCATTGCAGCGCTGTTTATCCTGATTCCCTGGCTGCGGGAGGCCTTTGGTCAAGGTTCCGGGTTCAGTATGCTGGCCGCTGTGCTGGTGATGGTGCTGCTGATTCTGCCGGTGATGGTGATGACCCTAGAGACCCACTGCGCTCCCAAGTTGCAGCGGCTGTCACTGCCAGCCGCATGTCTGGGGTTCTCTCAGGCGCAGGTGCTCTGGCACCTGGTGTTGCCCCAATCACGGCCCATCCTGACCAGTGCCGCCCTGCTGGGGTTTGCCCGAGCCATAGGTGACACCCTCCTCCCTCTGATGCTGGCAGGCAATGCCCCCCAGTTCCCCGGCTCTCCCATGGACTCGGTCAGGGCCCTGACCGCACACATCGGCCTGGTTCTCTCCACCGAGCATGGCAGCACACTGCATAACTCTCTGTTTGTGGCCGGTTTGCTGTTATTGCTGGTGAGCGTATCGGTCTCACTGCTGCTACGGCGACTGATGAGGGCCAACTCATGATCGCCCGGCTTTTTTTAAGGTGGTGCCAGTTGTCGACCCTGGCGCTGCTCCTCTGTCTGGCCGCCATACTGGGTTTTCTGCTGATGCGGGGCGGCCCGGTCATCGGCCTGCCTCTGTTCTTTGGCGACACGCCGGCGATGGAGGCCCTGATGGGCCACTCGCCGGTCTGGGACGGGATCTGGCCCGCCTGCCTGGGCACACTGACCGTTGTGTTTCTGGCCATTGCCCTGGCACTGGTGCCGGGCATCGCTTGCGGCATCTGGCTGGCGGTGATGCCCAAAGGTCGGTTCAGTACGCTACTGGGGCTGGGGATCGATATTCTGGCAGGCACCCCCTCCATCCTAATGGGCCTGTTTGGATTCAACCTGATCCTGTTTCTGCGCAACACCTTCGCGCCTTCAGCCAATACCTGCCTGTTGCTGTCGTCACTCTGCCTGGCCATGCTGGTGTTGCCCTATATGGCGGTCTCCACCCGAGCGGCGCTGTTGTCTGTACCCAGGGCGCTCTCCACCACCGCCCTCTCTCTGGGGTTGAGTCGATGGCAGGCTTTGTGGCACATCCAGTTACCACAAGCCAAACGCGGCATCTGGGGAGGGGTGATGCTGTCTCTCGGACGGGCCGCGGAGGATACGGCCGTGATCATGCTAACCGGAGTGGTGGCCAATGCCGGCATACCTGGTGGCCTGTTCGAGCGTTACGAAGCCCTGCCGTTCACCATTTTCTATTTCAGCGCCCAGTATATGGATTACGCCGAACTGGAGCGGGCCTTCGGCGCCGCCCTGGTGCTGTTGTGTCTGACTGCCACCCTGTTTGCCCTGGCCGGGGCCCTGCAAAAAGGTGCACGGAGAAAATAAGCCATGCCCAATCGCAAAATTCATGTTTCCGATCTGGCCGTCTACTTTGGAGGGCAACCCGCCCTGACCGGCGTGACCGCCAGCTTTGCGCCCAATCGCATTCACGTCATTACCGGGCCTTCCGGCTCGGGTAAAAGCACCTTCCTGCGAAGCCTCAATCGCCTCAACGAAAGCCTGGGTGAGTGCCGGACTGAAGGGGAGATCCTGATGGAACTGCAGGGACGGAATTGCCCCATCGACCAACTGAAGGAGGCTCAGCTGCCTTCTCTGCGACAGAAGGTTGGTATGGTGTTCCAACATCCTCAGCTGCTGCCCGGCACCATCGAAGACAACCTGCTGCTGCCCCTGAAGCTGGTGGCGAACACCAAAGGGGAGCAAGCGCAGACACAGATGTCCGACGCATTGAAGCAGACCGGATTGTGGCATGAGGTCAACCAGCGACTTCGGGCGCCCGCCCAAAGCCTCTCAGGAGGGCAGCAGCAGCGCCTCTGCCTGGCCAGGACCCTGGCGATGCAACCAGAGGTTTTGCTACTGGATGAGCCGACTGCGTCACTGGACCCGGCCGCAACCGCTCAAATCGAAGAGCTGCTGAATTCGCTGAAGCAACGCTTTACTCTGCTGGTGGTCACTCACAACATGGCACAAGCCAACCGTCTGGCAGACAGACAACTGGCATTCGACCAGGGAAAACTGATAACCGACTGACCCACACCCTTAATCAACTTGGCTCTGTGATCAGGCCGACTCTCCGGAGTCGGCCTTTTTAACTGTAAGACATAGAGTTAACTGATATGCTCAGTGGTATATCTCATCGCTCGATCCACATCTCTGGGTGTGTGGTCATAACCAGTGTCATTCTGCGGAACTGACATCAGGCTTCTCCCATGAATAAAGAGACCTCATTAACCGACGTCGCCTACTCCGAGCTGGAGAGGATGATCACCTTTCAATCCCTGAAGCCAGGCGCCATGTACTCGGAAAAACAACTGGCCGAGATGGTGGAAGCAGGACGCACCCCGGTGCGGGAAGCGCTGCAGAAACTGGCTTGGGAGCAGATGGTGATCATCCATCCACGCCGGGGCATTCAGATCCCCGAGGTGACAGTAGAGAGTCAGTTGAAACTGCTGGAGATCCGACGGGGACTGGAATCCCTGTGTGCCGAACTGGCGGCCCAGCGCAGTACCCCGGAGCAGAAACGTCAGATGCTGGAGCTGGCGGACGCCATCGTCGAATGTGCCCATCGCCACGACGATCAGACCTTCTTCACTCTGCTTCGCCGGGTTCACGAGCTGCTGGTGGACGGTTCCCGCAATGAGTACATCCGTCAGGCGATGCTGCCCTTACAGGGCCTCTCCCGCCGCTTCTGGTTTATCCACAAGGGACCGGACAGCGAGCACCCTGCCACCCTGCACGCAGAGGTGATGAAGGCGGTGGCTTCAGGGGACGCCAAGGCCGCAGCCAAGGCCGCCACCCAGGTGATCGACTACCTGCACAGCTTCGCCCTGGCCCGCCTCACCTGATCAGCGGGTCAGCTTCTCGATGATGGTCCGGTGCTGAGGGTAGCGAGCCAGCAGATCCTCGCGCTCAAACAGCTCAAAGTCGCCGAAGGTAAAGCCTGGAGAGACCATGCAGCCCACCAGGGAGTATCCCGGGTTGTTCATGGCCGATCCGAAGATCGCCCCTTTGGGCACCAGCACCTGGGGACGCTCCCCCGCCGCCAAGTCCATTCCCAACTGCACCTCCTCGAGTCGCCCATCCGGATGAATCATGCTGATGGTCATCGACTGACCGCCGTGGAAGTACCACATCTCATCGGCGGTCAGTCGGTGAAAATGGGACACCTCGCCGCACTTGAGCAAGAAATAGATGCTGGTCCACAAGGCACGCCGCTCATCAAAGGCGGCGTCAGAAGTGAAACTGGGAGCGTAGTAGCCGCCCTCCACGTGGGGCTGGAGGTTCAGGGAGTGAATCAAGTCATCGGCGGTGTGCGTCATGGGATCTCGTCGAGCAATCGGGAAAGGGAACAGCTTAGCGGCCAGGACAATCAGATCAAGGCAAGAAGAGCGCTGCAAAGCAGCATCAGCAGATACCCCAGGCGCAGCCGCACCATGAGTTGGCCTTCGAATTGCTCAGTGACGTAATTGCCGTAAGCGAGCCAGGGCCCCAAGCCCTTGCGATGGCTGACATAGGCGGTCACCCAGAAGTAGATTGCCGTAACGGAGAGCACTGCCGCCAGCCCCAGGGTCAAGGAATCAAACTCCACCCGACTCAGCCAAGTCAGGGCAAACAGGCTGAATATCAGGGCAGAGGCCAGCCGAAACCACACCTGGGAACTCATGGCCGCCAACAGCAACCGGCTGTAAATACCGGGACGGGGCAACCTCAAGCTGTCAAATCGGATGCGGCTCCACAGGGGCAAAAGAAACCCCAGGGTGGCCAGCAGTATCAGGGTGGTGGCGTAGATGGCCAGGGACCAGGGGGTTACCCACTCGTTCGGCAGCTTCAAAAAGGCGGCCGCCGCCACCACGATGAAGGGCAACAAGTAGGGGAACGCGGCCCTAAGGTGATTAAGCATGGATCGCGCCCTGCCGTCCACATAGCTCAGATAGCCCAGCTCCTCCCGGTTCCACCACAGCCAGTAAAACAGCGACGGCAGCAGGGCAATCAACAGAAACAGGGAGGCGCCCAGGGGGCGGGCCATCGCCTTGGTGGTGTCGAACATCAGGTATCCGGGGAGAGGGGCAAACAGCAGCATCAAAGGCACCACCAGGTTAACCAGCCCCAACAGCAGGTAGTTGAACCAGGGGTGGGCAGCCCGGTAGAGGGCCACTTTTCGACGATGCATTTGACCATAGTTCATAAGGGGATGTTGACCTATGTTGATTATTTTTACGCCAACACTTGGCTGTTATGGGTTTAAAGCACTTGGTGATTGCATCAGAGGATGTTGAATTCGGGTAACGCGCGGCGCCCGATGGGGCTGGCCTGACAACCACCACTCTGCGTTGTTCGGTCTTGACGTAGAACCACTATGCCTGTGATCAAACGCCTTGATTGGTGGCCGTCACTCTCAGCCAAATCCTAATCGTCATAGGCCAACACCCCTAAAGACACACCTCGGTATCCACCGCCAGCCGTCGCTGGTGGTCCACCAGGACCATCGGCCTGGCGTCGGCCAATATCGCTTGCTCCACCACAGGAAGGACTGCCGTATCCAGGCCGTTAAAGGGTTCATCCAACAACAGCCAGCGGGATTCCATGGTCAACGCCCGAAGCAGTGAGGCCTTCTTCTCGGTGCCGGTAGAGAGGCTGGCGTAGGCCTTATGCAGATGGGGCTCCAGCCCTAAAGTGGCGATCAGGCTGGCTTGCAGTTCGGAGTCCACCGGGTTGTGCCTGGATTCGAAAGCCAGCACTTCGGCCAGTGTCAACAACCCAGGGGGCGCCAGGCCATCGGAGGCCAGCACCACCTCTCTGCCTGCACCAGGGGCAAACACCACTCTGCCGCTGTCGGGTGTCACCGCACCGGCGATGATCTTCAGCAGCAGGGTCTTACCTCGGCCATTGGGACCGCTGAGCAGGGTACGGCGACTATCGAAGCGGGCACTGAAATTGTCCAGCACCGGACGACCACCAAATCCCTTGCTGAGAGCGTGACACTCGAGCATGGCATCCTTGAATCAACTGATTGAGATGATTGCAGATTACCATTCAATAAAGGGAAATTTCTGCGAGAAGATGTAACCAGTTCTGACTGAGAATCCCCATAAAAAAAGCCCCGCCAGCCTGAGCTGTGCGGGGCTTGGTTTTCCCTTCCGAGGAAAGCGGTTTAGGCCTTTATCCCGATTGACGTAATTGTATCGGCTTTGCAGCTCAGCAACATTGTTAACGAAACAATAAAGCGCGATGTTTTTGCAACCCTATTTCCCATACCAGATTATACCAACCAAAAGACTTGATACTTTCAGTTATAGCCAGCTACAGGGAAGGGGGTTCCCAGCCTAAACTCTATGTAATTACCAGCCAAATTGGCACACTCACCCGGGTGGCTGTCTTTTATTAAGCATATCACTATTTTTTGTTTGTTACCCACTTCTTTAAACCGCCACCTGAAGAAGTCATCAACAATATCCCTCTCAGATTCCTGAGAAACATTGGATCGCAGAACCGTCCTATTTACAGGGCGCTTAAAAGCCCTTTTACCTATTAAAGGAGAAACACTGGGATCTACGGCGTCATATTCAACCTCGATAAAAACGCTTTTATTTTCATTTTGAGCCACTTTTTCTAACGCTGCCCTACTATATGTTACAACCGGCGTCTCAAACTCACGACCAAAATCCCAATTCCTCAATGGGTTTCTATATGCAACCCAACGGTGTCCATGACCATTTGAGTATTCCACCATAACCTTTAGCTTCTCTTTTTCCTTCCAAGCCATATATTTTGAGGTCTTACCATTGAAATCAATACTGCCATCAAACTCCGTCCAAGATAAACTCTTCCTGAGGGACAAATTTCCTTCATTTCTAAAATCATCCGTTTGGTATACTTTGCCATTAGAGTCAAGAAGATATGTCTCCTCAGACTCTTTTGCTGTATACCAATAACCTACAGCTGAATTTCTAATTGAAGCATTTGGTTGCTCTTTCAAGAAATCTGTTAGATCTCCTGAATATATTTTAGCAGCATTTTCATATAGATTGATCTTGTAAGTGTCCTTATAAAACAGCTTAAACATTGGCCTGCTATTATCATAGTTCACACCCGCAATCCAATATCCTGCATTCTTTATCTGACCTGAATTAACAGCAATTCGCCCTTTATCGCACAGCTTAAAAGAAACATTTTTGTATGTTGTTATTTTGTTCAGGCAATAAACTCCTGGACTTACCTTTTTCAGAGCAAAGTTATTGCCAACCAAATCAATTTTAAAAGACTCTCTAGTATCAATATTCTTGATGGTTATCGAAGTAACTGGCTCTCGATCATCGAATAGAGTCCCTTTATTGGACATAGACTTCAAAATGAAACCCATAAGAATGTAACCATCACCACCATCAATATCTTTATTAATTGGTTTAGATGCACAGCCAGCAAGAAGAGATAAAAATAGTATAAGTGAGAAAAGTCTCATAACGTTCCTATGTTCAATAGCAATTACCAATCCAGTTGGTCAATCAACTTACAATCTATTAATAGAATACACACTCTCATTTGGATAAATTTCTGACATAGCTCACACACTAGATCCCCCTTACTTAGAGTGCCGTAAAAAAGGCTTCTAAAAGCCACATTCTCGAAGTAGGTGTTATCAAGACACTCTGCATTGGATATGTGATTTACAAAAAGAATGAAAATCCAATAAAGAAAGCCCCGCCAGCCTGAGCTGTGCGGGGCTTGGTTTTCCCTTCCGAGGAAAGCGGTTTAGGCCGATTCGGACTTGTACTTCAGCGTGCCGTTGGCCTTAATTTCGTCATACCACACATTGTGGTGCTGCTTGGCCCAGTTCTCATCACAGTAACCGGACTTCATGCACTCCATGCCGCCTTCAGACATCACGGTGGCCATGAAGATGTGCACGATGGAGAAGGCACAGATGATGATGGCAGAAGCGCCGTGGGCGATGATCGCCAGCAGGCTCAGGGTACGGCTGGGCTCGAACACTGTCGGGAACAGCAAGATGGCGCCAGAGGCAACAATTGCCGCACCGAACAGTACGAAGGTCCAGAACCACATCTTCTCACCGGCGTTGGCAAAGCCAGCGTCCGGGTGCTTGCCCTTGAAGGGGCCAAAGTTGATGTAGCCGCCCACCACCATGAACCAGTCCAGGTCGTACTTGGCCGGGATCTGGTTCTTGGCCCATTTGATGGTCATCAGCAACCAACCAAACATGAACGGAATCGCCATGTAGTCGTGAATCGGCTTGGCCGCCGCCATGATGGCCGCGAAAGTGCCCTGACCCAGAGTTGGCTCGAAGAAGTGACGACCGGCCATCAGCAGCAAACCAGTGATGATCAGCAGCAAACAAGGGATGGCACCCAGCCAGTGAATGGCTACGTCCGCCTTGGACCAGCGGAACACCATCTTGCCTGAGTAACCGTCGTGCAACTTGGAGATGCCGTTAACCAGCACGAACAGCACAAACACGCCGATCATGCCGAACAAAGCCAGCATCATGCCGGGAGCCAGATACTGCTCACGCACCGGAATGATGCGCTCGTCATAGGTGTTAATGGGCTTGGCGTGGAACGGGCTCTGGGAGGTGGTGTACCCCTCCTGACCCTGTTGCAGCGCCTGCCATACCACCTCAGTCTGGTTACCCGCCTGTTGGGCTACGGTACCGGGATCATCGGCCGCAAACCCCATCAGCGGCAGCATCAGAGCCACCAGCATCAGCAGAGGTCGTAACAGAGTTTTAGACATAAGTTTCTCCATGGAGAAAAGGGGCGACTGGCGGCGTCCCGTCCAGCGCCCCTTGGGCCGATGCTAGTTAGGCACCAGTCTTGGTGTTAAACACGAAGGCCTGGTTGCCGCCGCGGCTCACCACACGCTCACGGAAGATGGAGGACACAGTGTCCGCATCACCCGCCAGCAGCGCTTTGGTGGAGCACAGCTCGGCGCACATGGGCAGCTTGCCCTCTGCCAGACGGTTGGCACCGTAGAGCTCGCGCTCCTTGGCACTGCCCGCTTCGGTGTTGGGGCCACCGGCGCAGAAGGTGCACTTGTCCATCTTGCCCTTGGAACCGAAGGTAGACTGCTTCGGGAACTGAGGGGCGCCGAATGGGCAGGCGTACAAGCAGTAGCCACAACCGATGCAGCGCTCCTTGTCGTGCAGCACGATGCCGTCGTCGGTCTTGGAGAACACATTCACAGGGCAAACGGCCATACAGGGCGCATCAGCACAGTGCATGCAGGCTACGGACAGGGACGCCTCCTTGCCAACCTGACCATCGTTGATGGTCACTACGCGGCGGCGGGAGATGCCCCATTCCAGGGCACTGTCGTTCTCGTTCTTACAAGCGGTGACGCAGCCGTTACATTCGATGCAGCGCTTGGTGTCACACATGAATTTCATGGTTGCCATTGAGCTAATCTCCTCTAACGGCCTTAAGCTTTAACGATCTGACACAGGGACACTTTGGTTTCCTGCATCTGAGTCACCGGATCATAACCGTAGGTCATGGCGGTGTTGGCGGACTCACCCACCACATAGGGCTTGGTGCTCACGCCACCGCTCTCCGGATACTGCAGCTCTTCGCCTTCGAAGACACCGGCGAAGTGGTAAGGCATGAAGCACTCACCCTCGATCACTCGCTCGGTAACCATCGCCTGCATGGTCAGTACTGCACCTTCAGGGGACTTGAGCTTGATCTTGTCGCCATCGCGGATACCGCGGTCAGCAGCGTCGGCAGGGTTGATCTCAACGAACATCTCCTGCTGCAGCTCGGCCAGCCATGGGTTGGAACGGGTCTCTTCACCACCACCCTCGTACTCAACCAGACGACCTGTGGTCACCACCAGCGGGAACTTCTTATCCAGGTCCTCTTTGATCACCTTCTGCTGGATGGACTTGTACAGGGTCGGCAGACGGTGAACCTGGCGATCGTCGTACGTGGGGTACTTGGCGATCAGGTCACGACGTGGGGTGTACAGAGGCTCGCGGTGTACCGGAATCTCATCGGGGAAGGTCCACACACGTACACGGGCCTTAGCGTTACCGTAAGGGATACAGCCATGCTTCATGGCAACACGCTGGATACCACCGGAGATGTCGGTCTTCCAGTTCTTGCCTTCGGCGTGCTTCTTCTCCTCGGCGGTCAGCTCATCCCACCAACCCAGCTGCTTGAGCATGTCGGCGGTGAACTCTGGGTGACCGTCACCCAGCTCGTTACCCTTGGAGCCTGGGTCTTCAGCCAGGATGTTGACACCGTTGTGCTCAACACCGAAGCGCGCACGGAAGTTACCGCCACCCTTCATGATGTGCTTGGAGGTGTCATACAGGATGTGGGTACCTGGGTGCTTAACTTCAGCAGTACCCCAGCAAGGCCAAGGCAGACCGTAGGTTTCGCCCTTGGCTGGGCCACCTGGTGCAGCCAGATCTTCCCAAGAGAAGGTGCCCCAGTTTTCCTGGTGGGTCTTCAGACGCTCAGGAGACTGACCGGTCATGCCGATGGTCCACATGCCGCGGTTCCACTCGCGGGTGATGTCTTCCACGTTAGGCTGGTTGTTCTGAACGGAGATGCGCTTGGTGTACTGCTCCGCGAAGCCCAGCTTCTTGGCCAGCAGGTACATGATCTCGTGGTCAGGCTTGGACTCGAACGCAGGCTCAACCACCTGGGTACGCCACTGGATGGAGCGGTTGGACGCAGTTACGGAACCATAGGTCTCGAACTGAGTCGCCGCAGGCAGCAGGTAGACACCGTCTTTACGCTGGTGCATCACACCGGCCATGGTTGGATAGGGATCCACAACCACAACGGCGTCCATCTTGTTAAGGGCTTCACGAACTTCGCGACCACGGGTCTCGGTGTTCACGGACTGACCCCAGAAGAAGGCCATGCGAACGTTGTCTTTCTGACCCAGTTTCTTGGCATCTTCCAGAACGCCGTCATGCCAGCGCGAACATGGGATACCCGGGGTGTTCATGGGCACCTTGCCCAGGTACTCACCCTGGTCGAACTGGCCTTTCACCCAGTCGTAGTCCAGATCCCAAACGTTGGCCCAGTGCTTCCAGGAGCCGGTCTTCAGACCGTAGTAACCAGGCAGGGTGTCGAACAGCAGGCCGATATCGGTGGCGCCCTGTACGTTGTCGTGACCACGGAAGATGTTGGCACCGCCGCCGGAGGTACCCATGTTACCCAGGGCCAGCTGCAGGATGCAGTAAGCACGGGTGTTGGCGTTACCTACGGTGTGCTGGGTACCACCCATACACCATACGATGGTGCCGGGACGGTGCTCAGCCAGAGTCTTGGCTACGCGCTTCATCTGCTCACCGGTTACGCCGGTGATGTTCTCTACTTCGGCGGGGTGGTAGTTCTTCACCTCGTCACGAATCATCTCCATGCCGTATACGCGGCGACGGATGAAATCAGGATCTTCCCAGCCGTTCTCGAAGATGTGCCACAGCAGGCCGTAGATGAAGGGGATGTCGGTACCAGGACGGATGTGCACGTACTCGTCGGCGTGGGCCGCAGTACGGGTGAATCTTGGGTCGACAACGATCATCTTGGCGCCGCGCTCTTTACCGGTCAGGATGTGCTGCATCGCGACAGGGTGCGCTTCGGCAGGGTTGGAACCGATGAAGATCATGCTCTTACAGTTGTGCATATCGTTGTAAGAGTTGGTCATCGCACCGTAACCCCAGGTGTTGGCTACGCCGGCTACCGTGGTGGAGTGACAGATACGGGCAGAGTGGTCGATGTTGTTGGTGCCCCACATGGCCGCAAACTTACGGTACATGTAACATTGTTCGTTGGAGAACTTGGCGGAGCCCATGAAGAACAGGGCGTCTGGGCCAGACTCTTCACGAATCTTCAGCATCAGGTCACCGATCTCGTTGATCGCCTGATCCCAGGACAGTTTCTTCCACTTGCCGCCTTCCAGCTTCATGGGGTACTTAACCCGCTTTTCGCTGTGGCCGTGGTGACGGATGGAGGCACCCTTGGCGCAGTGGCCGCCACGGTTGATGGGGTGGTCGAAGGCAGGCTCCTGACCGGTCCATACACCGTTCTGTACTTCGGCGTAGATACCACAACCCACGGAGCAGTGGGAACAGATGGTACGCTTCACTTCGATCGGCGCGCTGGGATCAACGCTTTGAGACGCTTCAGCCTTACGGATCATGCCGGCACCCAGCATGGATGCTGCGGCAATGCCTCCGGTGGTCACACCGGCATTCTTCAGGAATTGACGACGGTTAAGGCCCAGTCCGACCTTCTTCTCGGCCGCCACAACCTTGGATTGACGTTCCAGTTTCATCGAAAACCTCACTTATTGGCCGCGCAGGCTGGCGTAGTAGCTGCGGACATGGTCGGTTTCACGGTAGCCCTTATCGGACTCCGCACGCTTCTCTTCGGTGGCCGCGACCGCCTGGGTGCTGGTTACCGCTACCGCTGCGCCAGCAGCGACGGTGCCCATTCCCAGGTTCTTCAGAAACGCTCGGCGCGCCTGCTGGGTTTTGTTGGTCATTTGTTACCTCTTTCTAGGTAGACGGGGCTGAATGAGATCAGGCTCCTCGGTCCGTGAGAACCAGTCACTGCGCCATCACGCTCCAACCCATTTTTTGAGTTCGCTCACATTAGCACCGCCGATTATGCCAGCACCCAAGAGGGAAAACGTGATTCAAATCAACTTTGGTTCGCTCTGATTTTCCGAGAAAAATCATAAGCATTGGGACATATTGACCGCGAATGTTATCAATTTGTGATCAATGGGTCAGAGTGGGACAGGTGGGGGATATCCCCGCTATAGGTATGGTTATGCCAACGGGCTTTGAGTCAGACTTTTTCCGCCAACAAGTGAAAAATAATCCCCGAAAAGGGGCAAAAAAAGCGGTCTGGATCGAACTGTTTGCTCATTTTTTGTACAGTTCATCATCCGTCCTTCATAAATGCGCCTAGGCAAATCGTATTGAGCCACTCCTGGAAGGCAAACACCATATTCCGGTTCGAAACCCCTTATCTCAGTTAGCTCACAACCGGGAGCTTCCACCTGTGATTTCATTTGATGAGCGACTCACTCACCTCTAGCATCTTGCAGGAAGATATTGATTAGGAAGTACAATATGGAAATTTCAAAGATTGCACTCTGCACTGCACTGGCCCTGACACTGACTGCCTGCGGGGGAGGCGGAAGCAATGACTCACCAAAGACTGATAACGCTACAGAACCCACTAAGGCCTCCCCTCTTAAAGTTCAGGTATTTAACTCCTGCGGTCAGATTGAAGTTGTACCCACAACCTTTATTTTTCACGATAAAGATGGAGTAGTTCTGGGCACAACGAAGTCCGAAGCGGGCATAGGCCCAGACACCCTTCCCAAGGGAACCCAGCACCTCACATTACTCCAGTTCAGGGACAACTTACCCGGTGTCCCGCCTTTCCTTAAGACTTTCATTGACTGGGATGGGCAAGGCATCGAAACTCTCACCCTGGATCGCTGGGGTCTACAGGAGAAATGTAACTGCCGAACACTCTCTGTGGATGCCAATGCTCTGAATACTCAGTTAGGTGACTACCAGATGAACATTGGAGGTAACGATCTAAGCTGGAAAAATATCACTGATGTCACAACCTGCAAACGCAAGGGCGAGTGGTCCCCTCTAAGCGTTGTTGCACGTCCAAACATTGAAGGAACCGAGACTTACGGCGCATACTTCCCTGTATCTGACAACACTCCAGATAAGATCTCACTGCCGGTTAACCTCATGGAAGCGTCAGAAAACACAGCCGAAGTTTTGGAGGTAAATTGGACAGGGATTGAAGGTGCAGGCCTAAGTTATTTTAAAAGTTACCAAGACCCAACCGGCTATTTAAGTCAGTATCTTCCCATTCGACATGAAGCTGGCAAAACCGCTTACTACCTTCCAAAGATGGGTAGTAACCCTATCTATCGGGCCGAACACACTACACATATAGATAAAGGAGTTATCTATAGTCACCAAATTACAGTCCCCATCGAGGACAGGTCTGTGACAATCAATCTCTCAGACAATGGCGCCTTATACTATGAAGCTATCAAGCCGCTTTTAACGGTGACAAAAGAAACTGGAAAAGAAGCAATCTACGATTTGACCTCTTTCGACAATAACGGCAGCGAATTGTACTTAACGATACTAGCGGAAAACTTCACTCCACTCTGGATCATAAACGCCCCAATTAAAGGCGCTATTCCCGAGTTAAAGCTTCCAGATGAACTCATGGAAAAGGTAGAAACTCATCGCGGAAAGCTAACCGGTATCTCCATTACAGGCACCGATAAGCCAATGGCGTTTCAAGAGTACAGGCGCCTAGTAGAGAACGCTTATACCAAGTCAGTCGAAACGACCAAGCCACTTCTTCCTTACTACCAGACAGAAGCACTATCAATCTGGGCGGACTGATACTGCACTAGCCGGGTGTCGAGGAGAAAATAGCTCCTCGACCCTGTTCCTACTTTCAATCAAACCGTATTCCGCTCAAGCACCGGCCTGAGATTCCAGATTCGAAACCCCTTATCTCAGTTGCCTCACAACCGGGAGCTTCCACCTGTGATTTCATTTGATGAGCGACTCTCTCACCTCTAGCATCTTGCAGGAAGATATTGATTAGGAAGTACAATATGGAAATTTCAAAGATTGCACTCTGCACTGCGCTGGCCCTGACACTGACTGCCTGCGGCGGTGGCGGTGGCGGTGGCACTGCGAAAACAAACAGTGGCACAAGCCACCCGTTGCAGGTGAAGGTAATCAACGAAGCCGGTGAAGTCATGGTCGACCCCACAACCCGCTTCGTTTTCCACAGCCTGGATGGTGCCGTTGTGGGCACCTATGACGCCAAGGACGGAGTTGGGCCCAAAGAACTTCCCGAAAATACGGCTCACCTCAGTATCGTTCAATCTCGTGGGCCCCAAACGGATCCCATCCCGGTGATCCACTCCTTCCTGAACTGGAACAGTCAGGGTATAGATACCCTGACCCTGTCTCGGGAAGATATTGCTGGGGATCGCAATTGCAAGGAGATTAAGGTTGATACCACAGAGTTGAGGGCGCAACTGGGCAACTACAGCCTCACTGTCGACGACTTCGAAGACGTCAATGACACCCTCAGCTTCCAGACCTGTCAGCATCAAGGCAAGTGGCAACCCTTAAGTCTGGTAGCGATGCCAAAGACCAATGGCCCCAAGCCGTACGGCGCACTCTACCCCATCACCGACGCCACTCCTTCAACACTGTCCATTCCGGCAGACCTGATGAGCAGCGAGGAGAATGAAGCGACAGAGCTTGAGGTTTCCTGGTCTTCCGAGGCCTTTGCAGGGGAGAGTTACATTAATGGAGCGGACGGGTTTGATGATTTGACGGTGGCCAACCCAGCAGGTGGCACCAGTTACTATTTCCCCAATCTGGGCAGCAAACCCTACTATCGAGGCTCTCAAGCACAGCGACTAGGCCCTGTTATCTTTTACACCCGCAGCGTTTCCGTGCCCATTAAAGAGCACCGGGCCACCCTAGCCATGGAGGACACTTCGGTCCAATTCAACGAGGTGGCCTTTAAGCTGATTGGCGCCGTGGCCGATGAGCAAGCACTGGCTCACTATGACCTGAGAGAGGCAGGCAGTGCCAGTGTCATGCTTGTTCAAACAAAGGCTAAGGATTATGCCACTCTCTGGTCCATTAGCGGCCCCACAAGCGGGACTCTGCCTCTGCTGAAGCTGCCAGAAGACGTTGAGCGCCAACTGGAAAAGCAGAACAAAGGGCGGATGATCTCCGTAATGACGATGGGAATCGATAAACCTTTGACGCTGCAGGCCTATCGTCAGATGATGTTCGAAGAGCAGGCTAAGGCCCCGGATGAACGCTCCACTGACTATTCGCGCCTGAGCTTTCAGTCCCTCACGATCATGGGAACCTGATTAAGGAAGACAAAGGGCCCAGACGGGCCCTTTGAATTTTAGCTTGCTGAATCAACAGCGGTACTCGATGGAGCCCTCCGCTTTGATTTCGTCGACCGGAACACGTTGCTGGTGCTGCTCAGCACCGCGCTCACAGTCACGTTTTCAAGAGCGATACTCGATAGAGCCCTCCGCCTTGATTTCGTCGACCGGAACACGTTGCTGGTGCTGCTCAGCACCGCGCTCACAGTCACGTTTTCAAGAGCGATACTCGATAGAGCCCTCCGCTTTGATTTCGTCGTACCAGACATTGTGGTGCTGTTTGGCCCAGTTCTCATCGCAGTAACCGGAGACCATACACTCCATGCCCCCTTCCGACATCACCGTAGCCATGAAGATGTGCACTACGGTAAAGCCGGTCAGAACGATGGCACTGAGGCCATGGAGGGTGATCGCCAGCAGGCTGCCATTGCGGGTCGGCTCAACCAGATCCGGGAACAACATCACCACACCCGAGCCGATGATGATCAGCCCGAAGATGGTGAAACACCAGAACCACAACTTCTCACCGGCGTTGGAGAACCCCGCGTCCGGATGGGCGTCCTTGAAGGGCCCGAAGTTGAGGTAGCCGCCCACTGTGGTGAACCACTTGAGGTCATAGCCGGCAGGGATGTTGTGCTTCATCCAGCGCAACATCGCCAGTATGGCCCCAATGGCGAAAGGTATCGCCATGTAGTCGTGGATCGGCTTGGCCATGGCGGCCATGGCGGCCACCGCATCCGGCCCAAGCCAGGCACCGAACACATAGCGGCCCGCCAGCAGCATCAGGCCCGTGATGATCAGCAGCAGGCAGGGGATCGCCATCAGCCAGTGGATGAAAACGTCGGTCTTGGGCCAACGCTTCACCATGACATTGGAGAACCCGGCACTGAGCCGCGAGGGCCCATTCACCAGCACGAACAGGGCAAAGATCACGAACACCCCGAACAGAGCCGCCGCCAGCGCAGGCGCCGTGGTGTCACTGCGGGTGGACACCAGCGCCGGGTCATAGGCGTTGATCAGCTGCCCGGCAAAGGGCCCCTGAGCCGTGGTACGCCCAGACTCACCGGCACGAACCTGGGTCCACAGGGGATCCGGTTCGTTGGCCGCCTGAGCTTCTGCAGCCTGTAACTCCGCCGCCTGAGCCGCCATCAGCGCCCTGCCCGCCTGCTCCTCGGCATCGGGCGAGGACGCGTACGCCCCCGCACTCAACACCAGGGCAAGCAGAGGCCAGCACAACAGGCGCAACAGATTATTGCTTCGCATTGCGACCTCCTTAGCTGTCCCAGCCCGCTTCCGATGCTCCTCGAACCGCTACCCTCTGGCGGAAGATCTCAGAGATGGTCTCGGCATCACCGGCCAGCAGCGACTTGGTGGAGCACACCTCGGCGCAGAAGGGCAGTTTGCCCTCGGCGATGCGGTTGGCACCGTACAACTCCCGCTCCTTCTCGGAACCAGGTTCGGCGTCAGGGCCACCGGCGCAATAGGTGCACTTGTCCATCTTGCCCTTGGATCCGAACACCGACTGTTTCGGGAACTGCGGCGCCCCAAAGGGGCAGGCGTAGAAGCAGTATCCACAACCGATGCACTTATCCTTGGAGTGACGGACGATGCCGTCGGCGGTGCGCTCAAAGCAGTCTGCCGGACACACCGCCATACAGGGCGCGTCTGAGCAGTGCATGCAGGCCACCGAGATGGAGGCCTCCTTACCCACCTGACCGTCGTTGATGGTCACCACCCGACGGCGCTGGATGCCCCACTCCAGGGAGGAGTCGTTTTTACTCTTACAGGCGACCACGCAACCGTTACACTCGATGCAGCGCTTGGTGTCGCAAAGGAATTTCATCGTTGCCATGGAGCCTCCTTATGCCCTGTTGATCTGGCAGATGGACACCTTGGTTTCCTGCATCTGGGTCACCGGGTCATAACCATAGGTCATGGCGGTGTTGGCAGACTCACCCTGGACATAGGGCACCGTGCCCTCAGGGTATCTTGGAACCAGACTTTCGCCTTCGAAGATGCCGGCGAAGTGATAGGGCATGAAGCACTCACCCGGTATCACCCGCTCGGTGATCATGGCGACGATCTCCAGCACCGGCCCTTCCGGACTGTGCAGGGTCACCGCATCCCCCTCCCTGATGCCGCGGTCCGCCGCATCCGCCGGATTCATCTCGACGAACATGGTCTGTTGCAGTTCCGCCAGCCAGGGGTTGGAACGGGTCTCCTCACCACCACCCTCGTACTCAACCAGTCGTCCGGTGGTCACGATCAACGGGAACTTCTTATCCAGATTTTCGCGAATCACCTTCTCCTGAATCGACTTGTACAGGGTCGGCAGACGGTGCACCTGGCGGTCATCCAGGTTAGGGTACTTCAGCGCCAGATCCCGTCTCGGGGTATACAGGGGCTCACGGTGGATGGGCACAGGATCCGGGAAGGTCCACACCTTGCATCGGGCCCGGGCGTTGCCATAGGGGATACAACCATGGGCCATGGCCACCCGCTGAATGCCGCCGGACAGGTCGGTCTTCCAGTTGCGTCCTTCGGCCGCCTGCTGCTCCTCAGTGGTCAACTCGCTCCACCAGCCCAGCTGCTTGAGCATCTGATCGGTGAACTCAGGGTGGCCACCACCCAGCTCATTGCCCTTGGAACCCGGGTCGTTGGCCAGCAGGTTCTGCCCCTCATACTCCACGCCGAAGCGGGCACGGAAGTTACCGCCCCCCTCCATGATGTGCTTGGAGGTGTCATAGAGGATGTGAGAACCCGGATGCCCAAGCTCCGGAGTGCCCCAACAGGGCCAGGGCAGACCATAGGTTTCGCCCTTGGCGGGGCCGCCGCGGGCAGAGAGGTCCTCGAACTCGAAGGTGCCCCAGTTCATCTGGTGCATCTTCAGCCGCTCTGGAGACTGGCCTGTCATGCCGATGGTCCACATGCCGCGGTTCCACTCGCGGGTCACGTCTTCCACCAGGGGTTCGTTGTTGTTGACCTTGATGTTCTTACAGAACTGGTCGCCGAAGCCCAGCTTCTTGGCCAGCAGATACATGATCTCCTGGTCGGGCTTGGACTCGAACACCGGATCGACCACCTTGTCGCGCCACTGAATGGAACGATTGGAGGCGGTCACCGAACCATAGGTCTCGAACTGGGTACAGGCTGGCAACAGGAACACATTGTCCTTACGGGTGTGCATCACCGCCGCCATGGTGGGATAGGGATCCACCACCACCACCGCATCCATCTGGTTGAGGGCTTCCCGGACTTCCCGTCCACGGGTCTCGGTGTTCACCGACTGTCCCCAGTAGAAGGCCATGCGGATGTTGTCTTTCTGACCCAGCTTGGCCGGGTCCTCCATCACGCCGTCGTGCCAGCGGGAACAGGGGATGCCCGGGGTGGTCATCGGTTTCTTGCCCAGGTATTCGCCCTGATCGAAGCGGCTCTTCACCCAGTCATAATCCAGCTCCCACACCCGCGACCAGTGTTTCCAGGCCCCTTCCGAGAGGCCGTAGTAACCGGGGAGGTTGTCAAACAGCAGCCCCAGGTCGGTGGCCCCCTGTACGTTGTCGTGACCGCGGAAGATGTTGGCACCGCCGCCGGAGGTGCCCATGTTGCCCAGGGCCAGCTGCAAGATGCAGTAAGCACGGGTGTTGGCGTTACCTACGGTATGCTGGGTTCCCCCCATGCACCAGACGATGGTGCCGGGGCGGTGCTCGGCCAGGGTCTTGGCCACCCGCTTCATCTGTTCACCGGAGACCCCGGTGATGTCCGCCACCTCGTCCGGCGGATAGTTCTTCACCTCGGCCTTGATCTCGTCCATGGCCCAGACCCGACGGTCGATGAAATCCTGGTCCTCCCAGCCATTTTCGAAGATGTGCCACAGCAGGCCGTAGATGAAGGGGATGTCGGTACCCGGGCGGATGTGCACGTACTCATCGGCGTGGGCCGCGGTACGGGTGAACCTGGGATCGACCACGATCATCTTGGCGCCGCGCTCTTTACCCACCAGCACGTGCTGCAGGGAGACCGGGTGCGCTTCGGCAGGGTTGGAGCCGATAAACAGCATGCTCTTACAGTGGTGCATGTCGTTGTAAGAGTTGGTCATGGCCCCGTAGCCCCAGGTGTTGGCCACACCGGCTACCGTGGTGGAGTGACAGATTCGCGCCGAGTGGTCGATGTTGTTGGTGCCCCACATGGCGGCGAATTTGCGGTAGAGATAACATTGCTCATTGGAGAACTTGGCACTGCCCATAAAGAACAGGGCATCCGGGCCGGACTCCTGGCGGATCTTCAGCATCAGGTCCCCCACCTGGTTGATCGCTTCATCCCAGGTGAGTTTCTTCCATTTTCCCCCCTCCAGCTTCATCGGATATTTCACCCGCTTTTCACTGTGAGTGTGGTGAACCACAGAGGCGCCTTTGGCGCAGTGGGCCCCCCGGTTGAAAGGATGATCAAAGGCGGGTTCATGGCCTGTCCAGACGCCGCTGCTGACCTCGGCATAGATGCCGCAGCCCACTGAGCAGTGGGTGCAGATGGTGCGTTTGGTTTCCACTGGCCCTTTGGCCGTGGTGGCCGCCTGAGCCTTGCGGATCATGCCGGAGCCCAACATGGAGGCCGCGGCGATGCCGCCAGAGGCGATGCCCGCCTGCTTAAGGAACTGACGTCGATTCAGCCCCAGCGAGACCGACTCGCGAGCGGGAGTATCGACGTGAAGTTTGCGCATCAGTTTCATACTCGAGCCTCCCTCAGTCCTTTAGGGTCTTGTAGTAGGTTTGAACATGAGCCGTCACCCTGAACCGGGTGTCGGATTGCGCGTCTTGGGTGGGAGACGACGTCAGTGCCGCCTTGGCGCTGCCGCTGGCCAGTGCCAGGGTGCCCGCTCCCAGGCCGAAGGCCTTGAGCAGGGCGCGCCGCTGTTGCTGGGTTTGCCTGTCTTTCATAACACCTCCAAGGTGTTAATGGATTAAGGTGGGGCGACATCAGGCTGCCCCACCGCCGGGTACTCCGGACTTCAGGGAGTGGCTAGAAGTGTAGGGGGTGTTCACCTTTGGTGCCTGTTTTTACACCAACAAAGGCAAGCCCCCCTATCTGGCCTCTCCCACCGTTTCGGTTAAACGCTGCCCTCCTGAACCGGGGTATCCAGGGTCAGGGCGGCAAACTCATCCGCTTCCTGCGTAAAGAACTGCTCCGCCAGGTGGGCGACCGCCGCGTAGAAGGCCGCCGCCTTGGCGTTGGCCAGATCGCTCCAGAGGCGATCCGCCCAGGGCTTCAGATGCTTGTTCCAGAAGCTCAGTTGCACATGCTGAGGGGTCTCCAGCAGCAGCACCGCCATCACTTCACAGATGGCGGCGATGTGATCCTCCGGCTCCTTCACCTGCTCCTCCCGGGCAAAGCCGAGACGGGCCAGGTCCTGACGCAGCTGCACCAGTTGGGTGTCCATCAGGGTGCCGGTCATATACCAGCTGGCGTAGGGGATCACCTCGCCGTGACCCAGGCCGATAAACAGATCGGTGTACTCCTGGGTGACGCTTTCGACGCTGTAGGTCTGGGCGGCCAGCTTCAGGCCACTCCAGGCACGCACCATCTCACCGTCTTCGTCGCTGCTCACCTCCAGCTGGCTGAGGAAATCCATCAGGTCCTGAGAGGGGGCGCTGCGCAGCAGGGCCGCCAGCAACTGGTAAATGTCGGCGCGGAACTGTTGCAACTCAGGCACCACTCGATTTTGCTGTTGTTCTGTCATGATTACCTCTGTTTAAACGCGCAGTTGCTTCTCAGGATCGTTCAGGATGTCTTCAAACATGTCTTTGACTCTGCAGTCTTCACACATCTGAATACGCTTGATGGCATCACCGGCAAAGGCGGTGTGGTTCTGCATCTGGGCGGTGATCTTGTTGATCACTGCGGCGGTGGCAAAGGCCTTGCCACAGCGGATACATTCAAAAGGTGGCTCCTCATGCAGTACCCGGGGTTGCTGACGCAGCTCCCGGTCCAGGGTCACCTGGCTGACAAGAGTAATGGCCTTTTCAGGACAGGCCTGCTCACACAGACCGCACTGAACGCAGGACTGCTCGGTAAAGTTGAGGGCCGGCATGTCACCGCCGTCGGTCAGGGCGCGGGGCGGACACAGGGCGGAGCAGCTCTGACACAGGGTGCACTTGTCGGTGTCCACCACCACCTTGCCGTAGGGCAGGTGTGGGATGGTCAGGGTGTCCTGATTGTCTGCGGCGCAACCATTGAGGTGATCCAGGCCGTTGTAGAAGGCATCACGCTTTGCCAGGCTGGCCGGGTAAGCGGCGATGGCCAGCTCGGGCCACTGGGCAGACTCGGCCACCTTGGCGGCCAGCTGCGGCAGCTGCTCCACACTCATCAGCTCGATGCGACCCGGCAGGCCGATGGCCTCCAAAAGCTCGGCAGCCAGGGCCTGCTCCCGGGTCATCAGCGCCATCAGGGTGGGCGGAGTCACGTCGGTGGTCAGCACCACCACCTGGCGGGCGCCCCAGGCCAGGGCGGAGAACCAGCTGTCGGTAGCGGCAACGGCGATCTCCTCCAGGGCCACGGGCAGCACTTCACCCGGCAGCGCCTGCATCTGCTTCAGCGCCTCGTCGCCGGCACTGGCGTCATGGAGCAGCACCACGGGGCGGTTGTCCGCCAGTTCGATGTATCGGGTGATCAGTCGCTTCAGGTAATCCTGCAGGGTGGCCGGTGCAGGCTGGTCATAACTGATGGCACCGGTGGGGCAGGCATTGGCACAGCTGCCGGCACCATGACACAGGTTGTGGTCGACCACGATCTGGTTGTCGACACTGGCGATGGCGTCGGCCGGGCAGAAGTTGAGGCAGCGGGTACAGCCATTGATGCCACTGCCATGGTGGGCACAGATGTCCGCATTGATCTTCACATAGCGGGGCTTGGAAAACTCCCCCACCAGTTCAGGCAGTTGGGACAGCGCCGCCGCCAGCTTGTTGGCGTCCTCGCCCACGTGAAAGTAGCCCGGAGGCAGCAGCTCCAGAGTCAGGCTGGGGCTCTGCCCCAGGTCCAGCACCAGGTCATAGTGGGGACGGCGTACCGCAGCGGGCGCCAGTTCCAACTCCTTGTCGCTCTCCTTGATGAAGGCCTGGTACTGACCCAGGAAACCTTTCAGGCGAACCTGCTTGCTGTAGTAGCTGGGCAGGCTTTCGGTGCGCTCCACCGCATCCATTACTCGGGCCAGGTGATCTTCATCCTGGCTGGTGATGGGGTCGGTGGCCACCAGAGTCACGGAGGCCATGCCGTCGAGATCGGCGGCGGCCAGGCGAATGGCGTCCTCCGGCCCGAGAATCAAAAGGTGGCCGGCGGTAGTGTAGGTAACCGTCTGCGGGATCAGGTTCTCCAGCATCTGGACCTGAGCCAGCGCCTGTTCGGCGTATTGGGTATTGCTCACTGTGCGTTCCTGTTTCTTTGTTGCCATCGCCACCCTGTGTCTGTGCCGGATGGTCGTGACTGTGGATTCTTTTTTATACCGTTGATCAGCAAAGGCTGTACCAACAACTCACCTCAGAGGCTGACTTCAAGCCCGGTCAGCTCTGCTGAGTTGGGTCATCCTGTTCGACCTCTGGGTCAAGATGTCCCTGCTCCCCGTCGGCACCGGGTAATTCTGGCTGGTTTTCCTCGCCTTCGCCGGATTCCTGCTCGGCCTTCGCCAGGGCTTCCCGGCGACGCTCCTCCTCCAGCGCCTTATCCAGATGGCGGAACACCTGAGTGGCCACCTCTTTGGCCACCTGAGCACTGAGCTTGGGTTGATCGCTGTAATCCAGGGCGTACTCCGCCATGCCGTCGGTGATGTTGTATTGAGGCTGACTCCACAAGGCTCGCAAGGCATCACGCTTCTTGGTGGGGTCGACCCCCTCCTTCAGAAACGCAGCGAAACTGCCCCCCTCCTCGATGGCGTCCGGGTCCGGCAGCGCTTCGGCCTCCTCTTCGGAGCTGGCTTCCGCCTCCTCAGCCTCCCCGTCGACCGCCTCTTCCGCCTCTTTGGCCAGAGCCTGCTCTTTGGCCGCCAACTCTTCAGCAGCCTGCTCCTCGGCCAGGCGCTCCTCCTCCTGCTCCTCCTTGACCTTGGTCAGCCGCTGTTGCCAGCGGGAAAGCAGGCCAGGCTTAGGGTCGGTCATGGCGTTTCTCCCGGCGCTCTTTCATCTCTCCGCGCACATCGATGTGCTTACGGCGATGGGCGCAGATCTGCTGTTCGCCATGGCGGGTAATAAAGGCCTCAATCCAGCACCCCACCGCCTTGGGCAGCGGATAGGTAAACACCGGCTGATCGCTCTCCAGGCAGCCTGCGGCAATATTCTGGTTGGCGGTCACCAGCATGGGGATCGGCTGGCCAGATTCATCTTCGTCGCACACCACAAACAGCAGAGGGTTATCCAGGTCCAGGTTGAGGCGGTAGTTGGCCCGCTCATCCAGGTGCAGCTCCAGCCCCACCAGGGTGGCACCCTCGACCTGCTCGGCATCGCCGGGAAGCAGCGCATCCACCGACCAGCGGGTCTCGCTCCAGCGGCCCATGGTGACCTGTTCGGATTTCAGCTTGACCTGAAGCGGCCAGATGTTTTCGGTTCGTTGCATCGGTTCCTCGCCCTGTGATGGCTGTTCCGCACTTAAGTGTGCTCCAGAGGCTGCAAAAACCGTTCCAACGCAAAATGGGGGTGAATGCGTGAGAATGATCACATCCCCACAGTCTGAAAGGACATTTTGTCCCAACCGGGTCAGGGTGTTGGGTCAAACTGGTCGAAATGGAGTGACCCCATTCACAGAGTTGGGGCCCTCAAGCCCCTAAATGCTGGAACAGTTTTTGCTAACAAATCACTAGAGTTTGTAGATCCCCTTGAACAGAAGAACCTCTATGCCCCAATTCAGTCGAACCGACACCGATGCCCCGTTGACCAAGACGGTGGAGGCCATCGATGCCACCGGCCAGCGCCTGGAGAAGCAGATCGCCTGTGAGCGGCCCCTGACCCTCTACCTCAACTGGCAACCCATAGTGACCCTGATGACCCTGGGCGCCCGGCCCGAGAAACTGGCCCTGGGTTACCTGAAAAATCAGGGCTTCATCAGCGATGTGGACAAGGTGGAGTCGGTGATCGTCGACTGGTCCGTCAGCTCCGCCGCGGTGATCACCAGCGAGTCCATCGAGGGGCTGCAGGAGAAGCTGAGCGAAAAGACCGTGACCTCAGGCTGCGGCCAGGGCTCGGTATTTGGCAGCTTCATGGCCGATGTGGACAACATCCGCCTGAAGGTACCCAGCCTGAAGCAGTCCACCATCTACGGTCTGCTGAAGAATCTCGGTGAGTACAACGAAACCTACAAGAACGCCGGGGCGGTGCACGGTTGCGGTGTCTGCCAGCAGACCGAGATCCTCTCCTTCGTAGAGGACATCGGCCGCCACAACGCCGTAGACACCCTGGCGGGGGAACTGTTTCTCAAACGTCAGTCCGGCGATGACCTGATCTTCTACACCACGGGTCGCCTCACCTCGGAGATGGTGATCAAGGTGGCCAAGATGGGCATTCCGGTGCTGGTCTCCCGCTCCGGCATTACCGAGATGGGTCTGGAACTGGCGCAGAAGCTGGGCATCACCCTGGTCTCCCGGGCCAAGGGGCGTCACTTCCTGGTCTACAACGGCGCTGAAACCATAGAATTCGATGAGGTCCCCGCATGACGACGGAACGCGAAAACCTGTTTATGAACGCCAAGGAGGTTGCCGAGTATCTCGATCTGAACGAGAAAAAGGTGTACGCCATGGCCAACGAGCAGCAGTTGCCCGGCACCAAGGTGACAGGTAAGTGGCTGTTTCCCAAGCCGATGATCGACCGCTGGGTGATGGAGTCCTGCCACTTTGGCATGCTCTCCGACCGGCTGATCATCACCGGCAGCGACGACCCGCTGCTGCAGTGGGTGATCAACCGTCTGGGGAGACGCATCGAATCCGCCGGGCTGGTGAACTACTGCTCCACCGGCTCCAAGCTGGGCCTGAATCAGCTGGCCCGCGGCCACGCGGATGTCTGCGCCATGCATTGGGGCGAGGAATCCGAGCGGGATCTGCGCCACACCGCCCTGCTCAAGCGCCACCCTCAGTTCAAACAGTGGGTGATGGTTCACGCCTGCAGCCGGGATTACGGCCTGATGATGCGCAGCGACCATCAGCATCTGTGTCACGACCTCAGTGAAACCCTGGCCCTGCGCTACCGCTGGGTGGCCCGTCAGGAGGGCGCCGGTGCCCGTCATCACTTCGACAACTGGCTCACCAAGATGCACCGCACCACCACAGACATCAATGTGGTCAATACCGCCTACAGTGAGCGGGAGTTGGCGGGGATGATCGCCCGTAACGAAGCGGAGTTTGGCATGGGCTGCCAGGGGATCGCCGGCGAGTTTGGCCTGGCGTTTGTGCCCCTGGGCAAGGAGTCCTTCGACCTGGTGATGCCTCAGGGTGTCTACTTCCGCTACCTGCTGCAGCAGCTGTTTGAACTGATGCAAACCCCGGATACCCTGGCCTTCGCCCAGCGTCTCGGGGGCTACGACCTCTCCGGCTGTGGCCGCATCATCTGGAGCCCGAGCTAAAGCGGCTCCGGGGTGGGCCTCTCCGGCCCACCCTAAATTTACAGTTAAATATCAATGACTTTTATCTGAGTCACCTCTATGCTTGTCCTCCCACTCTAAGGAGGCTTCATGAAGTATCGCGTCGAACTGGAAGAGTTCACCACCACCCCCGAAATCCTGCTCATTGAACCCCAGCCCGATGGCAGCGAGCGGGTGGTCTGGCACCTGGCGATGAAGAGCGACGAAAAGCTGATCCTGGTTGAGGTGGTGGACGACACCCACCTGGTCATCGCCGACTGGTACGGCAACCTGTTCCTCTATCACATCCCCAGCAGGCGCCTGCTGGCCCAGCACAAATTTGACGCTCGAATCGCCATGAGCGCCAATATCAGCAGGGACGGCAACCATATTCTGGTCGCTTACTGCGACGAAGCCAACGGCCTACAAAAGGTTGTAGAGGTACTGGAAACCACCAGCCTCAAGCCGCTGTGCCGTCACCTGCTACCGGACTGGGACCAGCTTGGCGACGACTGCGAGTACGAGGTCGAGGTGGATGTGTACCAGTTTCAACAGCCCATCGATGGCGAAGCCTGGTTCTACTGCTGCGATGCCAACAGCAGCTGGGACCAGCCGAAGCCTCACGGCTACTACCAGCTGGATCTCGCCAGCGGCCGCAGCTCGTTTCGTCCCCTGCCAGGAGTGGGCAACGCCGACGATGACTTCTGCCGCCCCGCCCTCAATTTTGAACTGGGATTGGGGGCCATGCTGGACTGGTCAAAAGTTCAGATGACGGCAGACGAAGAGGGGCAGCCGCAGGCACACCTCTCCTTGGTGCTGTTCTCCCTCGACAGCTTCGCGCCGGTACGCACCCTGACCGCCCGCGCCTTTTCCGACGAGCAGCTGGACGATCTGGAGGCACTGCTTGCGGGTGCAGACGCGGACGCCGACGAATACTACCAAGCACTCAGCGATCTGATGGAACAGTTGCAGCGGCTTAAGTGGCAGGGGGACAAGCTCGCCCTCACCTTCGAGGACCGGCAGCAGTGGCAACTGGATCGTCACGGCGAGCGTGTCCAGATTAAGGCCGAGCCGGAAGCCAAGCCCGAGCGCAGCTGGACACCAGAAGCGCAGTTCAGTGCCCGCATCCAGGGTCGCATCCCTCTGTTTGTAAAAGAGGATACCGCTGACACCCTGAAAGGGATGGTGAAACTGTGCGCTGACATCGACCGACAGCGACGGGGAAAGCGCTTCGCGTTCATGCTGATGGACTCCCAGGGCCAAGAGCTGGACCAGAGAGAGTTTTTCCGGCAAGCCGCCCTCAACCATCCCCAACCTCTGTTGGAGATGCTGGTCCACTTTGCCCAGTATGAGCACGCAGACGAACTCTATGACGACCTCAATGAAAGTTACGGCGCCCTGTGCCATCTGGTGAAAGCACTGGTGGAGAGCGGCGTCCCTGACTACCTGATTGCGGTGGAGGCCTGGGTCAGGCAACTGGATCTGGACCACGAGTTATTTGTCCAGGAGGAGCTTCTCGGCGCACTGCAGCGTCAGTATGGTGCCGACCACCCAGGCGTGGCGACCATCATCGACTATGCCGGGAGCTGGTAGGCAAAAACACAAAGGGCGCCATCAGGCGCCCTTTTTCGTTTAACCGTGCAGCCCTCGAAGGCTGATGGACTGGGTCTCCTCCTCTTTGGACGGGGCGTCCTTGGGGAGGTTGATGGTGAAGGTGGTGCCCACCCCCTTGGTGGAGTCCACCTCAATCTGACCTCCGAAGCGGCGGATGATGCCGTAGGAGAGAGCCAGTCCCAGGCCGGTCCCGGTCTTGCGGGTGGTGAAGAAGGGGTCGAAGATTCTGGGCAGCAGCTCAGGGTCGATGCCGCAGCCGTCATCGGACACCGCCATCTGCACCCCCTTCACCTGACCCTCTTCATCCAGCCAGTCTCGGGTACTCACCCGAATCTGCCCACGCTCCTCCATGGCATGACTGGCGTTGATCACCAGGTTGATCAGCACCTGCAACAGTTGCTGTCGGTTGACCACCACCTCGGCACTTGCCTGAGGATCCAGAGCCACATCGATGGCCCGCTTCTCGATGGAGTGGCGTACCAGCACCCGCATCTCTTCGACAATGGGGTTGATGGGCTGACGCTCCAGGGGAGCGTCGAAGTCTCCGGGGCGGGCGTACTGCAGCAGGGATTGGATGATCGCCTTGATGCGCTGCACCTGTTGCAGCACCAGCTCGATCTCCTCCTCCACATCTTCGGCCCGGTCTCCCAGTTCGAACTTCATCAGCTCCATGTTGCCCAGGATCACCGCGGTGGGGTTGTTGATCTCATGGGCGATGCCGGCGGTGAGCTCACCCAAAGCCACCAGCTTTTCGTTGGTGACCATCTGCGCCCGGGTCTCCTCCAGCAGCTGCAGGTTCTCCTTCAGCTCCCGGGTACGCAGCTTGAGGCTGCGGGTGCGCTCCTCCACCTTAAACTCCAGCTGCTCTGCCGCTGCCTTGATCTGGCGGTTTCGCTGCTGCAGCAGATCCAGCATACGGTCAAATTGTCGTGCCAACTGGGACAGTTCGTTGTCCGGGTCCAGCCCCAGGTTGCCGATGCGTCGCTCCTTGCCCTCCTGCATGGCCCGAACCACGGTGTGGATGCGGTCCAGGGGCTTCAACAGGCCGGTGGCGCCCTTGTACACCGCCAGACCGGAGAGGGAGAGCACCACCATCAGGATAAAACCCAGCTCCAGGATGTTCAGCAGATAGTTGTGGATGAAGGGGGCTTCGGTGAATCCGGTGTAGAGCATGCCGATACGCTTGCCGTCCACGTCATACAGCGGGGCATAGGCGGAGATGTACCAGTCGTCGTAGACGAAGGCACGGTCGATCCACACCTGCCCCTTATCCAGCACCTTCATCCGCACCTGATCGGAAACCAGAGAGCCGATGGCCCGCTGTTCGCCTTCACGGCTGCCGGGCACGTTGGTGCTGATGCGTACGCTGTCCAGGAACAGGGTCACTGTCCCCAGGGCATCCTGAGGCAGGGTACCGGGGGCATAAAGCAGGTCACGGATGTTGTCCACCAGGGTCTGATTGCGATTGAGCAACACCCCACCATCCAGGTACCCCACCACCTCACCACTGGTGGCCTTTACCTTGAGCAGGGTGCGCATCACCATGCCACGGCTCTCCATGCCACCTGTACTGGAGGCGGACATGGGGGTGGATAAGATGGGCATTTCGGCGCGACGGGCCAGTACCGGCCCCAGGGAGGCCAGCTCCGGTTTCTGCAACACCTGAATGCCTGAGCGAGCCCGTTCACCCTCGGCCGGCATCAACTTGGCCAACCTGGGCTCCAGCAGCACCTGCTCCAGGGTCAGCAGCCGCAAAAAGTCCAGGCCGAGGTCCTCCCGGCTCTTCTCCAGCAACCGGTTGATGGCCACGTTATGGGAGTCCTGGGCAGACAGCAGGCTCTTCAGTTGCCAGGCACTCTGCACCTGGGAGATCACCTGCTCCTGGTCATTGAGCTGTTCGAGGATCACCCCTTGGGCCACCCCCAGATCGGCCCGCACCTTCATGAACAGCTGGCTGCCGGTGTAGGAGACGTTCCAGTAGATGGTAATGAACACCAGGCTGGCCAGGGTCAGCAGCACTGGCAGCAGCATCAACACCAGCAAACGGTAGCGCACCGTGCTGGTCAGCAGGCGTACGTCCCCTTCGAAACGCTTCCGCCAATAGGAGAAGATCACTCCTGCAGGCCCCACTCTTTGAATTTACGGTCCAGGGTTTTGCGGGACACACCCAGCACCCGGGCGGCGGCAGACTTGTTGCCCTGCTGGCTGTCCACCACCTGCATCACGTGCATGCGCTCCACCTCTTTCAGAGGCATCTCGTCCGGGTAGCCTGACTGGGCGGCATCGCTCTGGGTGTTCTCCGCGGTGATCTGCTGGCGCCAGTACTCCACCGGCGGCTTACCCAGGAGCAGGCAGCGCTCCACCAGGTTGCGCAGCTCACGGATGTTGCCCGGCCAGTCGTGGCGGGTCATCAGCTCCAGATCCTCATGGCTCCAGCTGACCTCTTTCAGGCCCAGCTCTGACGCCAGCTGCCGGGTAAAGTGGTGCACCAGTTCGACGATGTCATCCTGGCGCTCGCGCAGGGCCGGGATGCGCACATTCAATACGTTGAGGCGATAGTAGAGGTCGCGACGGAAGCGCCCCTCCTTCACCTCATCCATCAGCTCCCGGTTGGTGGCGGCGATCACCCGCACATCCACCGGAGTCTCCTTCTCGGAGCCCACGGGACGGATGGCACGCTGCTCCAGCACCCGAAGCAGGGCGGTCTGCATCTGCAGCGGCATCTCACCAATCTCATCCAGGAAGATGGTGCCACCACTGGCGAAGCTGAACAGTCCCTCACGGGCACTGCGGGCACCGGTGAAGGCACCGGCCACGTGACCGAAGAGCTCACTCTCCAGCAGCTCCGGGGCGATGGCACCACAGTTCACCGGCACGAAGGGGCCACTGCGGCCGGACTTCTTGTGCAGCAGGCGAGCCACCAGCTCCTTACCTGTGCCGGACTCCCCCTCGATCAGCACCACGGAGTTGGTGGGGGCCACCCGGTCGATCACCTCCTTCACCCGGGTCATGGCGTCGCTGACCCCAATCAGGGTGTCGTCGCCGACCTGGCTCTGCTTCACCTCCCGCTTCAGCAGCAGGTTTTCCCGGCGCAGCAGGCGACGTTCGAGGCAGCGATCTACTGCCTGCATCATCTGCTCCAGGTGGAAGGGTTTCATGATGAAGTCGGCAGCACCGGCCCTCAGGGCGCGGATGGCGGTCTCCATGTCGGCGTAGCCGGTCATAAAGATGATGTCGGAGCGGCGGCTGCCTGGATCCAGGGCCTCGTTCCACTCGATGCCGTCCCGGCCCGGCAGGCGGATGTCCACCACCAGCAGATCGAAATGGCAGCGGCTGCGCAGGCGTTCGGCGTCTTCGACACTGCCGGCGGTCTCCACCAAGGCGAAGCGCTTGGAAAGGGCTTTTTTCAGGAAAGAGCGCATGCCGGGTTCGTCGTCGACGATCAGAACCGACAGGGCTGGGGTTTGTAGCACATCATCGTTGTTCATGGCGCTGCATTGTCCGATTGATATGGAGCCAATTTGTCCCAGGCTAGGCCATTTTGGCCGTGCCCGCTAAAAGGGTGTGTCATTTTGACCTAGTTGACCAGCAAAATCCTGTGAGACAGCTCAAACTTTTCAAGGAATCCAAGTTGGCATCTAAATTGCTGTTCATATAAAAGAATTTGCCATACCCAAATGAAAACGGAGAAACAGATGAAGCGCATCGTCACCGGCCTGTTGGCCCTGACCCTAAGTTTTGGCGCCTTTGCGGCCAAGGACGTAAAACTGGCCACCACCACCAGCACCGACAACTCCGGTCTGTTGGCCTACCTGCTGCCCGCCTTTGAGCAGGACAGCGGCTACCACATTCAGGTGATCGCCACCGGTACCGGCAAGGCCCTGCGCCACGGCCGTAACGGCGACGTGGATCTGGTGATGACCCACGCCCCAGGCGCCGAAGCCAAGTTTGTCAATGACGGGTTCGGCCGCATGCCACGTCAGATCATGGCCAACGACTTCATTATCCTGGGCCCTGACAGCGATCCCGCCGACCTGAAACACGCCAAAGGCATCGCCGATGCTATGAAGCGCATCCACGACACCAACGCCATCTTCGTGTCCCGCGGCGATGAGTCCGGCACCCACATGAAAGAGCTGAACCTGTGGAAGAAGGCCGAGGTTTCCAATGAGTACGCCGGCTACCGCGCCATCGGCCAAGGCATGGGCCCTGCGCTGCTGACCGCCAACGAAATGCAGGGTTACCTGCTGGCTGACCGTGGCACCTACCTGGCCTTTATGCACAAACTGAAGCTGAAAGTGCTGTTCGAGGGCGACGCGACCCTGCAAAACCCCTATCAGGTGATTCTGATCAATGACAAGAAGTACCCAGATCTGAATCATGACGGCGCCAAAGCCTTCTCCGATTGGCTGATCAGCGACAAAGGTCAGAAGATGATCGATGATTTCCGCATCAAGGGTCAGCCGCTGTTTAAAGCGACCTACAAAAAGTAGTGTGAATGAGTAGCACCCTAGACACCCTGCAGCAGGCCGTGGGCCTGCTGCTCAGCTTTGATCATAAGGTGTGGAGCATCATCCTGGTCTCCTTCACTGTCTCGGTCAAAGCCCTGGGCCTGAGTCTGATACCCGCCATCATGGCGGGTTTTGTGCTTGCTCAGGGACGCTTTCCCGGACGCCACACCTGCATCGCCCTGTTCCAGACTCTGCAGGCGATTCCCACCGTGGTGGTGGGCCTGATGGTCTACCTTCTGCTGTTCCGCCAGGGCCCCATGGGCGATCTCCGTTGGCTGTTCACCCAGAATGCCATGGTAATGGGGCAGATCATGCTGGCGACGCCGGTGCTGGTCTCCACCAGTTACGCCGCCTTTGCCGGCGGCGACTGGCGGGCCTGGGAAACCGCCCGCACCCTGGGGGCGTCCAAACTGAGAGCATTTCTGACCCTGTGTCATGAACTCAGAGTGCCACTGATGGTGGCCATCATCGCCGCGTTCAGCCGTATCATTACCGAGGTGGGCAGTTCCATGCTGGTGGGGGGAAACATTCAGAACCTGACCCGCAACATGCCCACCGCCATCGCCCTGGAAACCAGCAAAGGGGAGTTCGCTCAAGCGGCCGCCCTGGGTATGGTGCTGGTGTTCCTGGCGCTGTTACTGAACTTCTCTCTGAGCGCGTTGCGCGGAAAACAGGAGCATCGTCATCGTGGTTAAGGTCTCTCTTATTGATCCTCTGATCGCCGTGGAAGGGCGAACCCTGCTGCAGGCGGAGGAGATCAGCATCGAGGCTGGGCAAAGCATCTGGCTGCGCGGCGCCAACGGCGCCGGCAAGACCACCCTGCTCAAGACCCTGGCGGGACTGCGCAAACCCGACGGCGGCGAGCGCAGGGTCGATGGCGCCCCTGGCCCCTGGTGGCGTCTCAAGGTGGGCGCGGGTCAGATCATCTATCTGCACCAGACCCCCTACCTGTTCGACGGCAGTGTCCGTCAAAACCTGGCTTACAGCCTCAGCCTGCTGCCGATGAACCGCAGCGACAAAGAGGCCCGAATCGACGAAGCGCTGCGCGCCGCCGAACTGACTCATCTGGTGGATCGTCCCGCCCAGGTGCTGTCAGGGGGCGAGCGTCAGCGTCTTGCCCTGGCCCGGGCCTGGGTGGTACGTCCGGCGATCCTGCTCCTGGATGAACCCACCGCCAACCTGGACCAGCACTCCATCGAGGTGGTGGCCGCCATGGTGACCCAGTTGCAACAGCGAGGCTGCGGCATTATGGTCACCAGTCACCAGACCACAGAGGTGACCAAGCTGTGCAGCGACGTATGGCAGATACACAATGGCCACCTGTTTCATACTGTCAGCGAGGAACACCCCCGTGCCAGCTACCAATAACAACATCACCCTGGCCGTACTGGCCGGGGGCCGGGCCCGCCGTATGGATGGCGAAGACAAAGGCCTGGTGACCGTGGCAGGGAAGCCGATGATCAGCCACGTTCTGCAGCGTTTCGTTCCCGATGCCGCCCAGACCCTGATCATCGCCAACCGCAACCAGGATGCCTATGGCGAACTGGGTCACCCCGTGTTCAGCGACGAGCTGGAGGGGTTCCAGGGCCCCATGGCCGGCATGCGCACCGCCCTGCGTCATTGCGACTCTCCCTATCTGCTGGTGCTGCCCTGCGATGTGCCCATGCTGCCCGGTGACCTGCTTCACAAAATGTTGGATCAGTTGCAGAGAGAGGATGCGCAGATCGCCGTGGCCTGCGACGATGAGCGCGAACACTCCGTTATCCTACTGATGAAGTCGGATTTAGGCCCCTCCATCGACGAGTTTCTGGCCAATGGAGATAGAAAAATTCTGCTTTGGTACAACCAAAAACGCCTGACCAAGGTGATCTTCCCCGGTCAGGCCGAGGCCTTTGCCAATATCAATACTGCCGAGCAGCGGGACGAGCTGGAACAGCGGCTGCTGGCGAATAAGGATCTGTAACTATGAATGTCGACCAAATTCTGGCGGATTGCCGGGTGCCGGTACTGGGCATCTGCGCCTACAGTGGCACCGGAAAAACCACGCTGCTGAAAAAGCTGATCCCAGAGCTCAATCGTCGTGGCAAGAAGCTGGCCGTGATCAAGCACGCCCACCACAACTTCGATGTCGACATTCCCGGTAAGGACTCCTACGAGCTGCGCAAATCCGGCGCCGAACAGATGCTGGTGGCCTCCCACATTCGCCGCGCCCTGATGGCGGAAAAGGTCACCGACGGCGACCCCGACCTGAAAGAGCTGCTGGGGATGATCGACCAGACCCGGGTGGACATGATTCTGGTGGAAGGATTCAAGAAGCTGCCCCTGCCCAAGCTGGAGCTGCACCGCGCCGAAGTGGGCAAGCCCTTCGTCTTTACCCAGGATGACGCCATCCGCGGCATCGCCGTCGACGCCGACACCCAGTTGCCAGAGGATCTGGCCATGCCGGTGCTGGACATCAACGACGTCGATGCCATTGCCGACTTTATCGAGCAGTTTGCCGCTGACTGGAAACCGGTGGGCTACGCCCCTTTGGGCACCTGTGGCTGTGACGACGTGGAGCGCAAACAGCTCTCCGTCGCCCAGGGCCAGGCGCGCATCCTTAGCGAAGTGAAGCCGGTCACCGCCATCGAAGCCACTCCCCTGCTGCAGGCACAAAACCGGGTACTGGGGGCAGACATCGCCTCTCCGGTCAATGTCCCTCAGCACACCAACTCCGCCATGGATGGCTATGCCATCCGTAACGACGGTCAGCATGACAGCTTCACCGTGGTGGCCGAAGTGCTGGCCGGCCACGGCTATGACGCCGAGGTTCAGTCCGGTGAAGCGGTGAAGATCATGACCGGCGCCCCGCTGCCTGCCGGCGTGGACACCGTCATCATGCGCGAGCTGGCCACCCAGGAGGGAGACCAGGTCCGCTTCGACGGTGACATCGAAACCGGACAGAACATCCGTCAGGCCGGCGAAGACATCGCCGTTGGCGCCACCGCCCTGACCGCCGGCAACCGTATCGGCCCTGCCGAGCTGGGCCTGCTGGCCTCCCTGGGCCTGGGTGAACTGCCGGTCTACCGCAAACCCAAGGTGGCGGTGTTCTCCACCGGCGACGAAGTGTGTCAGCCCGGCGAGCCCCTGAAACCCAACTGCATCTTCGACTCCAACCGCTTCACCATCCAGGGGATGCTGGCCAAGCTGGGCTGCGAAGTGGTGGACCTAGGCATTCTGGAAGACACAGAGGAAGCGATGGCCGATGCCCTGCAGGCCGCCAGTGAACAGGCGGACGTGGTGATCACCTCTGGCGGTGTCTCCGTGGGCGACGCCGACTTCATCAAGCCGGTGATGGAGCGTCTGGGTCACATCGACTTCTGGAAGATTGCCATGCGTCCCGGCCGTCCGCTGGCGTTCGGTAAGATCAAGGACACCCTGCTGTTCGGTCTGCCCGGCAACCCGGTGGCGGTGATGGTCTCCTTTATGCAGTTTGTTCAGCCCGCCCTGCGCAAGATGATGGGCGAGCCCAACTGGAAACCGCAGATGATGCGCGCCACCGCTGGCGAGCCGATGCGCTCCAAGCAGGGCCGCACCGAATTCCAACGCGGCATCATGCAGCTGAACAGCCTGGGTGAGCTGACGGTGACCACCACCGGCGCCCAGGGCTCAGGCATCCTGAGTTCGATGGTTCAGGGCAACTGCCTGATTATTATTGAAGAGTGCCAGGGCAACGTCAGCGCTGGCGAGGCGGTCTGGGTTCAGCCCTTCGCCGATCTGCTGTAACGGGAGCACCCCATGAGCCTGATAGACGGCTTTGGCCGTAAGATCGATTACCTGAGACTGTCCGTCACCGACCGCTGCGATTTCCGCTGCGTCTACTGCATGGACGAAAACCCCAAGTTCCTCAAGCGGGATGATGTGCTGACCCTGGAGGAGCTGAGCGTCATCGCCCAGGCCTTCACCGAACTGGGCGTCGAGCGGATCCGCCTCACCGGTGGTGAGCCCCTGGTGCGCACCGACCTGAGCGTACTGGTGCGCAAGCTGTCCAAGTTGCCGGGTCTGAAAGATCTGTCCATGACCACCAATGGCTCGCGACTGACCAAGTTCGCCCATGTGATGTCCGGCAATGGCCTGCAACGCCTCAACATCAGCCTGGATACCCTGGATGCGGATCGCTTCGCCGAAGTCACCCGCAAGGGCAACCTGGAGCGGGTTCTGGCGGGCATCGATGCCGCCCGGGACGCCGATTTCGAGCGGATCAAGATCAACGCCGTGGTGATGAAGGGTAAGAACGACCACGAGGTGCTGGACCTGGTGAACTTCGCCCGGGACAAGGGGATCGACATCAGCTTTATCGAGGAGATGCCCCTGGGCGCCTTCGACGGTGAGCGTCGTGAGCAGACCCTGTGTACCTCGGAAGAGGTGCGCAGCTTCATTGAGCCTACCTACCCGCTGACCCCCACCTCGGATCGCACCGGCGGCCCAGCCCGCTACTACAAGATGGCGGACAGCGACATTCGCGTGGGTTTCATCTCCCCCCACAGCCACAACTTCTGCCACGAATGTAACCGGGTTCGGGTTACGGTGAAGGGTGAACTGCTGCTGTGTCTGGGCAATGAGAACTCGGTGGACCTGAAACAGATCCTGCGGGACAACGACGGCAGCGTCGAAGCGGTGAAGCAGGCGATCATCACCGCCATGAAGGTGAAGCCGGAGAAGCACCTGTTCGGCCATGAAGAAGGCACCCAGATCCTGCGCTTTATGAGCCTGACCGGCGGCTAACGCCGTTGACCGTTAAAGAGCCTCGCCATGGAGCGGGGCTTTTTTATGGGCGTAAGCGACTGGGGAAAACAAGGGATTTTCTAGGGGCCAGAAACAGAAAAAGCCGCTGATAAACAGCGGCTTCTCTATGAATAATGGGGTGGCTGATGGGATTTGAACCCACGACAACCGGAATCACAATCCGGGACTCTACCAACTGAGCTACAGCCACCACAGAGTCTTTTGTGTCAAACCAAATCCCCTGGCGGAAAATGGCGCGCCCAGGAGGATTCGAACCCCCGGCCTCACCCTCCGGAGGGGTGCGCTCTATCCAGCTGAGCTATGGGCGCTTCCTTTGACGGCGGCTATGTTACGGTGAACACCGGCACAGGTCCAACGTTTTTTCCAAAAACACCGCTCGACCGAGCAAAAAATAGCTAAAGCGGCGGTTTTTGTCACTAGGCATCACTGTTTGTTCTTCAGCATCGCCCGCAAGGCGGCGATATTGGCCTTGCCGGACTGCTGACGCTGAGCCTCGCTCTGGCGCTTTCGACCCTTATCCCAGTCGAGATCATCCTGGGGCAGTTCCGCCAGGAAACGGCTGGGCTCGCAGCGGATCTGCTCACCGAACTGACGGCGCTCCCGGCACAGGGTGAAGATCAGCTCCTTCTGGGCCCGGGTGATCCCCACATAGGCCAGACGGCGCTCCTCCTCGACGTTGTTCTCGTCCAGGCTGCTTTGGTGAGGCAGCAGCCCCTCCTCCATTCCGACCATAAACACATAGTGGAACTCCAGCCCCTTAGAGGCGTGAAAGGTCATCAGTTGCACCTGATCCGCCTCCTCCTCCTCGGAGTTGCGCTCCATCATGTCCCTCAGGGTCAGCTTGGTCACCACCTGGGGCAGGGTCATGGGCTCTTCCAGATCGTCCCCCTCCAGCATGTCGGTGATCCAGCGGTAGAGTTCGGAAACGTTCTTCATCCGCATCTCCGCCGCCTTGGGGCTGGGGGAAGTGTCATACAGGAAGTCTTCGTAGTTGATCTCCCGCACCAGGTCCTTGAGTGCCGCCAGGGTGTCGCCGCGCATCGCCCGGTCCGCCAGCTCCACCACCCAGCGGGTGAACACCATCACCGACTCGGCGGCGGACTTGGGCAGGTGCTGCTCCAGATCCGGCTCGAACGCGGCGGCGAACAGGCTCAGCTGGCGCTGGTTGGCCAGCCGCCCCAGGCGCTCCAGGGTGGCCGGCCCCATGCCGCGCTTGGGCACGTTGCAGATGCGTAGGAAGGCGTTGTCGTCGTCGCCATTCACCAGCAGTCGCAGGTAGGCCATGATGTCCTTGATCTCCGCCCGGGAGAAGAAGGAGGTACCACCGGACAGCTTGTAGGGGATGCGGTTGGTCATCAGCGCCTTTTCGAACAGCCGTGCCTGATGGTTGCCCCGGTAGAGGATGGCGTACTCTTTGTAGTCGGTGCGATTGACGAAGCGGTGACGAATCAGCTCGGCCACCACCCTCTCCGCCTCGTGGTCCTCGTTGTTGGCACTGAGCACCCGCAGGGGATCCCCATAACCCAGCTCGGAGAACAGCCGTTTGTCATAGACATGAGGGTTGTTGGCGATCAGGATGTTGGCCGCCTTGAGGATCCGCTGACTGGAACGGTAGTTCTGCTCCAGCTTGATCAGCCTCAGCTTGGGGAAGTCCTGACCCAGCAGCACCAGGTTCTGCGGTTTGGCGCCCCGCCAAGAGTAGATGGACTGATCGTCGTCCCCCACTACGGTGAAGCGGGCCCGCTGGCCCACCAGCAACTTCACCAACTGGTACTGGCTGGTGTTGGTGTCCTGGTACTCGTCCACCAACAGATAGCGGATGCGGTTCTGCCAGCGTTCACGCACCTCCTCGCTGCTGGCCAGCAGCAGGGTGGGAATCATGATGAGATCATCGAAATCCAGGGCGTTGTAGGCGGTCAGGTGCTCACGGTAACGGCCATAGAGCTGGGCGAACAGGATGGATTGCGGGTCCCGGGCCAGCTGCAGCGCCTTGTCCGGCAACACCAGGTCGTTCTTCCAGTTGCTGATGGCATTGATCAGCGCATTCAGCTGGTCCTTATCCCCCTCCAGCTCATTCTCGGTAAGCTCCTTGAGCAGGGCCAAACTGTCCTGGTCATCGAACAGGGTAAAATTGGGCTTGAGCCCCAGAGACTTGTGTTCCCGGCGGACAATCTCCAGTCCCAGGGTGTGAAAGGTGGAGACCCACAGGCCCCGGGCTTCTTTCTTACCCAGGGTTTGGGACACCCGCTCACGCATCTCACGGGCCGCCTTGTTGGTAAAGGTCACTGCCGCGATATGTCGCGCCTGATATTCACACTGCTGCACCAGATAGGCGATCTTGTTGGTGATCACCCGTGTCTTGCCGCTGCCGGCTCCGGCCAGTACCAAGCAGGGGCCGGACACATACTCTACGGCCTCCTGCTGACCAGGATTCAGTCTCATTGTTTCTCCCGCTTTCGTTAGGGGCGCTATTCTACCGGAAATGGCGGCCTGGTGCGCCTATGATGAGACTCACCCTGTAGGCGAATTCTTTGTTACCATAAATCCAAGCATTACGGAGTAGATACCATGATTAACACGGACAAGCTGGAACAGATCGCCAAGCAGATGAACGACGCCCTGCCCCCAGGGCTGAAGAGCGCAGCGGAAGATTTTGAGTCCAAAGCCAAAACCATTCTGCAGAGCCAGCTGGCCAAACTGGATATGGTCAGCCGGGAAGAGTTCGACCGCCAGAGTGCGGTGCTGGCCAAGACCCGCCAGATGGTGGAGCAGTTGGAAGCGCGACTGGCAGAACTGGAAGCCAAGCAGGAACCAGACACTGAACAGTGATCCCAAGCGTCAGTGGCAGCGGGGCGAATTCCTGCTGAGCACTGACCGGGCCAGACTGGATCGGGCCATGGTGCACCGCTACCTGAGTGAGGAGGCCTACTGGTCTCCCGGCATACCGCGAGCTCTGGTGGACACAGGCATCGACAATGCTCTTTGCTTTGGCCTGTATCATGGCCAGCAGCAGGTGGGCTTCGCCCGACTGATCACCGATTACGCCACCTTTGGCTACCTGGCAGACCTTTTTATTCTTCGGGAATTTCGAGGTCAGGGGCTGGCGAAATGGCTGGTGGAATCTCTGTTTCAGATGGAGGAAACCCAGCGGCTGAGACGCATTATGCTGGCCACTGTCGATGCCCATGAACTCTATCGCCAGGTCGGTTTCGGCCCCAGTGCCCACCCGGAAAGGCTGATGGAGATCCACCGCCCGGACATGTATCGCTCACTCTCCGTGAGCGATGAAAGTTCCCCCGAATTCTGAATAGTTTGCAAAAGGCGAAGCGGTTCACCCTTTGGCAACATCAGGGATTGACCTTGGTGTAGCACAAGGGTTTAGCATACGCCCCAGCATATGTTCTAAGATGAATCCACAACCTGACCAAAAGGACAACCGAGTGAGCAAGCGTTTTGCCCTGGCCCTGGCCCTGATGTTCGCCCCCCTGGCGACCTGGGCGGCCCAATTTGTTGAAGGTACCCACTACATGGTCGTCAGCGACAAGCCGGCGTCCGAAAAGCCCGTTATCAAGGAGTTTTTCTCCCTCTATTGTGGCCACTGCTACAACATGGAGAAGCGCTACCTGCCGCTGATCAAGCCCGGCCTGGACAAGTCCATCGACTTCCAGCAGGCCCACGTGGACTTCATGAACTCCGAGATCGGCAATGAGGTGATCCTCTCCCTGGCCGTGATGCAGGAGATGGGTGTCGAGGAGAAGGTGAAAAAGCCCCTGTTTGCCATTCTGGCGGGCGGCGATCACCACCACGGTGCCGGCGAGTCCCACGATCACGAAGCGGAAGCGGGCATCCACAACCGCGATGACATCAAGAAGGTGTTCACCGACAACGGCGTCGACGTGGCCGACTACGACAAGGTCGCCGCCAGCGAGGCGGTCAAGAAGAAGATCATGGGTTGGATGGTGGACCAGCAGAAGTTCCGTATTCAGAGCGTGCCCACCTTCGTGGTCAACGACAAATACATGATCAACATGAGCCAGATCCGCACCCTGAGCGAACTGACCGAGTTGATGAACTACCTGGCCACCGAGAAGTAATTTCGGTCCAGACGATGAAAAAAGCCTCCGCCTTCGGAGGCTTTTTTTGTGACCTTCGCCGAACATTGGCGAAGAAAACCCCAGGAAGATCACACCATCAGCCCCCTGCATTGGGCTAGGCTTGCCCCATGAATGAGCTGCTCCTGTTCAATGTCTATCTGTTTTACGGTCTGGTGTTTTTCACCATTGGCTGCGTCATCAGCTTCCGTAATCTCAAGTTCAGCAAGCTCACCATCGCCTCGGCCCTGCCTGCCCTGGCCTTGTTCGGCTTCATGCACGCCTTCCACGAATGGTCCGAGATGTTCCTCAAGCTCACCGACAATGAGTTTGGTTCGCTGTGGGGCATCCAGGTGGAGCTGCTGCGCATCACCAAGTTGCTGATCTCCTTCCTGGCCCTGGTGGGCTTTGCCTGGCAGATGCTGGAGATCCTGGCCGCCCCCCAGAGGCGCTGGCTGCGCTATCTGGTACCGGGCCTGCTGCTGGTGTACCTGAGCGCCACCCTGGTGCACCTGGCCATCTTCCCCGCGGAGCACTCTTTGGCCCTGTCGGTCAACCTGACCCGTTGGATCTTTGGCCTGGCGGGAGGCTCCCTGGCAGGGGCTGCGATGATCTACTATTCCCGGGAACTGTCCGCCACCCATCATCAGGGGGCTCAGGCATTCGCCTACTGCGGTCTGGCCCTGATCGCCTATGCCCTGGCCGCCGGGGTGCTCTCCAGTGACTGGGGAATCTGGGTCCCCATAGTGCGCATGCTCTGCGCCGCCGGGTTGCTGTTGGGGCTGGTTCAGGCCCTGAAGCTGTTCGATCAGGAGTATCTGCAACTGGTGGAGGAGCAGCAACGACGCATCATGCGCAGCGAAAAGCTGCGGGCCATGGGTGAGCTGGCCTCCGGCATTGCCCATGAAATTAAGACCCCCCTGAGCTACGCCACCCTCAGTTGCGACCTGTTGGAACGGCAACTGGATGAGGCACCCGAGCCCAGGCGCCAACTGGACCGCATCCGCCATGGTTTGCATAGGGCCAGCCACATCAGCCAGGAGGTGCTGCACTTCGCCCGCCAGCACAGCGAGCCCAGCCGGGTGAACCTGCAGCAGATCACCGAGTCGGCCCTGGATCTGATGCAGCACAGGCTCAAGGGGTTCAAGCTCAAGTGCGCCTTTGAGGGGGATCTGTTCGTCGATGGCGACCCGGTCAAGCTGGAAGAGGTAGTGATTAATCTGGTGAACAACGCCATGGACGCCAGTGAGCCGGGCGGTGTCCTGTCATTGACCCTGCAGCAGCACGGCGACAGGGTGCGTTTTGCGCTGAGAGACCATGGCAGCGGCATCCATGCCGAGCAGCTGCATCAGGCGATGAGCCCCTTCTTCACCACCAAACCCCAGGGCCAGGGAACCGGCCTGGGTCTGGCGATCTGCCAGCAGATTGTCCAGCAGCATCAGGGTGAACTGGTGCTGGCCAACAAAGCCCCTGGCCTGGAGGCCAGCTTCACTCTGCCAAGGAGCGCCCCGTGACCCTGACCATTTTGCTTGCGGAAGATGACCTGGAACTCAACGACACCATCACCGAGGTCCTGCAGTCGGAAGGGTGCGACGTCTACGCCTGCCACAGCGCCGAACAGGCGTTGGATCTGGCCGAGCAGCGCAAGTTCGACATCGCCCTGTTTGATCTGGTGATGCCCGGCATGACCGGTGTCGAGGCGATCGCCGCCCTCAAGCGGCTGCAACCGGGCATCAGCGTGGTGATCACCACCGCCTTTGCCACCGTGGACACCGCGGTAGACGCCATGAAAAAGGGGGCCGACGACTTCATCACCAAACCCTTTAACCTGACCACCCTGATCACCACACTGCGACGGGTTCAGGCCCAGAAGCAACCGGCCATGGCTCTGGAGGATGAGGACGCCAACAAGGTGTTCTCCGCCCTGTCCAACCCCATGCGCCGGGCGGTGCTGCAACAGCTTGCCCGACATAAGAAACTGCGCTTTATGGATCTCTGCCGTCTGGCCGGAGTAGAAAACCACACTCAGTTCAACTTCCACCTTCGCCAGCTCAGGCAGAGTGGCCTGGTCGAGCAAAATGCGAGCAAGGTCTATTTTCTGACAACACAGGGGCAACAAATGGTGGCCCTGCTCAGCTCCTCGTCCGATTAATTACATCATTCAAATCATAGGCTTGAATCCAATCTGATAAGTTCTCTTATCAGAGGGTAAAGTTGTGTCAACTTCCCTAATCTGGATGACATTTTCGCCAAATTCGATACTGCAGTTGGGAAACAGACAGTGGAACACCACTGCAGGAGAATGATGATGAAAACCCACACCAAACTGCTGGCGTCCCTTATCGCCGCAACCCTGCTGACCGCTTGCGGCAGCGACGACAACAACAACGATACCGTCCTTCCAGACCCAAATACGCCGCCGGTTGCGGTGGACCTGGATGCCGCCACCACCAGCGCCACTGCCATCATGATCGATGCCCTGGCCTCCGCCAGCGACGCTGATGGTGACACCCTGACACTGAGCTCCGCCATCGCCACCCACGGCAACGCCGAAGTGAAAGATGGCCAGATCAAATACGACCCTGCCGGTTACGTGGGTGACGATGTCATCGATTACAAGGTCAGCGACGGAAGTGATGAGACCGCCGCCAAGATCCTGGTAACCGTAACCGAAGAGGTGATTGAGCTGACCTACGTAGGTTCAGAGACCTGCGGTGGGTGTCACAAGGGCAAATTTGAGAGCCACCAGAACCACGGCCACAACTTCAAGATCTCCAAGATTGAAGGCGAGATGCCCACCTTCCCCTACACCGACGTATCCGGTGCACTGGAGATGGTTCAGGATGGCGCGACCCCACGCAACACCCTGGGTGTGCCGGAGTCCTATCAGGATGTCACCTACACCACGGGCGGTTACTGGAAGAAGATTCGTTGGTTCGATAAGAACGGCCACATCGTGACCGGTGCCGACGTACAGTACAACCTGTATGGTTCCGGCGACCAGCAGCTCAGCGATTACAAGAACGATGAGCACTACGATGATCTGGTCTACAACTGCGGTAACTGCCACAACACCGGCTGGAAGCCCTATGATGAGACTCTGAACCCTCACCGTCAGGATGACCTGGCCGGCATGGGCGGCACCTTTGCCCTGGCCGCAGTACAGTGTGAGGCGTGCCACGGCGCTGGTTCCGAACACATCAAGGCGCCTTCTGCCGAGAACATCACCAAAGTCGCCAAGCCTCGCAGCTCCGAGCTGCTGCAAAGCGACACCATGGGCTTTGGTGCACCGATGCACTGCAGTGAGTGCCATACCCGTGACGGTGACCGTAACCACAGCAATGGCTACGTCAACAAGTTCCACGCCGCCTTCCCTGACAGTGACCTGCCTGAAACCGCTGGACGCATCGACGCCAAGGGTGGCCTGACCCGTCATCACCAGACCTACGATGAGTTCTTCGGTATCGATCCTGAAACCGGTGAAGCCACCAACCCGCACTACCTGGCTGGCCTGGACTGCGTGAGCTGTCACGACCCGCACAAGTCCACCGTCAACATGGCTGAATCCGGCGCCAAGCTGTCTGTCTGCAGCGATTGTCACGGCGAAAAGGAGTTCAAGGACGGTCTGACCCTGCACGCCACCATGGCAGAGTGCACCACCTGTCACATGCCTGAAGTGGTGAAGAACGCCACCAGCATCACCACCAACGGCGGTGTGACCTTCGGCGACGAGATGATGCACGTGGTGACCATCGACCTGTACAACGAGAAGCCTCAGATCACCGAAGACAACAAGATGAATCCCTTCCTGAAGGACGCCTGGGCCTGCGGTGAATGCCACGCCGAAGGCAGCAAGCTGCAGAGCCTGACGGACAACTACGGAGGCAAGATCCACAAGTAAGCCCTGCAAGTTTTTCCGACCACAAACAACTCATCATTACTGTCGGAAGCCAAGCCGCCCTCTCGGGCGGCTTTTTTCGGATTTGGGCTCACCAGAAACCACCTTTGTGATCCCGCAGGCACTCAGGACGCTGGAATTTTCTACAATCGCACCTTATTATATTAGATTAATCTAATTCAAGGATGTCCGGATGAATCAGCAAGCGCAGTTGAGCCACTCCTCCAAGCTGGCCTACTTTCCCATCTCCTTCTTCGCCATGATCATGGGGATGAGCGGCCTGACCCTGGCCTGGGAGAAGGCTCACCATGTTCTGGGGGCCCCTGAATGGGTGGGTCAGGTCCTGCTGGGCATGACCCTGTGCCTGTTCACCGTCATCTCCGGCAGCTACCTGATGAAGCTCGTCACCCAGCGCCAGGCTGTACAGGCAGAGCTGGAACACCCGGTGAAACTGAGCTTTTTCCCCACCATCTCCATCAGCCTGTTGCTGCTCAGTGCCGCGCTGCTGCCGGTCTCCAGGCCTTTGTCTCTGCTGTTGTGGGCCATAGGCACCGCTGTGCATCTGTTGTTCACCCTCTATGTGCTGACTCAGTGGATTCACCACCCCAAGTTCCAGATTGCCCACAGCACACCGGCCTGGTTTATCCCCATCGTCGGTAACGTCATCGTGCCCATCGCCGGTGTCGAGCACGGCTTCATGGAGATCAGCTGGTTCTTCTTCTCCATCGGCATCCTGTTTTGGGTCATCCTCAAGGCACTGATCCTCAATCGGGTGATCTTCCACGACCCCTTGCCAGAGAAGTTGTTGCCCACCCTATTCATCTTCATTGCCCCACCCGCCGTGGGCTTTGTCTCCTACACCAAACTCACCGGTGGCCTGGATCCCATGGGGCAGATCCTGTTTAACGTGGCCATGTTCCTGGTGTTGCTGCTGGTCACCCAGTTCCCCCGCTTCTCCAAGATCCGCTTCTACATCAGCTGGTGGGCCTACTCCTTCCCCCTGGCCGCGGCCTCGGTCGCCTCTCAGGTGATGTATACCGCCACAGGCAATGAGATCTTCGGCTACCTGGCCTACGCCTTGCTGGCCCTGGTGACCGGAGTGATTCTGCTGCTGCTTGTTCGCACCCTGAAGGCGGTGCTCAATGACGAGATCTGCCAGCCAGAAGGGTAGCGGCGGAATAAAGGAAGCCGGGCCCTGCGTCCGGCCAATTCCAGTGAACCCCACCACTCTCCCTGCAACTGACACATATCGCTGTAAGGCGATGTAAGATCTCTGGGGTATCACCGCCCCTGTGGGTACACTTAGGCTCTGGAGAATTGTCGACTGAGTGGACCAAGGTGGCCAAAGCCAAAATTTTGATCGTCGAGGACGATACTGAAATCGCCCGACTCACCGCCATGTACCTGCAAGCTGAGCAGTATGAAACCCGTGTCGTAGACAGGGGTGACGAGGCTCTGACCGCCATCCGTGAGTTTCAGCCAGACCTGATGGTGCTGGATCTGATGCTTCCTGGGATGAGCGGCATCGATGTCTGCCGAGCCGCCAGGGAGTTCTTCCAGCGGCCCATCATGGTACTGACCGCTTGCGACGATGAGTTCAGCGAAATCAGCCTGCTGAAGATCGGTGCCGACGACTACCTGACCAAGCCGGTAAAGCCCCACCTGTTGGCAGCCCGCATCGAAGCCCTGTTACGACGCTGGCAACCCCAAGGCCAGGAGTGCCTGGAGGTCGGTCCCATCACCGTCAACCGTCGCCGCCAGAAAGTCAGCCTCAATCATCAGGAGGTGGACCTGGCCGAGTCCGAGTACAAGATGCTGTTGCTGCTCGCCGAGAGTGCCGGCCAGGTAGTCACCCGAGAGGAGTGCTGCCGCGCCCTGAGAGGCATCGACTACGATGGCTATGACCGCTCTGTGGACATGCGCATCTCAGGCCTGAGGAAAAAGTTAGGGGATGCCAAGGCGCCCTACCGACTGATCCTTACCGTCCGCAACCGTGGCTACATGCTGGTCAATGAATAAACTCATCCCCCCGCTGTTCACCCGCATCTATGTGGGTATGGTGCTGGCCCTGGTAGGCAGCGTTTTCCTGACCTCCAGCTTCAGCGACTCCTGGTATGAGGAGACCGAGGTCCAGGACTTCTATGCCGACACCTTCGCCATGGTCACCTTCTTCCGTAAAAGTTGGCAAATGCAGTCGATCTCCGCCGAAGAGTACATCAACGCCATCGATCTGAGCATGTCTCCCTGGGACACCAAGTGGTTGGAGGGTCTGGATACCCCGGCCTGCGAAGACTGCAAACTGATGGCCAGCTTCGACGACAGTGAGGTCTACCAGCTGGAGGAGTTTCGCTATCTCGCCACCTTCCCTATGCCAGAGCAGGGGGGAGTACTGGTGATGTACGACAAGGACTTTGCCGTCTTTGAAGAGGACCTCAGAGGCATTCTGGAGGAGGATCCGGAAGCGGCCAGCTCACAGCTGCTGTACGACTCTGAATTCCGGGATCTGGACGAGGACCTGCTGACCATTGTCGAGGAGGACCCGGATGTTGCCAGCACCCTGCTGCTCTTTGGTCTGATGCTGTCCGCCTTTGGCGCGGTGATCTACCTTCCCGCCCGCCAGCTACAGCGACAGATTCAAAAACTCAGCGCCACCCAAGCCCAGTTCGGTCAGGGACAGCTGAACGCCAGGGCCGATGTGCCCCGCTCCGAGCCGGTTCGCCAGTTGAGCAGCGGCTTCAACAAGATGGCCGATGCCATCTCCCGCTCCGTCGAAGAGAGCCGGGTACTGGCCCAGGCGGTCCCCCATGAACTGCGCACCCCCCTAAGCCGAATTCAGCTGGCCAATGGCCTGCTGCGCAAGCAGTGCGATAAGCCTGAGCAGGTGGAGCTGCTGGACGACATCGACAACTACATCGAGGACATGGATCAGCTGACCCATCAGGTGCTGACCCTGTTCCGGCTGAACTCTCCGGACAAAGGCAACTGCAGCCAGCAGCCCGATGTGGACCTGGCGGAAATCCTGGATCAGCGTCTGAAATGGTTCCAGCAAACCGGCACTCTGCCGGTAAGAGCCTACATCCCCAGCCTGCCCGCTCAGGGAGTGAACCCCACCTGCTTCCGGCTGCTGCTGGATAATCTGATGAGCAACGCCCAGCGCTATGGTCACAGCCAGGTGCGCCTCAGTGCCGAAGCCACCCCTCAAGGCACCCGCCTTCATGTGGAGGAGGATGGCGAAGGGATCCCGGAAGCGGACCGGGAGCTGATTTTCATCCCCTTCTCCCGGCTGGACAGCAGCCGTACCCAGGCCACAGGCGGACTCGGTCTCGGCCTGGCCATCGCCCAAGCCGCCGCCCACAGACTGGGGGCCCACCTGTCCGTCAGTGACAGCGAACTGGGGGGCGCCAAGTTCACCATCGTTTTTAAGGAGCAAACCGGTGCTTAGACTCCTGGCCGTTCTGATGTTGCTTTCAGCTTCGGTTCACGCCAACGATTTTGTCGACAACGGCTGGCTGGCACCGGAGAACCTCCCTGACTATCTGAACCAATTCCAGAAACAACAACAGCAGGCACGGCTGGAGCTTGATGGTCAGCGTTATCCTTTAGGGTTTCTGGATATGGAGGAGCAACGGGTCTACCTGAGCTTCGATCTGGGCGTTATCGTCGCCGAACTGGGTGAAGAGGCCGATGGCGAACGGGAGCTGGTGATCCTGCTGGGCAACCCGAACGACCTGGACGCCATAATGGAGGCGCCGGACAGAGTCCTGGTCGATGAACGCGCGCAGCTGACCACAGAGGGGGACAACTCCGTCTTCAGGAGCCTCCTCGAAGATGAGCAGAGCGGCGCACGCCAGCAGGCGCTGTTGGTGTTCAATGATTCTGTGTTTGAAGCGGGTAGCATCACCCTGAATGTGGTGGGACACCAAGCCATACTCAAAGGCGATCTGGGCACCAACGCCTACCTGCAACTGCGAACCCTGATACAGACTCACCCAGAGGTCACCGAGCTGGTGTTTCAGGATGTGCCCGGCTCCCTGTTCGACGGCATCAACCTGCACAGCGGCCGGCTGGTTCGCCAGGCAGGGCTCACCACGGTCATGCCCTCAGACGGCGAAGCCTACTCCGGTGGGGTGGATCTCTTCCTGGCGGGAGCCAAGCGGGTCTATCAACCCGGTGGCAAGCTGGGGGTGCACTCCTGGTGCTGCGAAGAGGAAAAGGGCGCCGACGAACTGCCGAAGAGCCATCCGGCCCACGATGCCCAGTTGACCTTCGTCCGGGAGATGCTGGGGCCTGAGCTGGGCCCCGAGTTCTACTTCTACACCCTGGAGGTGGCGCCCTTCGACGGCATTCACCTGATGAGCCACGACGAGATTCGTCACTACCTCAAGCCTCAACCCTTCTAGGGCGTGTTGACCTTTGCTGAGTATTTTTGCGCCAGCATCCAGCCACTAAGGCCTCGACGTGTCGACACTGTGCCCAAAACTAGGGCGCCTGCTTCAATCCCAGGGAGAGCTTTGCCCCTCCCAGGGTTTTAGAACGGCCGACGGTCAACCGGGTATCCATCCACTGGGCGATGCGGGCGACGATAGCCAGGCCCATGCCGTGGCCGGCGTTGCCCCGGCTCTGCCGCCCACGGACAAAGGGCTTGAGCACCTGCTCCGCCTCGCTGTCATCGATCCCCTCCCCGTCGTCCTCCACATGGAGCCACACCCGGTCGCCTTCCTGCCTAAGGGACAGCTCGACCCGGCTTTGGCCGAATCTCAAGGCATTGCTCACCAGATTGTTGACCTGCATCCCCAGATATTGGGGGTCCGCCCTCACCTGAGGCAGAGCCTCAGGGGTGTCGAGTACCAGAGTCATGTCATCACTCTGCTGATGCTCCAGGGCACGGCCCACCAGTTCAGCCAGGTCCAGAGACTGCCAATTGGGGGTGATGTTGGCCTCATCCAGGCGGGCATACTGCAGCAGGATCGCCACCAGCTCCTCCATGGCATCCAGATCCCGGCGGAGCCGCTGCAGATAGCGCTGTCGCTGAGCTTCACTCTGCACCTCCTCTAGGGCCTCGATGCCGAACCTCAACCTGGCGATGGGGGTTTTCAGATCGTGGGACACCGCCCGGCTCAGCAGCTTGTTGTCCTCAAGCAGTTGCTGAATCCGCTCCGCCATATGGTTGAACTCGTTCTCGATGGGCCGAATGTAGGAGACCCTGCCCGAGCTTACCCGCTGCTCCAGCTGGCCCATGCCAAACGCCTGGGCCACCCGGCTGAGGTTGATCAGGCTGCGGATCAGCGGCGACACCCAGACCAGCAGTATCAACACCACCCCGGCGTAGAACATCACGGTAAAGAGCTGATTGATGCCGCTCTGCTGTTCGGGAAACTGAAGGCCTGTGCTGATGCTGAGCACCCTCTGTGTCAAAGGCAGATGGTAGTGGAGGGAGATCCCCTCCTCCGACTCCAGCACCAGGGGCTCACCGGCGAGAAAGCCCGGCCTCAGGCTGGGGGGCAGCACAAAGGCGCGCAGATCGGACAGGGCCAGCTGCTCCGGGTTATGCCGGTTCCAGCTGCGAATCAGCGGCTCGGACTCCTGCTCCTCGTCCAGGGTCCGCGCCAAAGACTCTCCCAGGCGCTGCACCGCCGCCAGCTGGGTGGCGGCATTGGGCTGAGTCTCTGCCTCAGAGTAGACCGAGGCCAGCTCACTGATGGACCAGCCGAGACCGGCGATGGCCACCAACACCACCAGCATCAGCGACAGGGCCAGACGCTTCATCAGCCCTCCTGCTCCTGACAGAACAGATACCCCTTACCCCGAACCGTCTTGATCACGTAGGGTTGAGGCGGCGCCTCCTGCAGTTTGCGTCTCAGCCTGGAAGCACGAATGTCGATGGAGCGATCCAGGCCGTCATACTCGATGCCACGAAGGGTCTGGGTCAGTTCCTCCCGGGTGACCACGGTGCCCGCCCGGTTGGCCAGCAGCCACAGCAGGTCAAACTCATTGTCGTTCAGCTCCACCTTCTGACCGGATACCGTCACCGACTTGGCTACCGCATCCATCTCCAGTTCGCCAAAATGAAGCTGCTCCTTGGGCGGCGCATCCGTGGTGCGGCGCAACAGCGCCTTGATTCGGGCCAGCAGCACCTTGGGCCGCACCGGCTTGGTCAGGTAATCATCGGCCCCCACATCCAGGCCCAGGATCTCATCCCCCTCCTCGCTGCAGGCGGTCATAAACAGCACCGGCCCCCGATAGAAGGCTCGAGCCTCGCGACACACCTCGAAGCCGTCCTTGACCGGCATCATCACATCGAGCAGCACCAGGTCCGGGGTCTCCTCGGCGATCATGGTCAGGGCGTAATCGCCCTGGCTGGCCACCGACACGCTGTAACCGTGTTCAATCAGGTAGTCGCTGATCCACTCCGCCAGGGAGAGATCGTCCTCCACCACCAGGATATGCTTGTTGCTCATCAGAACAGCCTCCAGCCTGAACGGCTCTGCCTTGGCGCCTTATAGACCCAGGTCACCTCCACCTTCACCTCGGCCAGGGGCACAGGTTCCCCCTCCCGGATCAGGCTGAATCGGGTGGTCTTGTCCCCTTCGAAACTGAACAGGTAGTTCTGGCGACTGCGCCCGGTCCAGCACAGCAACTGCTGTCTGTCCCGCGCCTGCATCAGACAAAAGCGACCGCTCTCCGGGGTCTGCCAGTTAAACTCCACGTCCTGGTAGCAGAGCTGGCCCTTGTGCAGTGCGATGCAGCGCTCAGGGGTGGCAGTGAACTGCACCGGGCTGTCCATGCCCAGGGCACTCAGGGGCATCAGCATCAGCGAACAACAGAGGGTACGAATGGTCATCATCATCCCTCCTAAAACACGTAGCTGATGGACACGCTCGCCACGGAGCGGTGATCATCGGTGACGAAGGGACTGTCACTGATCTCTCCGGGGAGAGACCAGAAACGGTAGAAGCCGCGAAACACCAGACTCTGGCTGATGGGGTAGGCCACCCCAAGCTCCACGCCAAAGGAGAGCGACGCATCAGGTTGGTACTCGGGAAACAGGTTGGTGGCCTCCTCCTTGCTCACCCCGTAGAGGTGGCGGTTGAGGGTAGCGGAGCTGTACTCCATGCTGCCCAGCATGTGGAAGTTCCAGTTCCTGACCTGCCAGGACTTGCCCAGGCGTACCGAGCCATACATCCCCTGATCGTCGTAATAGTCGTGGACCAGCCTCATCTGCAGCACGTACTGATTGTCCCAGTAACGGGTGGCCCGCAGACCGGCGCCGATGTAGAGGGAGTCCTCTTCCGAGAGCAGGTAGTAGTTGCGCTCCATCTCATTGAGCTGGGACGGGTCGACCCCGTCGATACGACTGACGGAGCCCAGCAGGTTGGCCGCCAGCAGATCCAACGACCAGTTTTCCGAGTTCCAGAAATTGAACCCCAGGTTGATGCCATCCTGGGACTGGTGAATCATCTCGGCGAACAGGCCGCCATACTGATAAACGCCGCTGATCAGCAGCGATGGCTGCAAGCTGTTCTCATCCTCGTAACGAAGGTCTCCGCTGGAGCCCAGGTAACTGACCGCCGCCCCTATTTCAAAGTAGCCACCGTCACCACTGTGAGCAGCACCACCACTGACACTTTCAGCGATGTCTCCCGCCTGGGCGCCCCAGGAGAGCGCCAGCAAGCCGGCGGCGGTCCCCCGCAATGCTCTGTTCAGGTCCATATCTTCCTGCCGGTTTCTCTGATTGTTATGCCCCGGCCATCAGGGCCGGTGGAACCGATTCGATAACGACTATTCTACCCGCAAATCCGTGTCATCCCCATGCCAGGATACATTCGGATACAGAGTCTTATTCCGCTGGTGGATAGAGTGATCCCATCAAACAGACAAACACCAGAGGGAACATCATGAAACAGATTGCACTGCTCATCACCGCCGCCCTGATCTCCGGCCAGGCCCTGGCTGACGGCAACACCTACATCCGCAACGGTAACATCTACAGCCATGAAGGCAGCTTCTTCGCCGGCGCCGGCGTCGCCACCGGCAGCAAGTTCTACAAAGGCCAGGATCATCAGAGTGGCATCTACCTCAATGGTGGCTACCACGGTGAGGATTTCAACGCCGATCTGGGCGGCATCAACTACCGCTTCTACGGCGACAATGATAGCCAACTGAACTTCAGCGTGTTTGCCGTGGCCACACCGGGCTTCGACTCCGGGGACGCCGACATTTTAAAAGGGATGGAGGACAGGGACTGGGGTGCGGAGCTGGGGCTCAACGCCGATGTCCACTTCGCCCAGGGCACCCTGTCCACCAAGTTCCAGCACGACGTCACCGGCACCCACAAGGGGTATCAGGCCGATCTCACCTACTTCCATCCTTTGGCGCTGGGCTTCGGCGACTTGGTGCCCTTTGCCGGCGTGCACTACGCCAGTAAGGACTACGTCGACTATTACGCCGGGGTAAAAGCCTCTGAGGCAACACCCGCACGCCGTGCCTATAAGGCCGACGACGAATTCAGCTACCACGCCGGTTACCAGCTGGTGGTGCCCGTCAGCAAACACCTGGACATCGTCCACGGCGCCGCCTACACCCGCCTGGGCAATGAGTTTGGCGACTCCCCTCTGGTGGACAGCAAGAACCAGTGGGTGACCACCCTGGGCATGACCTACACCTTCTAACCCTGAGGAGAGAACCATGAGACGCCTGATGCAACTGATGGGCTGCCTGAGCCTGGCCCTGCTGGTGAGCGCCTGCGCCACCTCCTACGACACCGAGAAGTCCTTCTGGACCTTCGGCGAAGGGTTCGACACTGTGCAAATAGCCCCGGACAGCTGGCAGATCAGCTTCGTGGGCAACAACGCCACCGACCGGGCACTGGCGCGCAAATACGTGCTCTACAAGTCTGCCGAGTTGTGCCGCAGTGCGGGCTACCCCTACTTTATGTTCACCAGTGAGCGGGTGGACCGGGACTCCGTCGGCCAGTTCGGCGTAGGCACCGACATCGATAAGGATTTCCTCATCGGCAGCAGCAGTATCGAGAAGCAGACCTCGCTGATTGTGGAGGTGACCGGCCTCAAAGAGCAGGCAGAACAGGGCGACTCTCGGGTCTACTCCACCGATTACATCCTCGGTCACATCAAGATCGACGACTGACCCCTCTGATCTCAGGCCACCTTCCGGTGGCCTGTGTCATTCAGCGGCCCCGTATTTTCAACAAACTGCATAAACTGTTTAGCAAAGGCGGCGGATTATCTTCCAATAAGCGAAAAACTACACTGTCTCCCATACTGTAGAGCCAGCTCTTTCTCTGGCCGCATCACTCATCTGGGAGCCCAAAATGCACAAGACCATTCTGATCACCGGCGCCACCGACGGCATCGGCCTGGAAACCGCCAAGCAACTGGCTTCCCGGGGCCACCACCTGTTGATTCACGGTCGCAGCGACGCCAAATTGCAGGCGGTGGCCTCCCAACTGACCGACTTGCCCGGTGCCGGCAAGATTGAGCTGTATCAGGCCGACCTCTCCCACCTGGACCAGGTCGAGGCTCTGGCACAGCAGATCGGCGAGCGTTACGACCACCTGGATGCACTCATCAATAACGCCGGCGTCTATAAGCTGCCCCAGCCACAAGGCGACAACGGCATCGACCTGCGCTTTATGGTCAACACCATCGCCCCCTATCTGCTGACCAAGAAGCTGCTGCCGCTGCTGGACAGCCACAGCCGGGTGGTGAACCTCTCCTCCGCCGCTCAGGCGCCGGTGGATCTCGGCGCACTCACCGGCAGCAGCCGCCTGTCCGACGGGGTTGCCTATGCCCAGAGTAAGCTTGCCCTGACCATGTGGAACCGTCACCTGGCGGAGCAACTGGGTGAACAGGGACCGGTGCTGATTGCGGTCAATCCGGCCTCCATGCTGGGCAGCAAGATGGTCAAACAGGCCTATGGCGTCAGTGGCGGCGATCTGAGCATAGGTGCCGACATCCTGTGTCGTGCCGCCCTCTCCGACGAGTTTGCCCAGGCATCCGGGCGCTATTTTGACAACGACAGCGGCCGGTTCGCCGACCCTCATCCCCACGCCCTCGACGGCGCCAAGAATGCCGCGGTCGTAGAGGCGATGGAGCAGCTGTTGAGTCAGCGCTGACCCCTGGTGTCATCATCGGCAGCGGTCTCCTCCGCTGCCCCCGTTTCTCTTTGAGTCTGCCATCCCCCCTGGAATGGCTGAGGATCCCTATGCATTATCAAGGCAAGGTTTACCGCCCCTGGCCCGAGGCGGAAAGCGTGCTGATTCAAACCACCCTGGGCTGCAGCAACAACCAATGCACCTTCTGCAACATGTTCAGCGACAAGAGATTCAAGGTTCGCGAGCTTGAGGAGATATTCCGGGACATTGAGCAGGCCCGGCGCCTCTACCCCAAGGTGGAGTCCATCTTCCTGATCGACGGCAACGTCATTGCCGCCAGAACCGAGTTTTTGTTGAAGATCTTCGACAAGATCACCGCCACTTTCCCGGAGATCAAGAATATTGCCCTCTACGCCGGTTACAACGACCTGAGGCGCAAGACCCCGGCCCAGTTGAAACAGCTGACTCAGGCGGGACTGACCATGGCCTACGCCGGACTGGAGTCCGGGGACCCCGAGGTATTGAAGTGGACCCAAAAGGGGATGACCCAGGAGCAGGTAATGGAGGGTGCCGCTCTGGCCAAAGACGCCGGCCTGAAGATGCTGGCCTCCTTCATCTTCGGCCTGGGTGGTCGCCACCGCTCCGAGGAGCACATCCAGGCCACCACGGATCTGGTGAACCAGATTGAGCCGGAGGAGATCGCCCCCATGGCCCTGGCCATCCAGCCCGGCACCGAGCTGGAGCGCCAGGTGCTTTCGGGCGAGTTCATGATGCCCTCCCCTCTCCAGGTGTTGGAGGAGGAGCGCTATCTGCTGCAGAACCTGAACGATTTCGACTGCTACTACTGGGGCGATCACGGCAACAACCTCTCCCGCATGAAGGGGATGCTGCCAAGCGCCCGCCAGCCCTTCCTGGACAGGATCAATCAGCACATCGCCCACAACCCGGTCACTCGTCAGGAGGTGATTCAGACCTTCGCCTGGTAATGCCCAAGGGCCGCTACGGTGGCCCTGAATCTCCCTGCCTCTTCAATCCCCAAACCGCAGCCTGGGACACGTCCTGATATGACGCTGCGGTTACGCTCTTCTCAAACCCCAATCGAGCCATCGCCATGCAGGCACTCATCTTCGTCAATCTGCTGTTTGCCCTGGCCCTGGGCGCCTTCCTGCTGCTGCCGGTGACGTCCAACTGGGCCTGGCTGGGGCTGATTGTCAGCTGGTGTGTTGCCGAAGGCTGGCTGGCGAAAGACGCCAACCTGAAGTGGTGGCACTTTGGCTTGTTGTTTTTGGTACTGGGCGCACTGGAGCTGTTTCTGGTGCTGCATTTTGGAGGCCAGTGATGTTCTGGAAAATCGTCGGCACACTGTTGCTGCTGTGGGCAGGCTGGGATCTGACCCAAGGGTACACCTACCTGTTTGACCGGGTCTATCGGGAGGCCGATCCCCTGCTCTACTGGAGCGCCCTCGCCGCCTGGACCACTTTGGGATTCAGTTGCTTCTTCAGTTGGCACAACCATTGATCTTGACTCATTGAGGAGGGAGACTCTCCATGACCAAACAAACTCTGGGACTGACACTGTCCGCCCTGTTGCTTTCCCTGCCGGCCAAGTCGGCGGACTTGACCATCTCCGTTAACGAGCTTCGAAATCAACAGGGCAGTCTGTTGCTGGCACTGTTCGACAACCCGAAAGCCTACGACAACCTGGATGAGAAGGGCGCCGTTGCCAGCCTGGCGCTCAGACCCATGATAGGCGGCAATACAGTGACCCTGAGGGATCTGCCACCAGGGCAGTATGTGATTACCGCCCTGCACGATGAAAACCGCAACGAGCAGTTGGACACCAACAAGCGTGGGTTCCCCATCGAGGGTTATGGCTACTCACGCAATGCCGGCGCCCTGGAGACGCCCAAGTTTTCTGAGGCAGCGTTCTCCCTGACACCGGGCAACGCAACTGAGTCCATTAAACTCATCTACATCAAATAGGAACACGTCATGGAAAGCCTGTGGGAAAGGACGTTCAACAGCTGGGTGTTCTATGAGTGGGAACTGATTGCAGAGGACTGGTTCTTCCTGTTCGCCATGGCGTTCTTCGGATTCGAACTCATAATGCTGACCTTCAGGGGCAGGATGAGTTGGAACCTGGCGCTGGACTCGGTCAACAACTTTGTCACCCTACTGGCCCACCTGGGGCTGGTGGCTCTGTTTGCCGCCCTCTATCTGTGGAGTTTCTACTGGGCCTGGGAACTTGCGCCGATGCCGTTGCCCAACACCCTGACTACCCTGGCACTGTGCATATTGGCCTGTGACCTGGCCTACTACTGGGAGCACAGGATGGCACACCAGATAGGCATCGGCTGGGCTACCCATACGGTTCACCACAGCTCGCCCCACTTCAATATCTCGGTGGCCTATCGCCACGGTCCTCTGGACGCCATCTTCGGCCTGCCCTTCCTGCTGGTTGTAGTGCTACTGGGATTCGACCCTTTGATGGTATTGCTGTCCGCGGCCCTGGTGCAGCTGTTCCAGACGGCACTGCACACCGAATCCATCGGCCGCCTACCCCGCCTCATCGAGGCGGTGTTCAACACTCCCTCTCATCACAGGGTGCACCATGGCTCCAACCCCCAGTACATTGACAAGAACTACGCCGGCATCCTGATCATCTGGGACAAGCTGTTCGGCACCTTCGCCCGGGAGCAGGAGAAAGTGGTCTATGGTGTGCTGCCTCCAATCGGATCCAACAATCCTCTGGTGGTGCTGTTTCATGGATTCAGCCGACTCTTCAAAAAGATGAAGACAACGCCGGGGTTCGGCAACAAGCTGGCCTGCCTGGTGAGAGGGCCAGGCTGGCAACCCAAACCCCGCTCCTAAAAAAGACGCCCTTTTCTGGGCGTCTTGTCTGTTATTGAACGCAAACGGCCCATTAAAGATTAAGGACAGCAACGCACCGCAGGTTTGATGTCCAGCAACCGGGTGCCACTCAAGCAGTCCAGGCCTCGTACCTGCACCCGGCCATGGTCGATGGACTCGATGGTCACCTCGGACGCGGCAATGGGGTTGGGACGATGGGGCGATCTCAGGGCAAAGGTGCCCACAGGATCCGCCTCAGGGTTGTGGAACGGCACCTGCAACATAGGATGCTGACGGTCCGCGTCGTGGAACCAGTAGAGCACCAGAATCCGCTGCCCCACCTCCAGGGCCGTCAGTCCCTCAACGTACTGGTCCTCCAGCACCAGGGTGCAGAGGGGGCCATCCTTCTGCACATTGGAGGGACACTCCTCTACGGCGTGATAAGGGGTCTCAATGTGCCCAATGAATGTTAACTCTGCGTTCATGCCCTTCTCTCACTCCTATAAAAATCAAACTTGGCGACGGTGCTATCGTTTCCACTCACTGCGGAAGGCCTGGGGTGACTGCCCCGACATCCGTTTGAAGAAGCGGCAAAAGTAACTGGTGTCCTTGTACCCCAACTTAAATGAGATGGTTTTGATGGTCTTTTGGGTAAAGGCCAGTTCCCGTCTCGCTTCGACAGTCACCTTGTCATGGATCAGCTGGGTCACGGTACGGCTGAACCGCTGCTTGGACAGCTCATTCAGCCGCTTACTGGTCATCGACAGCTGCTGAGCATACATGGCCACATCCTTGCGCTCCCGGAAGTTGTCGTCGATGAGGTTCAACAGCCTGACCATGCGCTTATCAGCCATGGTGTCACTGTCATCGCCTTCATCCAGATAGCGCATCATGTAGCGCAGATAACCCACCAGCAGTGCACTCATCAGATCCCTGTCCGGAAGCTCTCGGGCCAGCTCACGACCAACCATCTCCAGCAGACCGAGCAGCTCGCCACCGCCCAACTCATCCAGGCTGATGTAGGGCTCAGTGGAGCGATTGCGCAGAAACAGGCGGTCAATGGGCTGCTGGCAATACTCCCTTGAGCTGATGAACTCAGGGTTGAATGACACCGACACCATCTTTTGCGGCATGGCGTGAACATCATGAACCTGACCCGGTGCGATGAAGAACACCTGACCCGGCATCATGGGAAACTCGCGAAAATCGATGCTTTGTGAACCCTCCCCCTCCAGCACCCAGAAGATCTGGAAATACTCATGACGGTGAGGGTGAGGAGTCTGTCGACCTGGGCGCTGCAGAAACTCCACGTCCAGCGGTACCCCCTCTGGCAACCTCTTGACCTCAATCATCTGAAACGTGTCGCTCCCTTATTGGACCTGCGGTTCACTGGCCTGCGACTCAGCGTGGATAGCACGAACCGGCCCCCTTGATAGTGGGGTCAATTATGGCGTGATGGCGGTGTTTGAGAAGAGGATAAAATGGACATGGGATGGCACTATTTGCACACCCACTTCAAAGCCATCAATAGCACCCACATTGGCAACACCAACCAACTAATTGTATTTGTTATTTTTTATGTGCTTTGCCACTGGTGACGGCATGGACCAAAACTTCCTGGCCAACTCTGCCTCATCCCAGCGCTCTCCGTGGTTCCAAGTAAAGGCCAAGCTGCCTTTAAGGGCCGCTCAACCGCCTCAGCGCATGGGCAGCTTGACTTGAATTATTGACGGTCGCTGCCCCAGCCTTGTTTGTGGTGAATACACCCCGGAATCTCAGCCTAACCCTCTGATCATCACCTACACTTTTGGTAAGACGAGGGACAGTTATCTCACCCTCGAACTTACGACGAAACACGCACCAAGCAGCCCAGCCTCCCCACCTAATCGGCCTGTTGGCATAGCCAGTCTTCAGGGCAGAGGGGCGGCTGCCGCTCAGGGCAAAGACTGATGTCAGTAGAGAGGGATTCAGGAGCTGTGGATGAGTCAACCATTGGCAACCGGCAAACCGCGCGACAGACTGAGCGTCCAGCGCCTTGGGGCGGGATGGCGTGCCGCAGCATTTGCCCTGCTGTGGTGGGTAGTTAGCGACGGCTCGATGTCATCCTGGTGGATCGGAGCTCCAGTGGTGCTGCTGGCGACCCTGGTCAGCCTGAAACTGGTCACTCCCTTCTCCTTCTCCCCAGTCGGGTTTCTCCGGTTTATTCCGCACTTCATCTGGTACTCACTGCGCGGCGGGATGGATGTCGCTTGGCGTGTGTTCCACCCTCTGTGCCCCATCGCGCCAACGCTCATCGACTTTCCGCTGCGATTACCGTCAGGTATGGCCAGGGTGTTTTTGGCCAACACCGTCAGCTTGCTGCCAGGCACATTGAGTGCAGAGTTGGAGTCCAGGGTGCTGAGGGTTCATGTCCTGGATGGGAACAAGGCGGTCACACCGGAGCTGATGGAACTGGAGAGGGTCGTCGCCAGGGTGTTTGGCATCGCACTGCCAGCGGATGACGCAAGCGACCGATTGAGCTGAATCGTCAAAATGCTGGCCGCCCCTGACTGAGTCTGGCCATCGAGAGGAACGGAGACCCTATGCAAACCCTGCAATTCTCATTGGCGCTGTTCCTGTTGCTGAACCTGATTGCCGGGATGTGGCGGGTGTTGACGGGACCTACGGCGGCCGATCGCATGCTGTCCGCTCAGTTGTTCGGCACCACCTCGGTGGCCACCCTGCTGTTGCTGGCCCAGGCCACCGGCCTGACTGCATTGCGGGACGTGGCCCTGGTGTTCGCCCTGTTGGCAGCGGTTACTGCGGTGGCCTTTGTGCGACGAGCCTGGCCGGGAGAGGAGACAGGTGATGACAGCCACTGACGCCCTCTCGATGATTCTGCTTATCTGCGGAGGACTGTTCTTCCTGGCCGGCACCCTGGGGCTGTTGCGATTCCCCGACGTCTACACCCGGCTGCATGCCCTGACCAAGGCAGACAACGTCGGCCTGGGGCTGATCGTGGCGGGACTGGCAATGGAGGCTCACAACTGGCTGGCCGTACTGAAACTGCTGCTGATCTGGGGGCTGGTGATTCTCGCCAGCGCCACCATCGCCCACCTGATTGCCCGGGGTGCCTTGCTGCGAGGTATCAAGATATGGAAGAGGTGACCGCGCTCTACTGGCTGCTGGACGGATTGCTTGGAACAGGGTTGTTCTGCCTTGCCTGGCAGACTCTGGCCAGCTCAGACCTGTTCAAGGCGGCAGTGCTTTTCATCAACTTTGGGCTGCTGATGGCTTTGGCCTGGGTGCGACTCAACGCCGTGGATATTGCCCTGGCAGAAGCGGCCATCGGAGCAGGGCTCACCGGCGCCCTGCTGTTGGCCGCCCTGGCCCGACTGCAGCACAACCGGGAGCAGTCGGATAGGGACCCGGGTCCGCCCCGTAAGGACGAGGAAGGGTGAGATGATCAAAGAACACTGGGTTCGATGGCCGCTGATACTGCTGATCTTTTTCGGGATCGGCTATGCCGTGGTGAATACTCCGGGCCCAGCAGCCCCTCTGCTCACTCAGGTGACCCAGCAGATGGACTCCAGCGGTGTCACCAATCCGGTGACGGCGGTGCTGCTCAACTTTCGTGGCTACGACACCCTGCTGGAGCTGGCGGTGTTGCTGGTGGCCCTGCTCGGTGTCTGGTCTCTGGGTGACCTGACAGCCTATCGCTCTGCCGCGCCCGGACCGGTGCTGGAGATGATGTCACGGCAGCTGGTGCCCGTGCTGCTGCTGGTGGCCGGCTACCTGTTGTGGGCCGGCGCCTCCTCTCCCGGCGGTGCCTTCCAGGCAGGTTCGCTGCTCGGCGCCGCGGGCGTGCTGCTGCTGTTGTGCGGTTGGCAAGTGGACAACCGCTTGCCGGGGCTGCCAGTCAGGCTGATGCTGGTGGCCGGGTTGGGGGTGTTCATCCTCACCGGGGCAGCCCTGCTGCTGAACGGCAAGTTTCTGCAGTTTCCCCCCGCGCTCGCCGCTGACCTGATACTGGCTATCGAGGCGGCCGCCACCTGCTCCATTGGCGTCACCTTGGCGGCCCTGTTTCTCGGCAGCCCACCCACAGGGAGGCCCGGATGAGCCACATCTACCTCTATGCCTTGTTGGGTGTTGCCCTGTTTGTACTGGGGCTCAATGCCCTGCTCGTCCATCGCCACCTGCTGAAAAAGATACTCGCCCTCAATGTGATGTGCAGTGGGGTATTCCTGACTCTGGTGGCCCTGGCCGTCCGCCATCCGCAGCAGCCCGCCGACCCGGTCCCCCACGCCATGGTGATCACCGGCATCGTAGTCACCGTGTCGGCAACCGCCCTGGCACTGCGTCTGATGCTCAGGGTATTCCAGGCCACCGGGAAGAGTGAGCTTGTCGACCACCTGACTGAGTCACACCGCGACCGGAGCCCATAAGCTGAGAATGCAAGGAGTGGACATTGCTGGAGTTTGCCTGGGTCATCCTGCCGATTATCGTGCCGCTGCTGGGGGGCATCGTCTGCTTCCTGTTGCCGGCGCGCTGTCGCTGGCTTGGCTTACTCTGGGCCATCGCCACCCTGATTTGTGTAGCAGGTCTGGGCTGGCAGCTGAGCCAACTGGAGGAGGTGCGCTACCCCATCGGAGGCTGGGGCGCGCCCCTGGGCATCGACCTGTTTGCCGACGGGCTGAGCCTGATGATGCTGATGACCACCGCCCTGACCGGACTGGGGATCAGTGTCTATGCGTGCGGCTACTTTGGCGCGGACAAGGCAGGTCACTTCTGGCCTCTGTGGCTGCTGCTGTGGGGTGCACTCAACGCCCTGTTTCTGTCCGCAGACATCTTCAACCTCTACGTCACCCTGGAGCTGCTTGGCTTGGCGGCAGTCGCCCTGGTAGCCCTGGCCGGCGGCGCCCAGGCGCTGACCTCTGCCATGCGTTATCTGCTGGTGGGCCTGCTGAGCTCGCTGTTTTACCTGTTGGGGGTGGCCCTGCTCTATCACGGTGTTGGCACCCTGGACCTCGCCCTGCTGGCCGAGCGGATAGTCCCGTCACCTTCGGCATGGGTGGCGCTGGGGCTCATGGGTGCCGGCCTGCTGATCAAATCCGCCCTGTTCCCCCTGCACTTCTGGCTGCCTCCGGCCCACGCCAACGCCCCCACTCCGGTCAGCGCGCTGTTGTCGGCCCTGGTGGTTAAAGCGGCCTTCTACATTCTGCTGCGTCTTTGGTGGGCCCTGCTGCCGGCCACCACAGTGCCATTAGCGCAACTGCTGGGAGCACTGGGGGGCATCGCCGTGGTGTGGGGCGGCCTGCTGGCACTGCGTCAGACCCGGTTGAAGCTGCTTATTGCTTACTCGACGGTCTCCCAGCTCGGCTATCTGTTCCTGGTTTTTCCCCTTGGCATCGGCCTCGCCTGGAAAGGCGCGGTATACATGGTGTTGTCTCACGCCATGGCCAAAGCCGCCCTGTTTATGGCGGCAGGCAACATCCTGGCGGCAGCCGGACACGACCGCATTGCCGAGTTTGACCCCATCCTCCAGAAACTGCCTCTGACCATAACCGCCTTTACCCTGGCCGGAGTCAGCATCATGGGGCTGCCTCCCAGCGGGGGATTCGTCGCCAAGTGGTTGCTGTTGCAGGCGTCAGTTCAGTCCGGGCAGTGGTGGTGGGCCCTGATTCTGCTGCTGGGCGGCTTCCTGGCCGCGGCCTACCTGTTCAGGGTGATTGGCTGCGTCTTTACCCAAGCCAAACCCTCGACATCACTACAGGAGATCTCGCCACAGATGGCCTGGCCTCCTTTGGTGATGGCCTTGCTGGCGATCCTCCTGGGGCTGCTCGCTGCACCGCCTATGACGATGATGGAGCTTGGAGCACCATTCAGCCTAAGGGGGAGCGGATGAGTTGGAGCCAGTCCCTGCCGCTGCTGATCCTGGGCAGTTCTCTGCTGCCGGGTTTGATTATCTTCCTGCTGCCGGAGGAACGGGTCATCAGCCGCACCACCCTGAACCTGGCCGGCGCTGTGGTGAAGATAGCGCTGGTGCTGGCGATGCTGGCAGGCATGTTGCGAGGCGAGCACTACCAGGCTCAGTTGCCCCTGACCGAGGGTCTGGATCTGATGCTGCGCGCCACACCCTTATCGATGCTGTTTCTGCTGCTCTCCGCCATTCTCTGGCTGGTCACCACAGTCTACGCCGTGGGCTACCTGGAAGACTCCCCCAATCGCAGCCGCTTCTTCGGCTTCTTCAGCCTGTGCGTGACCGCCACAGTCGGTGTCGCCCTGGCGGGCAACCTGCTGACCTTCCTGCTGTTCTATGAACTGCTGACCCTGTGTACCTATCCGCTGATCGTCCATCGCGGCACCGAGGTAGCGCGACGGGCTGGCCGAAACTACCTGGCCTACACCGTTGGCGGCGGCGCCCTGCTGCTGCTGGCCACCGTGTGGCTATTCACCTTGACCGGCTCCCTGGACTTCCGGGAGGGCGGATTCCTGGCCGAAGTGGATGCCTCCCTTCACCCGCAGCTGACTCTGGTGTTCGTCTTGCTGATCGCCGGACTGGGGGTCAAGGCGGCGCTGGTCCCCCTCCATGGCTGGCTGCCCCAGGCGATGGTGGCACCGGCCCCGGTCAGTGCCCTGTTGCACGCGGTGGCCGTAGTCAAAGCCGGCGCATTCGGCATCATTCGCGTCATTTTTGACGTTTATGGCATCAACTTCGCCGCCAGTCTGGGGCTGATGCTGCCCCTGGCCGCCCTGGCCGCCATCACCATAGTCTACGGTTCGGTCAGGGCACTGTTCCAGCAGGAGCTGAAACGGCGGCTGGCGTTCTCCACCGTCAGTCAGATAGCCTACATCATCCTCGGCGTTGCCCTGGCGGGCCCCATTGCCGCCACCGGCGGCCTGGTGCATCTGGTGCATCAGGGGGTACAGAAGATCACCCTGTTCCTCTGTGCCGGAAACCTGGCCGAAACCCTGGGCATTCACCACATCGAGGAGATGGACGGGGTGGGCCAGCGCATGCCCTGGACCATGGCTTCCTTCACCCTGGGGGCGTTTGGCATGATAGGGGCTCCGCCCCTGGCGGGGTTCTTCAGCAAGTGGTATCTCGGGCTCGGAGCCCTTGAGATGAACCAGGGCTGGGTGATCCTGGCCCTCTCCGTCAGCAGCGCCCTCAACGCCGCCTACTTCCTGCCTATCCTGCACCGCGCCTGGTTCAGGGAACCGCCGTCGAGCTGGCCGGCGGAGCGCAATCTGGGGAACCAGGAGACCGCCTGGGCGCTGCTGCTGCCTCCCCTGGCAACGGCAGTCATGATCGTGATGCTGGGGGTGCTGGCCTCCGCTCCCTTCGGCCTGGTGGAGTGGGCCGGCATCATCGCCGACCGGGGGTTCGCCCCATGACGCTGATGACCCTGCTTCTGACTCTGGCTCCGGGGCTGCCTCTGACTCTGGCCCTGCCGTCACTGCGCCGCAGCTTGCCCTGGCCGCTGCTGCTGGCCCTGCTGCCTGCGGCAGTGCTGGCGCTGGTGCCAACCCCGGCTTGGGTGTCCCTGTCATGGTTCAAGGCCGGGGTCGCCCTGAGCCTGGACCCGACCGCGCGCTGGTGGCTGGCGATGTCGGTGGTGGCCTGGGCCAGCGCCTATCTGCTGTTGCCTGCCACCCTTAGAGTCTACCGGGGCACCTGGCTGTTGCTGGCACTGAGTGGCCAGATGGGCGCACTGCTCAGCACCGAGCTGATGGGGTTTTACGCCTTCTCGACCCTGATGAGCTACGCCTTTATCGGCTTGCTGCTCACCGACTTCGACCCGGCCAACCGTCGCGTCGGCCAGCTCTATCTGGTGCCGCTGATCATCGCCGACCTGCTGCTGTTTGACGCCATGCTGCTGGCCACAGACGCCATTGGAAGCCTGAGTTTTAGCCACCTGGCACAGACTGGCTCTCCCGGCCTCTACCCTGTATTGGTGGCCCTGGGCTACCTGCTGAAGATGGGCCTGTGGCCCCTGCTGCTGTGGATTCCCAAAGGGCACCGTACGCCCAGCCCGGCGCTGTCACTGCTGTTCTGGATCGGTCCCGTCGCTACGTCTCTGCTCGGTCTGCTGCGCTGGCTGCCACTGGGTATCCTTGATGCCCCCATATCCGGGGCCCTGCTGCTGACCACCGGGGCTGGCGTGGTTGTGTACACCTTGTGGCAGGGAATAACAGAGAGGCGCAGGAACAAGCTGAGCACCCTGGTGGTAAGTCTGACCGCTGCGGGGATGACCCTAGTGATTGGCGCCAGTCTGATGCAGCCCACCCTCTGGTCCGAGGTTGAAAGCGGGCTTCCTTTGCTGGCGGCCGTCGGCACCGGGGCACTGATCCTCATCGGTGCCCTTAACTTGGGGAAGGAGGACGCCGTCAGCCGAGAAGAGTCAGCTATGCCGGTCGGCCACAGCGTTGTGTATCGAAGGGTAAGAGGGGCAACCACCCTTAGCCTGCCCAGGCTGCGAGCCGCCTGGCTTGGCTATGGGCGGGAGTTATGGCTGAGACACAGGTGGCCACAACGCCTGGAAGGCGGTGAACGCTACCTGCGTCAGTGGCGCCTGGCCATTACCCTGCTTCTGCTGCTGGCGGTCATTATGGTGGCACTGCCTGTGTCGGCGTACTCATGGATTTGAACAATAAAGTTTGACACAAGCATCTGCTGGCTGCCAAATGGTCGGCTCTTGGTGATCTTTTCTGGTTTCACAACGGCCAGCCCACTTTATCGCGAGCGGCGGTGCCAGGCCTAACTAAGGCCCGGCTCTTATTGCTTAGTTAGCTGGACAGCCCTTCTTATTAACAATACCGCCGTCTGTCGGACATCTATCTTTCTTGTTAGGCACTCCATCGCCATCGATGTCGGGATCGCAGGCATCTCCAATGCCATCAGCATCTAAGTCTGCCTGGTCTGTGTTGGCCGCAAGTAAGCAGTTATCGCTTGCATCATTCACTGAATCGCCATCAGAATCAGCATCTGCTGCAAGCACATCACATGCATCGCCTACGCCATCGTCATCATAGTCTGACTGGTTCGGGTTGGGTACTGCAGGGCAGTTATCAGTCTTGTTAGAAACCCCGTCGCCATCTGAGTCACTGTTTTTGTTTGTTTTTTCTGTGTCACAGGCATCACCAATTCCATCTGAGTCGCTGTCAGTTTGGTCGGAATTCGCAGTGCTTGGGCAGTTGTCTAGCTCATCAGTTACCTCATCACCATCGGCGTCCTGGCCAGTTTGAATCAGGGAGGTGATGGTACTTATTACACTTATTTCGCCTTGTATAGAGTCATTGAATACTAAAACTAACCTCGCAAAGTTTGCTAATGAGATGTCCGGAGGATTGCTAGAGTTCTGTTCGTCAGTGAGAAATGTAGGTGGAATGGAGCCAGATGCCTGACTTTGAAGAAGAAAGTAAGAGTAACTGTAGTCATCAAATGCAACACCAAGATCATAGATTTCGCGGTTGACCGTGTAATCGTCGTAGTAAGTTACTCCGTCAAAGGAATCGTTTCTTAGGTTTATGCTGCCACTACTAGATGTTGTGGCCGTTCCATCAGACAAGCTGCCTACCTGAAATGAAACTGCAGATGGTGGCGGATAGAAGGTGCCGTTACTTGTGCCGATAGGTGGATCGTTGGGGTCGAAAGTGTATTCAAGGATCACGGTGTCTCCCAATTGAAAGGGGTGTGCCGCTCCTAGGTCAGCTGCGATGTGGCTTATGATCCCTGTGGCTCTAAAAGTGACCTCCTGGGCAGTGGCCAAAGGAAGCCCAAAAGGTATCGCGAACATAAGAGTCGCCAGAGTTTTATGGTTGGTCATGCTGAAGATACGTGATCTTTTCATAACGGGTACCACAACTTAACGAAGTGAGAAGAATGCTTGCAGAAAAGAGGGCTAAGTATAGTGGCTGTTCCTTTAACCGCCACTCGGCGTGAGCAGCCAACTTTAGTGATTGGGCAGAGAGTGTAGTTCTTTCATTCGTGAACTCGCTGACCTGCTGACATATGACGGGACCCGTCTGGCGTTGCAAAGCTGTATGGGGTGGTAATTTCAGGTGATCGGGTAGTGGTGAGGGTGACAGTCAAGGCCGGGAAGAGTCAGCTATGCCAGTCAGCCACAGCGTTGTGTATCGAAGGGTAAGAGGGGCAGCCACCCTTAGCCTGCCCAGGCTGCGAGCCGCCTGGGTTGGCTATTGGCGGGAGTTATGGCTGAGACACAGGTGGCCACAACGCCTGGAAGGCGGTGAACGCTACCTGCGTCAGTGGCGCCTGGCCATTACCCTGCTTCTGCTGCTGGCGGTAGCCATGGTGGCACTGCCAGCTTTGGCTAACTCAGACGTTCTGTCCCGCCACATAGCCGGAGGCCCAGGCCCACTGGAAGTTGAAGCCCCCCAACCAGCCGGTGACGTCCATCACCTCACCGACGAAGTAGAGACCGGGCACCCTCTTGCACTCCATGGTCTTGGAACTGAGCTCATCGGTGTCTACCCCACCCAGGGTCACCTCGGCGGTGCGGTAGCCCTCGTCGCCGCCGGGCTTAAGCTGCCAACGGTTGAGCTGTTCGGGAATGGCGGCCAGGGTGGCCTTGTTCAGCTGCCCCAGGGGGTGATTGGGCCAACCGTGGTAGGCGATCAGCGTCTCCGCCAACCGCCCGGGGAAATGCTCTGACAGCCAGGTGGAGAGCTGGCGCTTGGGGTTCTGCTCCCTGGCCAGGGCCAGGGCCTCGGCCACGTCCACAGCGGGCAACAGGTCAATGGTGACCCCCTCGCCGGGCTCCCGGTAGTTGGAGGCCTGCAGCACACTGGGGCCGGAGAGGCCACGATGGGTGATCAGCATCTGCTCGGTAAAGGCCGGGCCACGCTTGGCGGCCACATTGGCGGTCAGGCTGATGCCGGACAGGGGCTCGAAGTGCTGTTTGTCCTGGGGTTGCAGAGTAAAGGGCACCAGGCCTGCCCGGGTCGGCTTGAGCCTGAGGCCAAACTGCTCAGCCAGCTTGTAACCATAGGGGGTGGCCCCCAGCTTGGGCATGGAGAGGCCACCTGTGGCCACCACCAGAGACTGGCATTGGATGCGGCCGATGCTGGTGGCCACGGCGAATCCGCTCTCCACCCGGCTCACCGACTCGATCTCGGTCCGCAGCCGCAACTGTACCTGGCCCTTGTCGCACTCATCCAGCAGCATACGCACGATCTCTTTGGCGCTGTCATCGCAGAACAGCTGGCCATGATCCCGCTCGTGATAGGCGATGTTGTGGCGCACCACCAGATCGATGAAATCCCACTGGGTGTACTGGGCCAGGGCGGATTTAACGAAGTGGGGATTGCTGCACAGGTAGTTGGCTGGCTCCACATAGAGGTTGGTGAAGTTGCAGCGGCCACCACCACTGATCAGGATCTTCTTACCCGCCTGCTTGGCGTGGTCGATGACCATCACCTTACGGCCGCGGGCAGCGGCGGTTGCGGCACACATCAATCCGGCGGCACCGGCGCCGATCACCAGCACCTCTGTTTCAAGACTCATCACTTCTACCTAAAAAACAAAAAGGGATGCGGCTGCATCCCTTTGGAATCATTTTGACCACCGGTCATTTTACTCGGACTTGGGGTCCCGGGACAGCAGTTGTTTCGCTGCCTCCTTCACCGGCTTGCCCTCATAGAGCACCTGGAAAAGCTGTTCGCAGATGGGCATCTCCACGCCGACCCGCTTGGCCAGCATGTACACCTCTTTGGTGTTGCGATACCCCTCCACCACCTGACCGATCTCGGTCTGGGCGGTGTCGACATCTTTCCCCTGGCCCAGGGCCAGGCCAAAGCGTCGGTTACGGGACTGGTTGTCGGTGCAGGTCAGCACCAGATCACCCAGGCCAGCCATCCCCATGAAGGTGTTCTTGTCCGCGCCCAGGGCACAGCCCAGACGACACAGCTCCACCAGACCACGGGTAATCAGCGCGGTACGGGCATTGGCACCAAAACCGATGCCGTCAGACATGCCAGCGCCGATGGCGATGACGTTTTTCACCGCACCACCGAGCTGCATACCGATGAAGTCGGCGTTGCGGTACACCCGAAGCCAGGTGCCGCAGTGCATCAACCGGGCCATCTCTTCGGCGAAATCATCGTCGGTAGAGGCCAGGGAGATGGCGGTGGGCAGGCCGGCGGCCATCTCTTTGGCAAAGGTGGGACCGGACATCACCGCCAGCGGGATCTGCTCACCCAGGATCTCACGGGCAACATCCTGCAGCAGCCGACCAGTCTCAGGCTCCAGGCCTTTGGTGGCCCAGACGACGCGGGCGTCATCACGCAACAAGGGCTGGGCCTGTTTCAGCACCAGGGCGAATACATGGCTCGGCACCACCACCAGCACATTGCGGCTGGCAGCCAGGGCCTTGCCCAGGTCCGCTTCCACCACCAGCTCATCGGGGAAATCGACGCCGGGGAGAAACTCCTCGTTGCGGCGATCCTGCTCCAGCTGTTCCATATGGTCCGGCAGGTGCCCCCAGATGATGGTGCGATGACCATTCCGGGCCAGGGATATGGCAAGGGCGGTGCCATAAGACCCCGCCCCTAGAACCGTTACTGCGGCTTGTTCAGTCAACTGACTCGCTCCCTTAGGCGTCAGCTTGCTCAGCGGCTTGTTCCTGCTGACGCTGAACGTACTGAGCGAACAGGGCGTCGAAGTTTACAGGAGCCAGGTTCAGTGGAGGGAAGGTACCACGGTTAACCATGCTGGCGATCGCTTCGCGAGCGTAAGGGAACAGGATGTTAGGGCAACCAGCACCCAGGGCGTGGGCCAGCTGAGGCTCAGGCAGGTTGGCGATGGAGAAGATACCGGCTTGCTGAACTTCGCACAGGAAGGCCACGTCTTCTTCAACCTTGGTGGTTACGGTGATGTTCAGAACCACTTCGTACACGTCGTCAGCCAGCTTGTTGCTGCGGGTATCCAGGTCCAGCTTAACTTCTGGCTTCCACTCTTTCTGGAAGATAGCGGGAGAGTTAGGAGTCTCGAAGGAGATGTCCTTGGTGTATACACGCTGAATCTGGAACTGAGGTGCGGCCTGCTCGTTGGCTGCGGTGTTAGCTGCTTCTGCCATTTGTCTAAATCCTAAATATTGTTGTCGTCGTTCTGGGCGTCTCGAAACTCCACAACCTGGTTACGGCGGTCGCGCCGGGCCGGCTTGAAGCTGAGTGTGTCGCCATCCATATCGTCTTATGCGCGACCAGAAAAAGGGTTAGCGCCTTTTACGCACTACCAGCAGGTTGGCCGCTTTCCAATCGGTCATGCCACCCTGCAGGCTGAATACCTTCTCAAAGCCCGCGGATACCAACATTTGCGCCGCCTGTACGGAGCTCACGCCAGCGTTACACACAACTATAATGGGAGCACTCTTGTGGTTTTCAAGGGTGGACAGCTGATTATTTTTAATCTCTGCCAGAGGAATGTGCTTGGCGTTGGCGATGTGGCCCTTGCGGAACTCCTCATCGCTGCGCACGTCCACGACCACGGCGTCCTCTTTGTTGATCATCTGCACCGCCTGCTGGGCGGGGATATTCTTAACCTTGGAGAAGGCGGATTTGATGGTGACGAACAGGAAGGCCACCAGCAGACCCACCCAAGCCGCACTCAGCATGGCGTGACGGCCGAGAAAATCGATATATTCCTGCATTAACTTGCCTAAATCGGTTGACGTTGGTGAGGAGTGAAAGTCGCCAGTATAACCGGATCCCCCGGCATGTGAAGTGTCTGTAACCAGCGGGGACGGGGCGCGGATCACAGCACAGAGGGAAATGAGGATGTAATAAAATTACATTTTTGCCTGGGCGATCTGGAGAAGATCGCTGGTTACGTTGTACACTGACAGCAGTTTTATTTGCGATTGCCTCGACGGCAAAAAGGATAGTAGATGACCAAGCGCACTACCCCACTTGCCCTCCTGATCCTGGACGGCTGGGGACACAGAGCCGACGCTGACGACAACGCCATCAGCAGAGCCAACACTCCCACAATGGATCGCCTGTTCCGCGACTACCCCTCGACCCTGATCTCCGGATCCGGTAACGACGTTGGCCTGCCCGACGGTCAGATGGGTAACTCCGAAGTGGGCCACATCAACCTGGGCGCCGGACGCATCGTCTATCAGGACCTGACCCGAATCGGCAAGTCCATCGAAGACGGTGAGTTCAACCACAACCCTGTACTGTGCAGTGCCGTAGACAAGGCCAAGGCCAACGACGGTGCCGTACACATCATGGGATTGCTCTCTCCCGGGGGCGTACACAGCCATGAAGACCACCTGGAAGCCGCCATCCGCATGGCCGCCGAGCGTGGTGCCAAGAAGGTGTACCTGCACGGCTTCCTGGACGGCCGCGATACCCCGCCCCGTTCCGCCCACGACTCCCTGGTTCGCTTCGACAAACTGTTCGCCGAACTGGGTTGTGGCGCCATCGGCTCCATCGTAGGCCGTTACTACGCCATGGACCGTGACCAGCGTTGGGAACGGGTTCAGGCCGCGTTTGACCTGCTGACCCTGGGCAAGAGCGAGCACAGCTACGCCAGTGCCACAGACGCCCTGCAGGCGGCCTACGATCGTGACGAGAACGACGAGTTCGTCGCCCCCTCCTCCATCGACGCAGACGCCACCTTCAACGATGGCGATGCGGTGATCTTCATGAACTTCCGTGCCGATCGCGCCCGTCAACTGACCCGCGCCTTCACCGACGCCGACTTCGACGGTTTCACCAAGGCCAAGGCCCCCAAGCTGACCGACTTCGTGATGCTGACCGAGTACGCCGCCGACATCGACACAAGCTGCGCCTTCCCGCCAGAGGCCCTGAAGAACACCTTCGGTGAGCTGATGGCCAACCAGGGCAAACGCCAGCTACGCATCTCCGAAACCGAGAAGTACGCCCACGTTACCTTCTTCTTCAACGGTGGCATCGAGCAGCCCTTCGAAGGAGAAGAGCGCATCCTGGTGAAGTCCCCCAATGTCGCCACCTACGACATGCAGCCAGAGATGAGCAGCGGCGAGCTGACCGACAAGCTGGTGGACGCCATCGAAAACGGCAACTTCGACACCATCATCTGCAACTACCCCAACGGCGACATGGTCGGTCACACCGGCGACTTCGATGCCGCAGTGAAGGCCTGCGAAGCGGTGGATGCCAGCATTCAACGTGTTCTGGACGCCATCGAGCGTGCCGGTGGCGAGTGCCTGATCACCGCCGACCACGGTAACGCCGAGCAGATGTGCGACGCCAATTCCGGTCAGGCGCATACCGCGCACACCAGTGAGCCTGTTCCCTTCATCTACGTGGGCCGCAACGCCCAGGTACGGGAAGGTGGCCGCCTCTCCGACGTGGCTCCCACCATGCTGCACCTGATGGGCCTGGAGATCCCCGAGGAGATGACCGGTACCCCCATCGTCACCCTGGCGGAATAAGATGAAGTTTCTGTCGTTCCTGTGGCCCGCCCTCCTGGCGGGCCTGTTCAGCCTGCCCCTGGCCGCCAGCCAGGAGGAGATTGATCAACAGCAGCAGCAGCTTCAGAAGCTGCAGAAGCAGATCAAGGCCAGTCAGTCCAAGCTGATCGCCAGCCAGGCCAGCCGGGACAAGGCCAGCAAGGCGCTGCGCCAGGACGAACTGGCCATCGGCAAACAGGCGGCGGCCATCCGTGGCAATCGCAACAAGCTGGACAGCCTCAATGATCAGCTGGCCGAGCTCTCCAAAGAGCAAACACGGCTGGAGCGACAGTATGAACAGCAGCAACAGCAGCTGGCCGCCCAGATCCGCGCCTCCTGGGTCGCGGGTCAGGGAGAAACCGGTCAACTGCTGCTCAAACAGAACAGCGCCGACAAGCAGCGGCTGCTGACCTACTACCACTATCTCAATCAGGCACGCATCCAGGCCATGGAAGCGATCGCCGACACCAAAGACGCCCTCACCAACAACCATCGTCAGCAACTGGAACGCAAAGCCCAGCTGGAGCGTACCCAGGAGAAGCTGGACAACCAGCAGAAATCCCTCCGCCAGCAGCAGGAAAAGCGAAAGCAGACCCTGGCCAAGCTGGAAGCCCAGCTCAAGAATGAGAGCCGCAAGCTCAACCAGCTTGAGGTGGACAGCGAGATCCTGGCCCAGGCCATTGAGGAGGCCCTGGCCGCCCTCGCCGCCCGCCCGGTCTCCCTGGACGGACTGAAAAAACTCAAGGGCAAGCTGGACTGGCCGCTCTCAGGTAAGGTCAAGCACCGCTTCGGCAGCCACCGCCAGGGGCAGCTCAAGTGGAACGGCCTACTGATCGCCGGACGGGAAGGCCGCAACGTTGAATCGGTAGCCCCAGGCCAGGTGGTGTTTTCCGACTGGCTGCGAGGCTATGGCCTGGTGGTGGTGGTGGATCACGGCGAAGAGTACCTCAGCCTGTACGGCCACGCCCAAAGCCTGCTCAAGGAAGTCGGCGATCGGGTAGAGGGGGGAGAAGTGATTGCCCTCAGCGGAGACTCAGGCGGACAGTCCGATAGCGGACTATACTTTGAAATCCGTCATCGGGGACTCGCTGTGGACCCTGCCCCCTACCTGAAGAGGCGGTAACACAGCCCCGCCAATGTGGCCAGAGGGTATGCGCTATGCCGCAACTGTTCGCCTTGCTGGTCGGCATTCTGTTTGTGTTCAGTCCACAGGCAGAAGAGCACAGGGAAGTGGCGGCGCCGACACTGGAAGAAGCTCAGGAACTGATCGTCACGGTGCAGGACATCGTGGAGTATTACTACGTCGATCAGGTGGATCGCCGTGCCATGATCGAGGGCGCGCTCAAGGGGCTGTTTGAATCCCTGGATCCGCACTCCACCTACCTGACCCCACAGACTCTGGAACTGCTCAGAGAAGCCAACGACGGCCATTACTACGGCTACGGCATCGAGGTGAGCATCGACGAGGGAGTGGTGCAGGTGATCACCCCCCTGGCCCACAGCTCTGCCCACTACGCCGGCATCAAACCGGGGGACATTCTGGTGCGGGTGGACGACCTGCCCGCCACACCGGACACCATGGACAAGCTGATCCAGTACATCAAGACCGCCAGCCGCGAAGACCGCACCCTCACCCTCACCCTCAAGCGGGAGAAAGCGCCCATGCCGCTGACGGTGAGCCTGCAGCCCAGCAACATCACCATCGACAGCACCCAGTTCCGCTCCCTGCCCCACCAGGTGGGCTACCTGAAGATCAACAGTTTCAACCGCCAGACCACCGACGAGGTGGCCAGATTCAGCAGCCGCATCCGCCAGGAGGGGCTTACCCAGCTGATCCTGGATCTGCGCAACAACCCCGGCGGCATGTTTGACTCCGCCGTTCAGATCGCCGACATGTTCCTCGACGCCGGGCTGATCGTCTCCACCCATGGCCGCTTCCTGGACGCCAACAACGACTACTACGCCTCAGACGCCGCCCCCCTCGGCCAGCTGGAAGTGGTGGTGCTGATCAACGAAGGCAGCGCCTCGGCGGCAGAGATTCTCGCCGGTGCCCTCAAGGATCACCAGAAAGCCACCCTGTTTGGCCAAACCTCCTTCGGCAAGGGCACGGTGCAAAGCCTCATCCCTCTGCTGGGGCAGCAGGGCGCCATCAAGCTGACCACCGCCCGTTACGCCACCCCCAACGGCACCTTCATCGACAAGAAGGGGATCGACCCGGACATTCAGGTGCTGCTGGAGAATAGCGTCGAGAAGCCTATAATGGCTGAATCAGAAATGAACGGACAATGGCTACAGGACAGTCAGTTGGCAGCCGCCTATGAGTGGTTGTTGCAGCCTTCCCGGGAGTAATCATCAGGTACGCTTTTCTGGCTTTGCTGCTGTGGGTCCACACCGCCACAGCGGCAGAGCTGACGCTCATTATCGACGATGTAGGTTACCGGCAGACCGATAAAGGTGTGCTGGCGCTACCTGCTGCCACCACACTGAGTGTGCTGCCCCATACCCCCTGGGGTCGGCAGCTGGCCATCGCCGGCTGGCGCCAGGGCAATGAGATCATGCTGCATCTGCCGATGCTGGCCGATGGCGGCAACGCCCTGGGGCCCAGCGCCCTGGTAGGCGGCATGACCCCCTGGGAAGTACAGGTCACCATCAAGCGCGCCCTGGCGGACATCCCCTTTGCCCGGGGCATCAACAACCACATGGGCAGCACCCTGACCCGCCAGCGCCCCATGATGGACGCCGTCATGGCGGAGGTGGCCCATAGAGATCTCTACTTCGTCGACAGCCTCACCACCCCGGACTCCGTCGCCTACGACGCCGCCGTGGCTCAGGGGATACCGGCCCTCAAGCGTCATGTGTTTCTGGACAACGAAACCGAAGAGGTGGATCTGCAGCAACAGTTTGACCAGGCGGTGACCATCGCCAGGCGATATGGCCGGGCGGTGCTCATTGGCCACCCCTACCCGGAAACCCTGACCTTCCTGGAGCAGGCATTGCCCACCCTGGACGGCCAGGGCGTCACCCTGGTACCGGCTTCGGCTCTGCTCAGCGACCAACAGCGGGCCCAGCTCAGGCCACTGAAGCCGCCCACCGCCTTTCTGCATAAGCTGCCCACGCCACAGCCCTCCCAGGCGAGCCTGGGCGGCGCCAGCCTCCACTAGAAAGAGCCAGCGATTGCTGGCCCTTTTGTTATTGTTCGGCAGATTAGAAACCAAACTTGCCATTGCTGTTGGCCCACTGCTCCTGAGGCGGAATCGCTTCGATGGTGTCCCAGTGTTCAACAATCTTGCCTTTGCTCAGGCGGAACAGGTCGTAGAAGGCCACATGCTCACCGAGGAACTGCCCTTCGCTCACCGACAGCACAAAGTTGCCTTTACCCAGGGTGATGTGGTGCTTGGTGTAGATCATTGGGGTGCCCGCGTCCGCCAGTGCCCCCAGGGCAGCAAACAGCCCCTCCAGATCATCGGCCACGCCAGGGTTGTGCTGCAGATAGTCGCCCTTGCCTCCATCGATGTAGTTGCTGATGTCCCCTGTGCCATCCATCAAAATGGTCTCGACGAACTCGGTGACGATCATGATGTTCTCATCGGTGCTGTCCAGATCGCTGATTCGGGTCTCGCCGTCGAACTGGGTGCGGCCGCTGGCGTTGGGGGGCGCTATCTCCTGCAGGTTGTCCCAGTGCTCGACGATCAGGCCATTTTCGAAACGGAAGATGTCGAAGCCCGCCTTGGGACCGAAGAAGTTGTACTCAGTATGAGCCACCACGTATTCGCCATACTCGAACACCCGCTTTACATCCGCCTTGGCGCTGCCCTCGGGCAGGGCCTGCAGCACCTCACCGAAACCGGCCAGGCCATCTTTCACCGCCAGGTTGTGCTGGATGTACTTATTGGGATTGATGTAGGCCACGGGAGCCTGATCGCCGGTCTCGATGCTCTCCAGCAGGGCCACCACCTTCTGCTCTTTGTCCGTCAGTGCGGGGGCGTCGTTATCGGAGTCGGAATTGGCACACCCCACCAGGCCCAGAGTCAGGACCATAGAGGTGGCGGCCGCCAGGTGTTTGATCTGTTGTTTCATAGCTGTCTCTCCCTTGGAATCTGGATACCATCCTAGATATCTCCCTCGGGTGAGGCGCGGTGGGTTAAAGCCTAAAAATGGTAAATGTCGAACATTTAGATTAACTAACCAGGCTTGAAAAACGGAGTTAAACAGAAAAAATGAGAGTCAAGATCGTTAAATGTCGGCGAATTGCCAGATAAATAGGGGGTAGGCGCTGGAGATTGCGCTATCAAGCAGCTGGTGAATATCCAACTATAAAGTGGGCGTAATGAAGCTGTGACGAAACTGGCTGGGCGTCATCTGCACCTGTTTCTTAAAGTACTTAACGAAGTTGCTGGCGTCTTCAAACCCGAGATCCAGGGCCATCTGGGACGAGGTATCCTGACTGACCACCAGCCGCCGCTTGATCTCCAGGATGGTGTAGGCATCGATGGCCTGTTTGGCGGTCATCTCCATGGCCGTCTTGCACAGGCAGTTGAGGGTCTTATAGGTAACGCCTATCTGGCCGGCGTACCAGTTGGCATCCCGGGTCCGGTGAAAATGGGCCTCCAACAGCACCATGAAACGCCCCAGCCGGACACGCTGCTCATCCGACAGCCTTTCCTGCCGATGTTGCGGCTTAAGCCGGTGAAGCAGCAGATTCAGCGCGGAGAACAGATGCATCACCATCAATGAATCCGGTTGCTCCAGGGCGGTTTCCCTGGCCATTTCGCCGGTCAGTGCCTGACAACGGGCCAGGTTTTCGACGTCCAGTTGGGTCAGCGGGTGGTGGTGTTGATTCAGATGGGTGGGGGTAAAACTGGTCAGGCGCATCTGGTTGTGCAGCTTATCCAGGAAGCCCTGGGTGAACAGCAACAGCTTGCCTTTCAGCTCGGCACTGAAACGAAACGCCTGGACCTGTCCTGGTTGAACAAAAACCACGGTTCCGGGAGAGATGGGGTGCTCCTGAAAGTCCACCATATGCTGACCCTGGCCCTGCTCAATCAGCAGCAGCTGGAAGAAGCGGATACGATGGGGAAGCTGAGGGTCATGCCGCTTCATGGCACGGCCAGACAGGGACTGCAGAGATAAGATCTCGAGCTCCGCCTGATTGGTTCGATTGAGGTCAAACCCCACCTTGGGAATCGCCATCCCTGTCTCCGCTTCTGGTCCCGACAGCCCAGTGTACTGACTGCCTCAGAAGGCGCAAGGAGGAACGCTCCCTGCAATTGAGTCAATGGAGGAGTTAAGTTTGCCGCCAGAGCTGTCGCCTGGAAAAGCTCAACTTGTTTTTTTCTGACTCTGTCAGCAGATGTTCAACATTCCTGAGTAACTCTTCCACCTGCTTATAATCTTTCGCTTGCCAAGCTGGACCGAGTTGCCGGCGAATATGAGACAGCCGAGTCTCTATAGCAAGCTCATGACTCTCAAGATCGCGCTGCTCTTTCAGGGCAAGAAAAGCTTCAGCATCCCCCTTGAGTAAATCGGGACCAATATCTAACAACAGTGATGCCATCTTCTCCAGGCACCGCACCATTGACTCCTCTGAAGCCGCAGCAAAAGAAGTTTGGAGATCAAGAGCTTCAACACCCTTTAACATCGCCACTTCTCTTAAGTCGAATGTCTCTTCAGGCTCATAATCTGTTCGTCCCTGCTGGCCAATACACACTTCAAGGTCATATCCGTGGCCAAAGTCATAAGACACGATGACAATAACCTCATCGCTTTCATATCGGGCAGTTCCATCTAGGCCATCAACTCGACTAAAACCAAAACTCTCTTCTAAATAAGCAAACTCTGAGACAGTGGCCCTTTTGAATCCTGATAAGCTCATGCCCGCTCCTTACAGCTAGAGGTTATCCCTTGAGCGCCGCTCCGGCTCTCAGAGTTTCATAGGTGTCCTGCTCGAGCAGGGTGAGGGTCGCCATCGCCTGCTCATCGGTGCCGCCGCAGAGGTCGGCGTCCGGCTTGAAGGCACCGCACACCACAGGCCGCTGGGGCTGGCCGAAAAGCTTGCACAGGTTGTTGTCATCCAGCTGAATGCAGCGCACGCCGGCGGGCTTGCCATGGGGCATGCCGGGAATGGGGGAGCTGATTGAGGGAGCGATGCAGCAGTGGTGGCACCCTGATTTTTAGAACTTAGAAATGGCTATAAGCATATAATTTAGCTCAACTTTACATTTTTTCTAAACTTAAGCCCATTGGGCAATTTTTCCCCTCGCCAAAAACTAAGCCGTTACGCACGATTTCTAAAACTATGCTCCAACGGGGCGATTTACCTCCGCGGGAGCATGGTATGGGCAGGCTACCTCCTTCACTGTCCCCGAGTATAGTACCCCTCCAACCTCGGAGTTGTGCGTACATCACCAGCAGTAACGTTTGCGACTCCGTTCCTTTCAATGATCTTTTCTCTTGCGCCACCGAGAGAAACGGCTATTCGTGGGTAGTCTTCTTCCAAATCTGGATACTCTTCCTGCAACCAGAGAGGGAAAGCAGGAGCCCGTGCTAGTTGGAGTTCTTTACCGCGTACATAGACACTACCCTTAGCAAGCTCTTTGACCATAGGAAGTTCTGCCCCACCACCTGTAAGCGCTATACCAAGAGCTCCATTAGGTGCGCCATTTGTAAAGCTAGAATCGATTCTAGACAAAATCCTATCTCTACACTCGGTCAAAGATCGTCCGAAGCTCTTTACCTGCTCCAATGCCAAAAACTCATCAATGGTTACGGTTACAAGTTCATCTGTAAAGAGCCTTACAGAAACCTCTCCACTTAAAAACAAGCGCTCCTTGTGGTCTCTAAGGTCAAGTTCTAGGTTACCGAGAACATTCAACCAATGCTCATGTGTATGGTCGACTTCAGATTTGCTAAGAATAAAACCCTTCAGTAGGTTATCCAGATGATTTCCAGCTTCAGTTATACCTTCATTTGAGTCCGCAACCTCAAGAGCAGTACTTACTTTTGTATTTTCGTCATATCGCATTCTAAACACACTGAAGTCACTAGTTCCTGCCCCGACATCAATTACCATCACTAAGGAGTTCACACTTTTCGTCCAACTAATTAGTGAACCAGCGACACCCAAAGGTTCTGTGATATCTTCGGCAATGAATGGGTAATTCAGTCGCTTTTCTCTTATCGCATATACTATTTCAACAAATTTATTAATAGGTATGCCATCTTGCATCGAGTTGCTGAACGTATCTGCTAGAATCTGTGCTTCGCCTAACATGGAACCTAACAATTGAGCTGTATCTCGTGATTTTGAAAGCTCTAAACATGGCATTGCATACCTTCGAATAACATTCTTCGGCTCACCTAACTCAGCCAAGCACTGATTAGCAGTCCATGTCAGATACATTAGATTAGCAAGGATCATATCCCCATACGTTACACTATAGGATGTCGGGTTGAACCTTTCACTAACTATACTTGAAAACCCTTCCTCTGATAAATATCGCTTAATATTATCTAATCGCTGGCGCCCATCTTTTTCTAACCGCGAACGATCAACTGCTGACTTTCCAAACCAAAGGTATCCTTCTTGGTCAATAAACACAGAAGAGATCAGCATTGTTTCACTAATTTCCTCTTGGTCACCAGGAATCCCTAGGGTTAAAACCTCAATTTCCTCAAAATCGCTTCCACCACTAGTGTCACGAACCAAAGTTACCTTTGACATAGCAGTACCAAAGTCCAAGCATAGACGGTGGCCCTCTGAAGCTTCCGGTAAATCAAGGACACTCAGATCTATCTCTATGCTTGGAGAATCTTGATCTTCTACCTGGGTTTTAGGTGTGTCATCAATAGTTCTGTTTGAACTATCCAATTCAAAAGTAGCTTGCTTCTCAACGGTTACACTTGGCTCTTCACTACTTAATACGTTTAAAGCCAGCCTCAAGGCACTCATTTCATCATCAGTTAATGTACCACGAAGTTCATAGCTATCTTCTTCTACTTTCCTAAACCTCTTTATAAGGCTCTTAAGTAGAACCTTTCCCTCAAAAACTTCCATCATAAAACCTCCATGTGACAAAGTATCAATCTGCGTTCTTAACCCTGGGCTTCACAAGTATCTTGGTTTTTCCACCGAAGTCTTTCTGAATACCATCACGTAACACTTTCACCTTACGAACACCATATTGGTGTCCTCCCAGCATTTCGTGTTGCAAAGGGTTATAATCTAATACTGCTCCTTTCAAGCCCATATGTTTGAGCTTTCGCATCTTTGCTAGATGCCTTGCTGTCTCAGAAATTTCCCCATAACTTAGGGCAGCTTTTTTTACATTCTCTGATAGTGCTGGCTCCATCACTTCCAGCATTGGAACAACAGCCCTTTCAAGCTTTTCCATAACCGTTTTACTTTCTTCCACATTAATCAACAACGACCCTATTTGTTGATCATCTGAATTACTCACTTTGTGCTCGGCCACACGTTTAGGAGAGCTTACATCTCCAGCTCTTTCCCACCACTCTCGCACATCCGGATCAAGCTCATGTGCACTGGAGAAATGGGCTATAATCGCAGCTCTAGCCTGCGCTTTCGAGTAGTAAGCAAAGCGGAGTGAATCCATTAATCCTTTATCTGTACTATTTTGTCTAGCCAAGACCAAAGCAGACTCTTTTAAAGCTGTTCTAACTTTTTCTAGGAACTGTGACCTCCGCATGATCTCAACCCATACATCATGCTTAAATGTTGTTCTCGCACGGTCAAGTACGCTATATGTTTCTGCTATCAGAGCAAACGAGAACCGCAGCTCGATCACTCGCAAGAGAATAGATAGAGTATCATCGATGAGATCCACCAAGACAGAGACATCAACATCTTTTCGGCTTGTCATCGTCACAGATGAGAACCATTCAGATAAGGCAACCCCAGGGCTATAGCCTACATCGCCTTCCCACTGCCGTATTACGTCCGAAGAGACACTACTCAAACGTCTGGCTCGTTTGTAGCGAGTATCATCACTGTCGATGGCTTTTAATGTTGGAAATACTTTGGAAGTACTCAGCAAAAAACCTGCTAAGGATCCAAACTTAGACAACGCGGTAGACAACAGCACACGTCTCGCCTTTTCCGCTGTATCGATATCCACCGCTTGATTAAGGCAGTACTCCGCTAACCACGGCTGGTTTAACTCAGCTAAGCAAAGTGATGCATAATACTTCTCATCGCCATCTTCAAGAGCCTCTATTGAGCCAGGTTGAGTTTCAGAAAACAAATCCGATAAACGAGAAAAAACAGCGCCTTCCCTGCCCCGAGCCACCGCTGACAGCCTTCCTAAAACCGCAGCACAGATCAAGGTTCTATTTTGAGAGTCCGAGCGTACTAAACCCTTACTGAGGACGACATCACAAATATGATCCAGATTCTGTCCTTTTATAAGCGCTTGAATCTTCTGTTTCGCCATAACTCTAGTGAGAAGCTCGTTGACTCCCCGCAAGTCCTGACAATCCTCAATAAAATCGAGTTGAGCTTCTACACCATCATCGAGAACTTGCTCTAAGTGCCCCATTCTCTCCCCCATCTACATTTAAAAATAATTACTATCTACAAGGGCATTTGTACTACAACTTAACCATCCGCTGCATGCTCTGGCTCAAAGAAGCTTTGAAAGCCGCATCTTTGGCAAATCGTTTGTAGAATTCCATGTCGACCAAGCGATGTTTGAGCATCACCTCCGTCAACATCTTCTCCCAAGCTAATTGGCGGTTATGAGGGTCAGGGTTATTCTGGTACTTAGCCTCGAAGTCTGGATGGTTCTTCATGCTTTCAGCGATCTTTATGAACTTGATCCGATTCTCTTCAGGTGTAGCGTCCCACCCCTGAAACCAGTGCTCGTTGAAAGCTTGGACAATCTCATCAAGAGGATTGGTTTCCTTTTCACCGCCGTGAGCTCCTCGTGGATTGGGATTTTGCGGATCTAGCTCAGTTTCTTCGGCATCCAAACCTATCTTATGATTCAGCTTCACCCGCTCCAGACCATAGGAACTTAGATCAACCGACTCCAACAACTCATCCAATACATCCGCTTCAGGATCTTCCAACTTCAGCTTTGGAATCAAAAACTTGAGGAACCAAAACAACTTCTCCCATAACACCACTTCATAAGGCATAATAGAGGCCATTTGGCCGTAGATCTTCACGAACTGCTTGGCCTTAATCTTAAAGTCCGCTTTATCCTCATTTTCCAGCTCCAACTCATTGTTGAAGCGGGCAGCAGCAGTATCGATAAGCGGGCTCAACTCTTGAGCATCCACGCCATCAATAAAGCGGGTAGTGAACTGGTCTACTTCATGCCACTCGTAGACACCCACATCATCCATGGCGTCCTTCAACTCGTGCAGCACGTTCACATCAGTTGCTTCGGACAAGGTGGTCGCGGTGTAAAAGGGGTCAAACGAGCTCTTGATATCCTCAACGGTATTGAAGAAATCCAGGACAAACAAGTCTTCTGTCTTTTTGCCCAGTTTCGGGGCAGAACGGTTCAGCCGCGACAGGGTCTGCACACACAGCACCCCAGGGAGTTTCTTGTCCACATACATTGAGCAAAGCTTGGGCTGATCAAAGCCGGTCAAATACTTATTCGCTACTACCAACAGGCGATATTCATCGGAATCGAACTTGTCTTTGGTCTCGGTATCAGCAAAACCATTCAGGCTCGCTTCTGTATGCTCAATCCCATCGACCTTTTTGGTTTCTGAGAATGCCACCGCTACTTTGAATGGGTTGCCCATCTGCTCCAACTGGCGTGTAATAGCTTTGTAGTAACGGATAGCTGTCTCAATATTCTGCGTGACCACCATACCTTTGCCTTTGCCCTTAAGCTTCTTGGCATTCACCACATGGGGGATAAAATGGTCGAGCATTATCTCCGCTTTGATATCGATGGTCTGCTGACTCCGCTCCACATAGGCTCGCAGCTTTTTCTGGGCTTTCCTGCTATCAAACTCTGGGTTTTCAGCGATCGACTTCTCAATCTCGTAGTAGCTCTTGTAGGTGGTGTAGTTGGCCAATACATCAAGGATGAACCCCTCCTCAATGGCCTGCTTCATTGAGTACAGGTGGAACGACTTAAAGCTTCCGTCATCCTGCCGCTCACCAAACTTCTCCAAAGTGGAGTTTTTAGGCGTTGCAGTGAAGGCTAAGTAGGAGGCATTACCTCGCATCTTTCGGGCACGCATTGCCTGCAGGATCTTATCCTGAGCATCCTCGTACTCCTCATCAGAGCCCATCGCCTTGTTCATGTTGTCATGGGCAGAGCCCGATTGAGAGCTGTGCGCCTCATCAATGATCACGGCAAAGCGCTTATTGCTAAGATCAGATATCCCATCGATGATGTAGGGAAACTTCTGAATGGTGGTAATGATGATCTTCTTACCGATCTCAAGCGCCGATTTGAGTTCTGCCGAGCGATTAGCGTGCGCGACAATGTTCTTAACCTCAGAGAACTCTTTGATGGTGTCCCGCAGTTGCTTGTCCAGCAAACGACGGTCAGTCACCACGATCACCGAATCAAATAACGGCTGTTCAATGCCACAGCTCCCCGGCACCTCATTACTAACAGGATATGCCTCAATAAGCTGAAATGCAGCCCAAGTAATAGAGTTGGACTTACCCGAGCCAGCCGAGTGCTGAATAAGGTAGGTCTGCCCCACCCCTCGGTTGCATGCATCATCAATCAGCTTACGCACCACATCCATCTGGTGATAACGGGGAAAAAACAATGTGCGCTTATTCAGCGGCGTTTTGCTGGTGCCATCCAATCGGACAAAGTGCTGAATGATATTGGCCAGGCTCTCCTTGGTGAACACCTCTTCCCACAGGTAAGCCGTCTTATGGCCGTGAGGATTAGGCGGATTCCCCTTACCATGGTCGTAGCCCTTATTGAACGGCAAGAAGAAGGTTTTTTTTCCAGCCAGCTTGGTCGTCATATAGACCTCATCGGTATCCACCGCCATATGCACCAGACATCGACCAAAACTCAATAGCGGCTGGGTAGAATCACGATCTTCCTTGTACTGCTTCTGCCCATGGTAACGGGCATTCTGACCGGTCCAAGCGTTCTTTAACTCCAGTGTGACCACAGGGATACCGTTGATAAACAGCACCATGTCGATCTCCTGCAGCGGCCTTTGCTTGTTGTAGCGAACCTGCCGAGTACAGCTGAAGATATTGGCGTCGAAGTTTTGCTTAACCCGCTCACTGCTGCTGGCCAGCGGTGCCGGGCACATCAAGATCAGGTGGGCGTCATCAACGCTCAGGCCCTTTTTCAGCAAGTGCAAGATCCCATGCTTGCTGATCAACCGGTCAAACCGTTCCAGCACCTTGCGCTGCCAATCATTGGGGCTGTTGCGCTTAAGCTTCTCCAGCTCCTGTTCCTGTGTCAGCTCTAGGAATTGCCAGAAGTACTTGGTATCCAGCGCATACTGCATATCAAAGTCATCCGGCACTCCCAACTGGAATCGGCGATTACCATAGTTCGGAACGGCCCCACCCAGTTTAAGAGTCTCAACACAGGTGCCCGTCAGGTGTTTCTGAATGGCGGCTTCAAGTGCTTGTTCGTTGGTTTTACTGGCCATCTTTGCTTCGGTCCTTCTTATCAAAAACTCGCTTGTTTCAAAGCTTGCCCCGCTTGGTTTAGCGGGCCTTTGAAGGCCTTTTCCAATCGGCTCATCTGCTCAAGGTGCCAGGCAACCCACTCGGGCCAGCGCTCCTTGTTGAACCCTTCAGCAGCGCGGGCAAACTGAATGCGGCAGGACTTCTTGTTATCCAGTCGCATCCACTCCAATGGCTGGCCGAATGTCGCCTCAATCTCATCTTTGTGGGCAAACAGTTGGTCGAACAGAAACTTGTTCTGCTCGGTCTGGCCACGGCTGATCCACAACTCAACGCGGATCTCCTTCTGGCCAAAGATCAGGTTGAATGGGCAACCGGTCAGCCCTGAACCGGCAGAGAGCCAGTGGTCCTTGCTGGGGCTGATGTTGTTGTAGAGGGTACATGCGCTGCTCTGGAACGCCTCCAGCGCCTGCTCCCAATAGGCATTGCGGACGTGGTGGCGGGTTTTACGCACCACCTCGGTGCTCTTCTCCTCCGCCTCCTTGGCGTTGATTCCAATCATCAACTCCTTGGCTTCCGGCGTCGGGATGATCTGGTCGATATTGAGCAACAGCTGCTCGCCCAGGGAGTAAGGGGTCACCTTAAAGCACTGGATCACCAAGCCCTGTCCCAACAACCACAGCGCCGTGCTGGTCACCTCCTTGCGGAAGTTGGCGGCCACCAACATCAAGCGCTGACTGTTACCCAGGTTGAGCTTCACTTCATCGAGATCAGGCGCATTGAGAAACTCGCAGATCAGCTGTCCGGCGTCCTGTACCTCACCCGGAAACTCACGGCTCAAGTACTTCTGGTAAATCTCAACGATCTGCCCCTTAGTCAGGTTGGCGCAGTAAGAGGCGTATTTCAGCGCCTGCCACACCACATCCCGGCCACTGTCATCCAGCTTATTTTCGATGATCACCAGATTGCCGTCTTTATCCAGCGCCAACAGATCGAGCCGCTCCCGGGTTTCATCGAAGCCATCAAACTCCTTCTGGATGATCAGCAGATCCTCCCCCAACACTTCCGGCCGATGTGCCAACCACTCCTGCAGGTGCTTACGTTCGGTAAAGCCCAGTTCACCAAAGCTGCGCACCGACACTGGGCTGATCCGATTGCTTGCCTGATCCAAGGTATACATACGTTGTCCCTAACTCCTGTTCCCTTAAGCCACTTTGATTTTGCCAGTCACAGCAGCATTGATCAGCGTGGCTTTGTACTCTTTCAGCTTCTCGATTTGCTGCTGTTGTAGTTCAATAGCCGAGTCAATTTGCTTACTTTTCTTTTCTAAGTATTCGAAAATCTGGAGCTGCTCTTCCTTAGGGGGAAGTACTACAGTCATGTCTTTCAGAAGCTCTTGCCCTAGCGATGCTCGAGTTACCAAGTTCATTTCTTTCACAAAGTAGTCTCTCAACATTGGAGCATTTAGGACGTACTTAGAGAACTCTTTGGTGAGTGCCTTTGTCGTTGGCCTGAAGCGGATGAGGAAGCCGGCAAAAGTCGCCTTTTCAATGGTCTTGAAGCATACAGATGCAAAGCCAATCTCTTCGATTGTCTCAGACGTTCGAGTAAACAGAACGTCTCCAGAACTAACGGAATACAAGTTCTGATCCGCCTCACTGGATTTAGCTAGCCCAGTAACCTCTTCAGGCAGTTGGCGATTTCGATAAACGTCTCCATAGCTGACAAATGGTTCCCCAGAACCAAAGTACTCTGCGCCTGCACTGATACCATTCTGAGTCGTTCCCAAGTACCTGAGTCGCTTTGTGTTCCAGTGCTCAGGAATCTTGCCGATCCAATCGACTCCAGAATCCTTCATCGGTGTATCTGGGTTTACCCCTTGTGTAACCGCCTGCTGGATGATGATTTGCTTACGCTCTTTCAACAGAGCGACTTGCTGCTCTTTGATAGCGATGGCCTGGTCTAGCTGAGCACTTTTTTCATCCAAGAAATTTGCTATTGAAACCTGCTCCGCCTCTGACGGCAGAGAAACAGGAACACGCTTTAGCTGGGGCCAATACAGGTTTCGTTGGATTGTTCCAACACCTTTAGAGCAGACTAGATAATGTGCCACCATCGCTCCGTCACGAAACAGATAGTTTGCATAGCGTGGGTCAATCTCTTTAGAAAGGCTCAAAACCAAGTATGCGGGGCTAACGATGCCAGTATGTTTTGATACGCCCACAGAGCCACGCCAGGCCTGCTGATTGTTGAGGACAAAATCACCCTGTTCGACCAACTGATACTTGCTTAAGTCTGAACTGGTTGCATTGGTTCGCTTGGCGTCGACGTCGGAAAAACGAACTACACCTTTGTCCAGATAAACAGAGAGAAGCTCTTTGTCTTCATGGTTCACTTCTGACTTCAGTTCACACAAAGTTAATAGCGGTCTCTGATTCCAGTGAGCAGGGATATCGCCCAACCAATCAACTCCCGAGTCTTTGTACTCGTCGTACTTGAGCATCGCATTCAGGCTACTCATGCGGTCTCCCCCTGTACCTCTGCTACCTTAACGCCCAGGATCTCGGCGATCAGGCCTTCAGCCTTCTGTTCCAGCTGGATAATGTCGCCCGCTACCACATCCAGGCTGCGCAAAGGCTTATGGCGGTAGAAGTGCTTGTTAAAGCTGATCTCGTAGCCGATCTTCACGCTGTCGATATTGAGCCAGGCTTCCTCAACGTGCGGCTTCACCTCATCGAGGAAGTACTGATAGATGCTCTGTTTCAGCGGAATGGATTCTGAGTCGCGCAGCTCGCTGCTGGACTCATAAGTAGTGAACTCGTTGGTTTTGCCCGTTGGGTAGTAACCGAAGTCCGGCAGGTCCTCCTCCTCACATTCGCAACGCTCCAGCAGTTCATCCAACTTAGTGCTGGTCAGCTTAGCGACCTTCTTAATTACCTTTTCGGCGGTTGCGTCATACCAGCTAACGGCATTCAAGATGACCTTTTTCTCAGGGCCGCCCAGCTTGACCTTCTGCGCTTTCAGCACAGCATCCACATCTTTGCGGAACTGGTTAAAGTCGCGGTATTCCTCAATACCAACCTCCTGCTTCAGCAGGTAAGCGGTATCCACCAGCTCCTTCAGACCGACCCAAGTTGCTGTACTCAAAAGCTTGGTTTTGGCCTTGGTATTGAGGGTGATGTCGTTCTCTTCACACCAGGTGAGGATCGCCTTCTCCTGAGACTTGAGGAAGTCCTTCTCATAGACCTGCTCTTCGTGCTCGGCATAGAGGTGCGCCATGACTTCCCGTAGCGACTTATCAAAGCGCAGGGTTTCAATCAGATCATCACGGAACTGGGCCTTACGACGGTCTGGTCGCTCAACGGTTACCTTGAAGTAGCCAAAATCGTCGTTATTAAACTCCTGAGCAGCAATACCTATCGGGTTGTTCTGCTCATCGGTAGCACGCTCGATGGTGGCTGCATCCAGATAGGTACGGGTGATCTCTTCGATGTGCTCTGGGGTAAATTCGCAGTTCTTCTCACCCAGATTCTTGCGCAGCTTCTTAAACAGCAAGCTGGCGTCGATCAGTTGAACCTTGCCTTTGCGACTTTCCGGCTTGTTGTTGTTCAGCAGCCAGATGTAGGTCGTGATCCCGGTGTTGTAGAACAGGTTGTTAGGCAGCTGAACGATGCCTTCCAGCATGTCGTTTTCAATGATGTAGCGACGGATATTGCTTTCACCGCCACCGGCATCACCGGTAAACAGGCTAGAGCCGTTATGAACTGAGGCAATTCGCGCTCCAAGAGGACTGTCCTTGGTGGACTTCATCTTGGTGACCATCTCCATCAGGAATAGCAACTGGCCATCGCTGGAGCGCGGCGTCGCATCCTCAGTAAGCTCCTCACCCCAGTAGTCCTTCAGCTTCACCTTGAAGCGAGGATCGATAACTTCCTTACCTTCCTTGATGTGCTTTTGCTCAGAAGCCCAGCTCTTACCGTAAGGGGGGTTGGACAGCATAAAGTCGAAGCGCTGACCGGCAAACTCGTCGGTGGAAAGGGTAGAACCCACCTTGATGTTCTCCGGGTTGTTGCCCTTGATCATCATGTCGGACTTACAGATGGCATAAGTCTCGTCGTTGATCTCTTTACCGTAGAGATAGATATCCCGGCTAGATGCAGTGACGGGGTATTTCTCTTCGATAAAGTTCTGGGTCTCGGTCAACATGCCGCCGCTTCCACAGGCTGGATCGTAGACGGTCAGTACGTTTGGCAGTTCGTCCTTGATGGGGTCGAACACCAGGTGGGTCATCAGTTCGATCACTTCACGTGGGGTAAAGTGTTCACCCGCCTCTTCGTTGTTCTCTTCGTTGAACTTGCGGATCAGCTCCTCGAACACGTAGCCCATGCCCAGGTTGCTCAGAGCTGGCATCTTGATGCCATCCGGATCGTTCTTCTCTTCCGGCGTCAGGTTGATGTACGGGGAGATGAACTTCTCCACCACATCCAGCAGCACCTCTTTGCCTGCCATATGGCGGATCTTTTGCTTCAGATCAAAGCGCTCAATGATCTCTTTTACGTTATCGCTGAAGCCGTTGAGGTAGTCTTCAAAGTTGGTCAGTAAGATTTGCTGATTGTTGGTCGCCTGATTGTACAGGCTTCGCAGCGTAAACTTGGAAGTGTTGTAGAACACATAGCCAGATGCTTGGCGTAATGGCTCCTCATCCAGCTCAACCTCGTTCATCTCTTCAAGCTGGAACTTGGCTTCGTCCAGCACCTCTTGCTTGCTCGGCTCCAGCAAGGTGTCCAGGCGGCGCAGCACCACCATCGGCAGAATCACATCGCGGTACTTACCACGAACATAAACATCCCGCAGGCAGTCATCGGCGATGCTCCAGATAAAAGAAACCAGTTTGTTGTGTACTGAATGGTCCATAAGAGTCCCGTATTCCTTGTGCAAAAGCCCGAAGCGCCCCAGCGCTCCGGCCTGAAAAATTAGAGTTTCAGCCAGTCGTCGTGACGCAGCGCGTCGATCTGCTGCTGAAGCTGAGCGATTTGTTCCTGCAGCGATACCATCTGCTGCTGCTTTTCTGATGCTTTGTCGACTTGGGCCAGAGTGGGGATCACTACGGGCAGCTCTTCCAGATCGTTCATCTTGATGGTCTTGATCCCTGTACCGACCGCCTTGCTCACCAGTGCCTGCTGAGCCATCGGTGAATTCAGATAGCGATAGAGGTAAGTGCTGTCCTGGATCGGGCCGTCGGGCTTAAGTCGCAGGATGATAAAGGATTGACCAGCAATCCAGTTTTCCTCAGCGCTATCAGGTACTAACCCAACTCTTCCAACGTTGCCCTTCACTGTAACCAGAACATCACCAGGAATCATCCGCTGTCGTTTGACTCGGGTCATGACTTTGGTATCAGAGATGGAAATCTGTTTTTTGGGGCGTTTGAAAAATCCGATACCATCGATGTCTGTCTGATTAGCTTCCAGATAAACCTTGCCTTCATCCTCGGCTTTAATAGCCTGACAACGCAGAAACTCAACAACATCCGACAATGCGCAGGTCGGCAACAGTTCAAGCTTATCTTGAAGCTGTTGAGCTTCGTCCGAGAGCACGTAACGAGGTACATCCAGATTCCATTCATTAGCTTCTGCCTCAGCTATAGTGATGTGTTTGGCAATGCTTTGCTCTTCCGTCTCAATTGCTTGGAGAAGGGCCTCTTTACCAAAAAAGTGATTCTTGTAGCGATCTTTGGTGTAAAAGCGATCGGCCGAGGCATCAACCATCAGAGGGGTGTGCAATCCATCTTTATCCACTAACAACATCACCGGAGGAACCGAGGCGATATTGAGAGTAAATCCTGCAAACTGCACTATTGCTGCAAGCTTGCCTGTCCGCACCAACTCCTCTTTAAAAGATCTATCACCGGTAACCGTCCGAGATAAAAATCCTGGTGGGACTACTACTGCAGAGCGACCTTCAACACCATAGGTCAGCGCCTGAGTGAGCAAGGCCTCGCTGCTGGCCGGTTGATGGGGGGCAACGATTTCTGATGAAGCAGGTAAGTCGCTACTGTCTAATTTCATCCCCCAAAAAGGGAAAGAAGCACCTTGAGCATAACGCTCTTTGATCTTTAAAGCGTCTAGGTGATCATGAATCGGGCTAGCTTGGCGCACTTCAATACGCTGTTCACAGAAAACAGACATCATCTTAGCCCACGCGCTCTCGACAAGGACATCGGTGGTGTAGACCGACTGAATGCCTTTTGCTGCATATGCATAAGCAAAGCTGAATGAGCCGCTATAAGGACAGAAAGCAGTACCGCACTCCCCCCCTTGACTCGTCCACTCAACGGCCAATTCTGCCAGCCCTCGCTGCAGCAATGTAGAGCCAGCTTTTCCAGAGGCCTCCATGTGAAAATCGTGCAGCAACCATCCCAATTCGGTGTGGTCAATACCAGTTTGCAAGATAATTTGGGCATACCCAAGCATCTCGTTAAGCCCACTGATTTTGTCACGGCGCAGAGCATCCGTCGCGTCAAGCAGAGCTTCAGCCAAATCAGGTAATGACTTGGAAAGGTAGGCAGCTAGCTCTTCTACATCGCAGAAGTTTTTGTCTATAAACAGCCCGGCTCGCTCAGCAGCCACGCGAGTCGCAATGAGTGCTGTAACAATGTAGATAGTGTCCCTAGAATCTCGGGCACCGCGGATCAGTTCACTCGCTTTCCAAACAAGAGCTTTGGCTTTGTTGTCCATTGATATTTCCTAGAGCTTCCTAGAGTAACTATTGAGGGCGTAAGTCGTAATTTTCTGGCCAGCAGCCTCAACAAGTACATACCCTCCTCGCTCTTGAGCTTTGATCAGTTCGTGTCGAACGTGATCAAGCTCTCTCAACGCGGCCTCACATGCTTTCCGGTTTAAGATCTGCTTATCACCACTCCAGATGCCAAATCGCTCAACGAGATCCAGAGTGGACTGCTTTATCCCACGCTGGGACATGCGCTGTTGGATATGTCTTGTCTTAGCCATCACTACATTCCCTTTGTAAGCTTCGACAACTATTTTTAGTCAGGCCCTGATTAAAGTCAAGTAATCAGGGCCTGATTTTATGTATCATTAAGGCAAAAGAGATCATCGCACTGAGATGGGACAAGGTAAGGGAGATGACTAGTTCTGTGCGAAAGCCAGGATTCATGGGGCTTTCTGGAGGGCTGGAGCAGAAGAACTGGGTAGAGAGTAAATTGTTAACTCGATACTTAAGGCAGCAATGCTTTGGCATCGCAGCCTATTACGTCCGCCAGTTTGTAGAGCATATCAAGTGTCAAATTAACCTCACCCCGCTCAATACGGCCGACATAGCTACGATCAACCTTGGCGATGTTGGCCAATTTTTCTTGAGAGATCCCGGCAGCTTTGCGCTGCTGACGCAGTTTCAGTCCAACCGTTTCGGCTAACTCACTCATTCTTATCCCCTAAAAGATAAGAATGATGTTGAGTTGTTCACTTACTAACAACGGATTATAATCCGCATTTTGCTTCGAGCAATGCCGCTATCTGTTTTCAGCACCGCAGTCAGTGGATACAGCCACTAATCGAGATTCTAGAAATGGCCTCATCAAGTACAACAGCGCTTTGTCAGGACACAATCGCTGCAATCGCTAGCCTGGATGGCCCTTTTTCCTGCGCTGAAGTGCGTGAAAAGCTCCAATCAGAGTCTTCGAGCCTTGATGGGCTAACACATACCCAAGCCAGGATGGCAACCTACTACCGGATCAAAAGGCTGATAAAGGAGGGCTGGGTTCAAGTCAAAGCTGGCACTTATGGCCCAAAGCAGCTCTACGTCGTGACAGAACATTTCGAAGTACCGGTGACTGCAGTAGAAGTAGATTTCCCAACAGATAACCATCAGCAGAATCAAAAACAAGAGATCACAGACAAACTCCGCGAGTACCATTCAGAGATGTTATCCCTGCAAGGTGAGTCTGAAGAGTATGAGCGGTTGTACCAGTTGTACCCTGACAACAAAGAGTCTTACCAAGCCAGCTTCCAGGAAACCGTTAATGCCAAATGGAAGCTGGTAGGGCGCATTAGAGCCTTGGAGAAGCAGCTCAAAAGGATGGCACAGTAATGGGGCTACGTCGTTGGCAAGGTGAATGTGTTCAGGCTGCCCTTCGAAAATTCCAAACGGGCCAGAAGCACTTTTTTTGCCTAGCATCTCCTGGGTCTGGAAAGACCCTGATGGCTGCGGAGGTTACCGCTCGTATGCTCGACGCCAATCAGATCGATCTGGTTATCGCCTTTTCACCGTCTTTAGTCGTCGCCGAAGGGATCCGGTCAACCTTCGAGTCGCGCCTGAGTCGACGAATGGATGGCTTACTGGGAGCTGTTGGTCGATCTCTGACATATCACAGCATGAGCCACCTACCAGATAATTTTTGGTCCATCATCAGAAATCACAGGACGTTGGTGATTTTTGATGAAATCCACCACTGTGCTGGCAACGAGTTAGCAAACACCAACTCTTGGGGAGCGACTATTTTACTGCAAATCCAAGATCAGGCTGCCTATACGCTGGCTCTCTCTGGTACACCTTGGCGCTCCGACCGGCTACCAGTGTCTCTAGCTAAGTATCATGATGACAGCAATCAAGTTGCTTATGACTATTGCTATGGCATGGGGCAAGCAGTTGAGGATCAGGTGTGTCGAGCACCACACATCGTGCTCGTTGATAACCTCCATATCACATGTGGTAATCCCACAGCGTCGAAGCAATATTCTGGAATCGATGCATTACTTGAAGACAAAGCTCTCAGTTATCAGGCGCTACTGAATGACCCAAAATTTGTCGGCTATGTGCTTGAACAGGGCCACAAAAAGCTACAGGAGTTGAAGCAAGTAAACAAAGAGGCCGCAGGACTCGTCGTTGCATCATCAATCGCACATGCCACCTACATCCACCATTGGCTCGCGACCAATGTGAGCAGTAAAATCGCCATTGTTGACCACAGTCAACCAAACGCCAAACGCATCATTGAGCAGTTTAGAAAGGGTGAAGGTGAGTGGATTGTTTCAGTAGGAATGATAAGCGAAGGAACCGATATTCCAAGACTACAGGTTTGCTGCCACCTTTCCAGGATCAGAACGGAAATGTACTTTCGTCAGGTACTCGGAAGAGTCATTCGCCGTACATCTGCACCTAATCAATCAGCTTGGCTGTTCGCCGCAAATACAGCTAACTTAGCCACGTTTAGCAAGGCCCTCAGAACGGAAATCCCCAGAGCAACTCTTCAAACTGTACATACAGACGAAATGCTAGCTGAAGACAAGGAGTATGATCTTCAGATACCGCACTCACGAAAACGGATTACATCCAACAACCCTGTAGATTCGATAGATGCAAACTACATAATGAAGCTGTGCTCCGCCACTAAAGCAGGAGATAGTGATGATCGAGAGCTGGTCTTATCCGAAAATTTCACGAAGCAGCTCATAAACTGCTTTCAGTCTCCCTTGTATCGTTCGGCTTAATCGTGCGCTGCTCAGTGTCTTGCTCGAGCTCCGTTAGTATCGCTAGTGCAGCTTCGGGACCAGAGGTACAGATCACCTCATCACTTTTGAAGCTATGACAGACTGCAGGGCGACTAGGCTGCCCAAACAAACGACAAAGGTTGTTGTCATCCAACTGAATGCAGCGTACTCCTGCAGGCTTGCCCTTCGGCATACCAGGTATCGGAGATGAGATAGATGGTGCAATGCAGCAAGCGCCGCAACCGCGCGCTAAAGATTTTGAAATACAAGGCGACCAATCTGGCACATCAATAATATATTCGGACACTTATGATCACCTACAAGACTACTTCAAGTTGTTTACGGGTCGATTTTTGAGCGAGAATTCTAATACGTTTGCGTCTACAATGCCATGTTGCTCTAGGTGCTTTATGTACTTCTGCATGTGGTAAAGCTGGTACTGGAGCTCAAGCTTTTCCCCCTCTGCAATCCTAAGCAACCCTCTCAACTCGTTTCGTTGTGTTCGATACCTATCTTTGAGTTCTCGCTCTTTAGCTAGTTTGGAGGCCTCCTCGGAACTACTCGAGCTTGAACTGACGGTTGGCGATTTTACGTTGATAATGCGCGCTTTCAGTTCCCGGTACAAAGGATGCTTGTAGTTCAGCGCCCCATTCGCTAGGCCAGCTCTCTTTTCGACAGCATGTTGGCTTATTCTTGCTCCTTCAGCAATGAGGTCAGCCAGAGCTCTCTGTGCAGCCTCGACCGTTCTCTCAACTTTGCTCATACTTCCACCCCGTACTGCTTCAGTGCATCATGATAAAATTCCATCTCTAACCGCAAGAACTCCGCTCCATCATCAGAAAATTGATTAACCAAAGCATTTTCGTACATCGCCTTATATTTACTATATCGTCGTTGCCAAACTGGTATTGAGTCCGAATCTGCAATCAGATTCTCACACTCAGGGTTACATTTTGCCGCTTGAACAACTGCAGTAAACGAGCATTCCGCACCATTAAGACAATACATTCCGTTACCTAAGGACATCACCCTAGCCTCATTTTTTTTAGCCATCTGCATTGCCTTTTCAAACGAGGGATAAATAGCCAGAGGAGATTCAGGCTGGTGCTCTTCTAGACGCTTTCCACCACGCCCGTATAAGTTAGATGCACCTTGGAACTTCATTGCCATTGTTGCCGATAACTCTAAAGAGGCTTTTTCCAATTCCTTTGCTATTCCTCTTGGAATCAATCCTCTTGGTTGTTCAAGCTCTGAGCCTGAGGTGTACCACTCTGACTGAGTTCGAGAAAGATGCTTCAATTGAAAGCTAAGATACTTCATATCTACCAAACTAAGTCTACGGACATGAACCGCAATGCTCCTTCTGAACTGATGGCTCTTAAGTGGCCAAACTGCACCAACAAAAATACTTTTCCTTATTACATCGGGCCTAGAGATATTTGGATTTAGAGACCAAAACTCATCAACATCTTCCTTAGTTAATCTAATCTGGTGTTTGTTAGACCAATCTATAAGCAAGTCAGCTTTACGCTGAGAGCTCATGGGGACTAGTCTTCCTTGGTCAATATAAGCCCTCGCATTGGTCTTAATAAACATGTTATTTAAGTTATCTTTTTCATCAACATTAAAAAATGATGATGCAAGCAACCGGATCTTATCAAAGATAGTTTCGACGTACGGCGCCGCTGCCCAATGCTCTTCTGAGCCGTTTTCACCAGAAAACTTATGGAGAGTAGCACTAATACCGATACAGCCATTATCCTTTATCAAAGAGCCAAATTTAATAGACCTCGCCTCAGAAATCCGCATGCCTGTCATAGCCTGCATAGCATCGACTGCTAAGAGTGCTGTTCTATTGTAAAATGCGGCCAAGTTTTCAAAATCGACACGATACTCTGCAACTACATCGTTTTTAGTTGAGCACTTAGCCAGATAATCCTTACCCCTTAGCTTTGTAGCAAATACATATTCTCTTGATTTCTTACACTCTATTTCACCAGCCTCTCTCCTTGTAATCAGTTCTTTAGTAGCACAACTTTCATCTTGATAAATAGCCTTAAGTTCATCTTTACAATATAACTCAAAAAACTTCTCCTTGTACTTATGATTTGGCTTTAAATTGTTTGCCTCTAAATATCTCCTGTATCTACCTGGAAGACTTGCCAAATATCGAACATTGTCATAATTAAAGTGTAGATTATCGAAGTGGTTCATGTATGACTGCCAATACTTGGATAGAACCATAAAAGGCATGCAAAGTGTCTGGTTATCATCTCGGCCTGATGATATTTCCTTGAAGTTATACTCAAGAACATATCCTAATTCAGACAAACTGGTCAAGTTTATCGCACACACACTCTTAAGAACTTGCAAGTAATTATTAATAGTGCTGTTCGACTTTCCTTTTGAAAAGGTAGAAATGAATTTTTCTCTAATAGGATTTCTATTAAGCCAAAATATCGACTTCACACCAATACTCTGCAAGCACTTACAGATAACTATCAACTGCTCAATATTTCTTATTATAGAATTTAGCTTAGATCTCCTTCGAGAGAACCATAAAAAGAAAGTGGCTATTACTTTAGCTTCGATTTTAAGCTCATTTTCCAAATCAGAAAAGTTTGCCTTTCTAAAGGTTTCCATGCCCTCACGCTGCGTAAACATGCATGGTTTCGCAGTCCAAATATCACTTGAAAACAATATAGATGCGCTCATATCTGGATCTATGAAACTCGGAATAACCACCATGGAATCGAGATCAGCGATCCTTCCTTCTCTGATTGATGCATGAATAATATCTAAGCTGGGCAGTAAGTGTTGTTCATGCATCCCGTCTGACTCAGCCTCAATATAGCATGGCTGGTTGTGCACTATAGATCCCATACTTCCGACGCTCCCTCTTTGTTAATTTTTCTTTCCACTACAGAAAGTAATTTTCTATCAACAAAAGACAATGCCAACTCTAACCTCTCTAAGAGAACGTTATAATTCTGTGAAGCTTTATTAGAGCCTATATAAATACTCTTGCCATACTCAATATGAAATTTAAAACTAAGTAAGTTATATAATGCACTCTCATCTTCAATAACAGCACACTTATTGCAGAAAATACACGAAGAGTAATCTGCACAGATCTTTACTAGGCGCCCGAGCCTAGATTGTGACTTAATAAATGACGACTCTTGCTCAGTTACTGACTCTCCCCGAACACACCCAAGTCCATTCAAGTTTATAGAAACCCCCTCCTTGTCTTTTATAAGTCGCAGACCTTGATCTTTTGCATATTTTTGCCTTTCTTCAAATGATAAAATTTCTGTTGCTCCAGATACCATCTTTCCCAATGCCTCGGATACATGCAACATCGATTCAATTGAGTTTCCACGAGCATAGTTTCGTTGATATGTATCCCAGTTGTGCTGAGCTTTACCAAGAATTACGAGAGGGTTTTTCAACCTAGAGTCTGTAATCTGTTCTAGCGTCTTTCTAATTTTAGCGGGTGATACACGAGGCATATCGACTCCTAACCTCCGTGCAGTGGCCACTAACGGGTGATTGACGAACCCTTCAGAGTAAAGATGAAAAGAGCGTATCTCGAGCGATTTTTCACTACATACAAAGAATAGATAGTTTGAAGAAAAAGAACATCCTATAGAAGTATAATAGGATACCAGTCTATTTCTTATTGCAAAAAATCTTTTAAAGACAGACAATCCCTTTCTATCGCCATCAATTTTAGAATCTCCTATATTTAACCTAACAAAACTCCTTGCCCTGCCTTTGTACAAATAATCTGTTTCCACAAAATCATCACCGACTTTGATATCTGGAATAGTTAAGGAAGAAACTTGAGCCTTATTGCCCCAAGTAAACACAATAAAAAGAACAAACGCAGACTGCATGAACCAATATGCCGGATTTCTAAATATAACCTCTATTTCATTTCCATCAACGTTATACCCACTCTTCTCTATCGAGCTCACCTCACAAAGAGCAAAGTGCCTAATACCATTATTATAAGCAATTACGTGCTCTTCTATTTGTTTAGCGCTAACCTCAAATATGAGCATCATCATTTTTATAATGACACTTACCTCATCAACGGTATAAGGACTTCTAAAGTTAGTTATCGACCTGCCACTAAACTTATAATGAAACCTATCAATCAGCTTACCATTATGCACTAAAAAACCATTTACTAAACTTAGCGTAGTAACCGCATGCTCTACCCCGCATTCTCTTGCATAAATTTTTGACTGAAGATGAAGACAAAAACCTTCTAATCCTTGCTCACTACCAATAGTCTTGCCTAATTTATATTGATAGTCGAGATAGCCAATTAATGCTCTAGCTGCAGTCTTTCTTCCTCCGGCTCTCAAGCCATTTAGATAGGCAGCTGCAAGAGATGCAACATCATGCAACTCCTGAGATGCTTCAGATTTTAGTTTTTCAAACTTGCGTTTTTGAATTCCTGTTATAGAGCGCAATGTGGAATCTTTGTTCTTCCAAAAACCACTTAATGACAACATATTCAAATCCATTTGATTTCTACCATCAGATCGAATATTAGTATCAATCACGAGATCCACGTCATATTCACACGTCATAGAGCACTCACCTCCATTGAGGAAAACACAAGTTCATCCATTACTTGTGCCACCTGCTCTGAAATACATTTTCTAGATAAAAAGTTTATATAGTGAAGTGTCGTCTTGATATCCTTGTGGCCCATATAATGCTTTGTTGACTCCAAGCACGCATCAACATCGTTGGGGAAAAGCCTCAATGCCGATGATAAATAATTTGTCCCAAAGGTTGCTCGCAAGTCATGTGGTCTTTTGCATAGATCACGATTATTGTTTTTTTTATACTTTGCTATGAACTTATACCACATTGTATAAAACGTTCCAGAGGTCATCTCATTTCCTCTAGAACTTAAGAATAAAGGTATTCTATTCGAGACCACCTTGCTTTTAGTTCGCCACTTATCAAGACGATTTTGATAAGCCTCAGAACTCTTGTGGTAAAGAATTAATTGATGCAAGCAATTACTAAGAAAGAGCTCTCGCTCAGTAGAAAACTTCGTCGAAACACCGTATTTGGGACCGATTTTTACCCCAGTTATTAAGTAGGTGGTTTTATCGATCCTTTGTCCTTCACTAAACAAAGCCGCATTCATCGTCAATGCTTCATTTAACCTTAGACCTGAATGCATCATCAGCAATATGATCAAGGTAAATTCCGTTGTCATTTCACTCAGAGAAGCAATAACAAATTGCTGCTCGGCCTCAGTTAAAGGTGATAACTTTTTTTCTTTTCCCCTGGGGACTCTGATAGACAAATCTGATGATGGAACTTTCCTATACCCATCAACTATGCTTACTTCAGGCTTATAAAATAAATCGCTTTCAACAATCCCTTCATCTTCCAGCATCTTGTAGAACGACTTAACAACCAAAATATAGTTATTGGCTGTAGATAGCGATATGTTTTTATCCTTGTTTGCTCTCTGAAGCAAATGTTGTCTAAAAGAATAAGTGGGGCTTTTGTACTTATATATTGAATATGATAGTGGGTCTATACCTTGAGAGAATATCCAAGATAACCAAGTTCGCAAAGCCTTTGCTGTCGGCATCAAGTCTTTCGTGCCGTCCGTTGCTTTCTTCAATATAAAGCGGTTCACCAAGTCAGATAACCGCTTATCAGGTACTTTAATTATTACAGGAACGACAACAACCCGACTAGTCCCGTCCATTTCAAGACTCTGCGTTGGAGCACGCATCTCACTAGCTACGCCAATCCTAACCTGCACACCATTTAGTATCTCGACACCCATGAAGCATCCTTACTTCTAAGTACAAAACACAAGGTAGCAGTTCTAAGTGACCAAGTATAGGGTAGCACCACAGCCGAGACGACACTCCATACTTCCCCCTTAACCGACTCGGGCCGGCAGAGCCGACCCGAAAATAAACTGATTGAATTTAAAGAACATTATTCCATCAAGTTCTTCAATTTCTTGATGGCGTTCTTCTCCAGCTGACGAATCCGCTCGGCGGACACCTGGTAGCGCTCCGCCAGCTCCTGCAGGGTGGTCTTCTCCTCATCCAGCCAGCGGGTCTTGAGGATCTCCTGACTGCGCTCATCCAGGGTTCGCAAGGCGGCGTAGAGTCTGTCCTTGGACTGGGAGTCGTGATCTTCCTGCTCGATCTCCAGTGCATGGTTGGAGCTCTGATCCTCCAGATAGTGCACCGGGGCAAAGCTCACATCGGGCTCATCGGGCTCATTGGGGATGTCGAAGGAGGCGTCCTGGGCGGCCAGGCGGGATTCCATCTCCAGCACCTCGGACTCGCTCACGCCCAGGGACTCGGCCACGGTGGCGACCTCCTCCTGGGTAAACCAGCCAAGACGCTGCTTGGCTTTGCGCAGATTGAAGAACAGCTTGCGCTGGGCCTTGGTGGTGGCCACCTTAACGATACGCCAGTTCTTCAGAACGTATTCGTGGATCTCCGCCTTGATCCAGTGCACGGCGAAGGAGACCAGTCGCACCCCAACCTCAGGGTCGAAACGCTTCACCGCCTTCATCAGGCCGATGTTGCCCTCCTGAATCAGGTCAGCCTGGGGCAGGCCGTAGCCGGAGTAGCTCTTGGCAACGTGAACAACGAAACGCAGATGGGACATGATCAGCGCCTTGGCCGAATCAATGTCGCCCTCCTGGCGCAAACGCACGGCCAGGTGGTACTCCTCTTCTGCTGACAGCATGGGGATGCCATTGACGGACTGGATGTAGGACTCCAGACTGCCGCCCCCCTGGGGGACCACCATCAAACCCAATGCTTGTTTTTTGTCGCTCATCGATACCTCAGAAATCAACTGGACCGGAGAGTCTATCATGAAACGGGATCCGCTTCACAGCTTCCTCAATCTGACCTTTAGAGTCTACTGAGGTTCAATGGCGGTGAGGTGGCGCTGCACCGACAGCCAGGCCCCCAACCAGCATAGCAGCACCGAGGTGCCGATCATGGTGCCCAATTCGGACAGGGAGAGGCCTTCCAGACGGAAGTTGCTCTGATAGCTGCTGACAAACTCGGCCAGGGCGCCATCAAACCAGATCAGTACCGCACTGACACAGGTCCATGCGATCACCGAGGCACTCAGCCCATACCAGATGCCGGCGTAGAGGAAGGGGCGGCGAATAAAGCCATTGGTGGCACCCACCAGCTTCATCACCCGGATCTCATCCTGGCGCTGGGTGATGGCCATGCGGATGGTGTTGGCGGTCACCAGCACCACGGCACCGATAAGCAATGCGGCCACGCCCCAGGCCATCTTCGACAGGCTGGCCATCAGCGCCTTGAGCTGTAACAGCCACTCCAGATCCAGCCGGGCCATCTCCACCCCATTGAGCTCAGACAGCTTCTGTTTCAGCCGCTGCAGCCGCTCCACTTCTCGGTATTGCAGGCTGGGAAGCACCCGGAGCACCGGGGGCAGAGGGTTGTCGTCCAGATACTGCAGGGCTTCGCCAAACTGGGACATCGCCTTGAAGTCCGCCAGGGAGTCATCGGCAGAGAGGTACTCCACCTGGCCCACCTCCTCCATGCCCCGCAGTTGCGACTGCAGGCTGGCCAGTCGCTGCTCCGACAGGCCGGCATCGAGAAACAAACTGATCTCTGTCGGATCCGTCCAGTGCTGCTGCACCTGAGCGGAGTTCTTCACCAGCACCGCCAGCACCGTAGGCAGGCTCAGGCTGATCCCCAGCACCGCCATGGTCAGCAGCGAGGTCAGCGGCAGCCGCCACAGTTCACCCAAAGAGGCAAACAGGTGACGGAAGTGGCTTTGCAGGTAAGCCATGAACCGGCGCCCCAGGGGCTGCTTATCGGCACCCAGGCTCATGAGCGGCCTCCCTGCAGGTCTTCGCTGATCATCCGGCCATCCCTCAGGGTGAGGTTGCGGTAACGCATGCGGGCGATCAGCCCCAGATCGTGGGTGGCAATCAGCACCGAGGTGCCAGTGCGGTTGAAGGTTTCAAACAGCTTCATGATCTCAAGGGAGAGCTTGGGATCCAGATTGCCCGTGGGCTCATCCGCCAGCAGCAACTTGGGCTTGCTGACGATGGCGCGGGCGATCCCCACACGCTGTTGCTCCCCGCCAGAGAGGTGCTCGGGCAGGTAGCCAAGCTTGTCGCCCAGGCCCACCAGTTCCAGGGCAGCCCCCACCCGCTTGTCGATCTCACTGCCGCGGTAACCCTCGATGAGCAGCGGCAAGGAGACGTTTTCCCGCACGGTGCGGTCCATCAGCAGGTTGTGGTCCTGGAAGATGATGCCTATCTGGCGTCGCAGGAAGGGGACCTTGCTGCGGGCAAGGCGCCCCACATCGTGGCCCAGCACCTGCACCCGGCCGGTGGTGGGCTTCTCGATGGCGGTGATCAGCTTGAGCAGGGTACTTTTACCAGCACCACTGTGTCCGGTAAGAAAGGCCATCTCTCCCGGCTCCACGGCAAAATCCACCTTGTTGAGGGCCTGGAAGCCCCCGGCGTAGACCTTACTGACCTGCTCAAAGCGAATCATGGATTACTCGTTATCCTCGGTAAACAGTGCCTCGATAAAGGCGGTGCTGTCGAAGGGTCTCAGGTCATCAATGCCCTCACCCACACCAATGTAACGTACTGGAATACCGAACTTATCGGCAAGTGCGAAGATCACACCACCCTTAGCGGTGCCATCCAGCTTGGTCAGGGTCAGGCCGGTCAGGGAGACCGCCTCATTGAACAGCTGGGCCTGGCTGATGGCGTTCTGGCCGGTGCTGGCATCCAGGGTCAGCATCACCTCATGGGGCGCCTTCTCATCCAGTTTCTTCATCACCCGGACGATCTTCTTCAGCTCATCCATCAGGTGGGCCTTGTTCTGCAAACGACCGGCGGTATCGGCGATCAGCACGTCGACACCACGGGCCTTGGCGGCCTGCAGGGCATCGAAGATCACAGAGGCACTGTCGGCGCCGGTGTGCTGGGCAACCACGGGGATGTTGTTGCGCTCACCCCAGACCTGCAGCTGCTCTACGGCCGCCGCACGGAAGGTGTCACCCGCCGCCAGCATCACCGACTTGCCTTCAGCCTGGAACTGCTTGGCCAGCTTACCAATGGTGGTGGTCTTGCCCACACCATTGACCCCAACCATCAGGATAACGAAGGGGCCGTCCGGGTTGTCGATCACCAGAGGCTGATCCACCTTCTCCAGGGTGGTACCCAATTCACCCTTGAGGTGGGTAAACAGGGCTTCACTGTCCTTGAGCTCACCAAAGCTGGCGCGCTCGGTCAGGCTGTCGATGATGCGGCTGGTGGTCTCCACCCCCACATCCGCCAGCAGCAGCTGGGTCTCCAGCTCCTCGAACAGTTCGTCGTCAATCTTCTTGCCGCGGAACAGGGCCAGGAAGCCGCCGCCGATGTTCTCCCGGGTCTTCTTCAATCCCGCCTTCAGACGAGCGAAGAAGCCTCCCTTCTCCTCCTCTTCGGGTTGAGCCGCCGGCTCGGGCTCAGCAGCAGTCGCCTCGACAACCGGCTCGGCCTCAGGCTCAACCTCGGGCTCGGCCTCCAGTTGAGGCGGCTCCTCAGGCTTAGGTTCAACCTCGATCTGGGGCTGCACCTCTTCGGCCTTAGGCTCCACCTCTGCTGGCTTTTCAGCAGCTTGGGGCTCGTTGGATTCATCGTGAGAAACCTGAGGCGCCTGCTCAGAGTCGGAGGGAGCGGGTGCGGCCTGCTCAGCCTGCTGCTCAACCTCGTCGTGCTTCTCGTCTTTATTTCGGCTAAACCAGGAAAAAATGCCTTTCGCCATCTCTTAAACCTTTACTGATGTTCGGGTCCCGCTGTGGTTAGGCTTGGGGCAGAGCCCCTGCTACAATAGCGAGTTTTTCAAGCGCCATAGTCTAACCACAAACGCAGCAAAAACCGAGGAATCCATGGCCAGAGGCTCGCGAAACCCCAAATCCCGCACATCCACCCAAGGTGGCAGTGGTCAGGTCCGCATCATCAGCGGCCGTTTCCGCGGCCGAAAACTGCCGGTGGCGGACCTTCAGGGCCTTCGCCCCACCACGGACCGGGTTCGGGAAACTCTGTTTAACTGGCTTCAGGGGGACACCCAGGACGCCAGGGTTCTCGATTGCTTTGCGGGCAGCGGCGCTCTGGGGATGGAAGCGCTGTCCCGCTACGCCGCCAGTGTCACCCTGATGGAGCTGGACAAAGGCGCCGCCTCTCAACTCAAGCGCAACCTGACCACACTGGGTGCGGACAACGCCAGAGTGCTTCAAGGCGATACCCGCGCCCTGTTGCAACAGGGCGGCCAACCTCAGGACCTGGTGTTTGTGGATCCCCCCTTCAGACAGGGGCTGGTGGCGCCGGTTCTGGCCCTGCTGGAGCAGGAGAACTGGCTGGCAGACGAGGCCCTTATCTATGTGGAAACCGAGTCTGAGCTGAGTCTGGAAGAGGTGCCTGCCCACTGGACGCTGCTTAAGGAGAAGGTGGCGGGTCAGGTGGCCTATCGGTTGTTTCAGCGGGAGAGTGAATAATGGAAGCTCTGTTTAAACTGGGCCGCGGCGCCACCCTGGTGGCCTGGGTGCTGATGATACTGAACCTGATCACCCCTTTACCCCTGGGTGAATACCTGGCGTTGCTGCTGCTGTTGACCCTGGCGGCCCATGTGAGTCTGGCTGCAGTGACCCTGGTGGTTCGCCGTCAGGGGCTGGCGGCCACCGGCCGAGTCCTGCTGTTTGGTCTGTTCGAGTTCTATCGCCCAGACCAGGCTCACTGAAGCAAAGGCTCACCACAGCAGCGGTTGCGGCCAAGCTCCTTGGCCCTGAGCAGATGACTGTCCAGCCGCTCCAGCACTTCAGGCTCCATGCTGGTGCGGTTCCAGCCGCCATAGCCCACGGAAACGGTGAAGGTGAGCGCCTCTGGCGTGGCCGGCAGGGGGGAGGCCATGGCCAGCAGACGAATCTTCTCCGCCAACCCGGCCAGGTCCTTGAGATCGATGCCGGGGATCAGCACCAGAAACTCCTCGCCCCCCCAGCGCACCACCAGATCCTCTTTACGCACCGCCCCTTTGAGCAGCGCCGAGAAGTGGCACAGCAGTTCATCTCCGGTGATGTGGCCATAGGTATCGTTCACCTGCTTGAAGCGATCGATGTCCAGCATCATCATTCCCATCACCATCTTGTCCGGTGACTTGACCGCCAGTCGTCCCCCCAGTGACAGCAGTTCTTCAAGACGGCTCTCCATACCGCGGCGGTTGAGCAGGTTGGTCAGAGGATCGGTAACACTGTCATTGGCCAGGGTTTTTCCCAACTCAAGCAGGTTCAGATCAGATTCGATGATGTTCACTACAGACTGCAACAACGCCTGCCATTGATGAATGTGGTCCTGGGACACCAGATCATAGATGCACAGAGTGCCGAACAGGCAGCCATCGGGCTGGCGCACCGGCAGCCCCAGATAGCTGAGCACCCCGACCCGGGTTTCCCGTCCATTGGCCCACATCGGCTCCTCCCAGGCGTTGTCTACCGCCAGCGCCGAGCCGGTTTTCATCACATGTTCGCAGTAGAGGTCGAAGATGGGAAACTTGTCCCCAGGGGTGGTCAGGGCCGGACAACCGTCGCTGGTGGCCAGAATCTTCATATTCTCGGTATCACAACGGGAGAGGTAGGCACCGGGCAACCCGGTGACCTGACTGAGCATATTGAGCAGATGATTCCACTGCTTTTGGGCGTGATTTTCCAGCTCTCCCAGTAATCTGATGTCCTGTGCTGTCATGGTCACTCCTCTGTTACCGCCCAACCCCAAGGATGGGGTTCCTCGCCTGGCCTGCCGACGGGCTCCTGAATAATAAGGTAAGCAAAAGTTACCGGATTCGCGAACTGAATCTCTGCTTTACTGATGCTTACCGGTCAATTAGCGCTTAAACGACGTTTTTTTTACGTTAACAATGGCAGATAATGGCAGGAATGACGCTCAGCAAACTTAGGCAGATTACAAATCGCCGTTAAACACTCGTGAGGGAGTTGATCTCAACGCGTCAGTGGTTAAGGTAACTGAGACCGGAGTTCGAATTACGGACATCCGAGAGGAAGAAGAATACAACAACAAGATGAAGACCATCCCGATAGAACAGCTGGCGCTGGGTATGTATGTGGAAAGCATCCCGGACCATCCGTCACTGTCCATGATTCAGAAAGGCTATATCCAGGACCCGTCGGCCCTGGGGATGCTGCGCAACCTCGGGGTGGAGCGCATTATCATCGACCCTTCCAAATCGAAAGGGGCACCCGCCGCGACGCGCGCCACCAGTTCCAAGGTTAAATCCCCGTCCAAGGCCAACCTTAAGAACGAACTGCCCCGGGCGAAAAAACTGCTTACCCAGGCCAAGAAGCTGCAATCCAGGCTGATGTCTGATGTGAAGCTGGGGCAGAAAATTGACCTGCAGCCGGTCAACGCCATGGCGGATGAGTTTATCGGCAGTGTTTTCCGTAATCCCAGCGCCCTGGCCTGCCTGCGTCTGATCAAGGACAAGGACGATTACCTGCTGGAACACTCCCTGGGGGTCACCATCCTGATGACCCTGTTTGCCCGGGCCTTGGGGATCAGTGGCACCACCCTTCACCAGCTGTGTGTGGGTTCCCTGCTGCACGACATCGGCAAGATTCGCATTCCCGAAGAGATCCTCAACAAGCCGGGCAAGCTGACCCCGGACGAGTTTGAGGTCATGAAAACGCACGCCGCCCACAGCCGCACCATCATCGCCGCCACCCCTGGCATCAGCAAGGTCAGCCTTGATGTGGCCGCCATGCACCACGAAAAACTGGATGGCACAGGCTACCCCATGGGTCTCAAGGGAGAGCAGATCTCCATGGCGGGCCGGATGGTGGCCATCTGCGACATCTATGACGCCATGACCGCCGATCGGGTTTACCACAAGGGGATGGCCCCCACCTTGGCCCTGAAACGCCTGCTGGAGATGACCCCACATGCCCTGGATAAGAACCTGGTGGTGAAGTTCATCCAGACCCTGGGCGTCTACCCCAATGGCTGTATGGTGGAGCTCACCAGTGGTCGGGTGGGCATTGTCATGGAAACTCAGGACAGAAAGCCCACCAAGCCTCTGGTGAAGGTGGTGTACAACCTGAAGAGCCACACCCATGTCATGCAGTCTGAGATCGAACTGGAGAAGCACAACGACTCCATCGTCAAGGCGATCGATCCCAGAGACTACAAGCTGGATCTGACCAACTACCTCTAACAAGGTAGGAATTTGAAAAGGGGCCGGCGAGCCCCTTTTGTTGCTGGACTTCGTTACCGAGACAGGTTAACGTACGCACCCCAATTGAGAACAGTTATCATTTATGAACTATTTGATCGCCAGCCTGCTGATTCTGGCCGTCGGCCCCATTCTTCACCATGGTCTGAAAAATTGGACCGGAATCATCACCGCCATTGGCGCCTTCGTGATGGTCTCCTTAGGTGGCCTGGTGCTGTTCGACGTGCTGCCTCAGGTGGTGACCCTGGGAGGTCTGCCGGCGATTCTCTTTGTTCTGCTGGGGCTGTTTGGCCCAACCCTATCGGAAAGACTGTTCAAGCAACACTCCGCCTTTGCTCATAACCTGACGGTCGCCCTTGGGGTGTTTGGATTGCTGCTGCATGCAGTTACCGACGGCAGCGCTCTGTTTATGGCGGCCAACGAGCAGGGCCCCCTACTGCTGGCTTTCGGCATTATTCTCCACCGGATGCCTGCCGGCCTGGCGGTATGGTGGCTGCTGCGTCCCGCCTACGGACGACTGATCGCCGTTGGCGTACTCGGACTGATGATGGCCGCCACCCTGATCGGGTACAAGTTGGGGCCCGAACTGCTGCACCACATGACCGCCACCCACATCGTCTATCTGCAGGCGTTCGTGACCGGCTCCATCCTTCATGTACTCTGGCACCGGCCCCATGAACGTCACAGCCACGACCATGATCATCACCATGGCCTGCCAAGCATCAACTCAGCCCATTGGATTGGTGGCGGTCTGGGTCTGCTGTTCCTGGTGCTGCTGATGGTGGCCCACCCGGACCACGGCCACAGTGGTGCCAGCGATCACCTCCATGGCGAGGAGCTGCACCAGGGGCACTAGGGCCTTTGCCGGTGCAAAAATAGTCAGCAAAGGTCAACACGCCCTAATTTAACTGGTGTGGTCGTGAACGATGCGCCACTGCCCCTCCAGCTTGCGAAATATCAGGGTAAACTCCCCGCCAGGCTGATCCTTTTCCCTGATCAGTGTCCAGCGCCCCACCACCAGGGCGGCGTCCTCCGCCAGCAACTGCACCGACTCCAGCTCAAACTGCAGCTGGCCCATGGTGGCGGCGTCCGGATAACGATTCAGATACCCCTTGAGGGTGGTGTCCCAGCCGTACTTGATCTTACCGCCGGAGATGAACCTCAGCTGGTCGCTGTGCCAGTAGCCCTGCATGTAACCGGGAATGTCTCCCCGGTTCCAGGCCTGGCGCTGTCCTTCAAGCACCTGACGAATCTGTGCCTCATCGGCCCTGACCAGGCCACTGAAGGCCAGCACCAGCAACATCATCACCACTCGCTTCATCCCTTCCTCCCTGAATTGCCCTGTTTTGGGGCAGTTATTGGCTATTGGTATACTGTTTAGATTAGCTATCAAACACTAACTGACCATCATGAGGCAATCTTTCTCCGCCTGGCTGCTCAAGCTGTTTGGCTGGACCATCGAGGGTGAGATACCCGCCAAGGGCCGCTACATCGTTATTGTGGGCCCCCATACCAGCAACTGGGACTTCCCCATAGGCATCCTTGCCCAGTGGGCCCTGGGGATGAGCGCCAACTTCATTGGCAAGCACCAGCTGTTTCGCTGGCCCACCGGCTGGCTGTTTCGGGCCCTGGGCGGGTTCCCGGTCAACCGTGGCAAGCAGAACAACCTGGTCAGCACCGCCGTCGACCTGTTTGCCACCCGGGACAATTTCATCCTGGCCCTGGCGCCGGAAGGCACAAGAAAGCCGGTCTCCCGTTGGAAAACCGGCTTCTATCACATCGCCCGTCAGGCCAGGGTGCCCATCTACTGCGCCGGGCTGAACTTCCAGCAGCGCAAAATCATCGTGCGCCCTCCGTTGATGGCCGGTGAGGATATGGCCGGGGACATGAACACCATCCTCGACTTCTTCCGCGCCATCCCGGGCAAATACCCCCAGCCGGTGCCCCGTTACGAGGAGTGAGCCGCCGCCCGGGCGAAATCCTGGCCTGTGGGACGTTGCATCGCTTTAAGCTCGAACTCCGGCAGTATGGCGTACAAGTGGTCGAAGATGTCCGCCTGAATCCCCTCATACACCGGCCAGCGGGTGTCATTGGTGAAACAGTAGATCTCCATGGGCAGCCCCAGTTCACTGGGAGCCAGCTGGCGCACCATCATGGTCATCTCCGGCCGCAGGTGGCTGCTGGCCTGAAGGTAGGCATCCAGATAGGCCCGCAGGCACCCCAGGTTAGTCAAGCGGCGACCATTGACCGACATCGCCATGTCGTCACGGCCGGCATTGGCTTCGGCCAGCTCCGACTGCTTCTGCGCCAGATAGGGCGCCAGCATGCTGATCTCCTTAAGCTTGGCCAGCAGTGCTTCATCCACAAACTTCACTGAATTGACATCCAGCAGCACGGAGCGCTTGATGCGACGCCCTCCGGACTCCTGCATGCCGCGCCAGTTGCGGAACGAGTCCGTGGTCAGCGCATAGGCGGGGATCATGGTGATGGTCTTATCCCAGTTCTGCACCTTGACCGTGGTCAAGGTAACCTCGAGCACCTCACCGTCGGCGCCATACTTGGCCATCTCGATCCAGTCACCTGCGCTCACCATTCGGTTGGCTGCCAGCTGGATGCCCGCCACAAACCCCAGGATGGTGTCGCGGAACACCAACATCACCAGACCGGTGGCCACACCCAGGCCGGAGAGCAGATAAAGCGGCGACTTGTCTAACATGATGGCGAAGAAGAAGATCAACGCCACAATAAACAGGAATACTTTGCCGAGTTGCACAATGCTCTGCATTGGGAGCCGTCGACCTGAAGTGGTTAACGACGCAGCGCTGCGCACCGTATCCAACCCAGCAAAGAGGGCTCTCATCAGCAGCGCCAACATCACCAGTTCGAGGGAGCGAGTAACCAGGTGATCCCAAAAAGGCCAATGGTTGAATACCATTGGAGTAAACAACTCCAACACGCCGACAGGAGCAATCTGAGCAGTCTTCTCTAGCAAGCAGTGCTTTGTCAGGGGGGCAAACCAGATAGAGCTGCCCCGCTCAATCAACCGCTTAGCTCCCCTGACCAGGATGCGAATCGCAATGAAATAAACCACGCCGGCCATAGCGAAAGCCACAAACAGCAGCAGAACCACGGTTAACAGATCATCCGCTTGCGCAGGCATCCCAAAGGAGGTCAACCAATCGGCAAGCATTGGCCGTAGTTTATTCTCAACTTCTTGTTCCATATTAACCTCTTACAAGAGCGAGCATAACTTTTGTGCCAGCATACGCAGTCACTTGAAAAGAAAAAAGCCCCGCAGATGCGGGGCTTGTCTCAAATATTGGTACGCTGACCAAGATTATAGGCTAGGGAGAACCCCTTGGGGCAACAGGGCGTTGTAACCCGCTTCAAACAGCAGCGCCGTGGCCTTGGTGATGTCCGGGGCGAAGTACCTGTCCTTGTCGTAGAAACTGACCCGTTGACGCAGTTGCGCCTTGGCCTGCTCCACCTGAGTGCTGGCCTTCAGCGGCTTGCGGAAATCCAGGCCCTGGGCCGCCGCCAGCAGCTCCACCGCCAGTACACCGCGGCTGTTTTCCGCCATCTCCCGCAGGCGACGGGCGGCGAAAGTAGCCATGGAGACGTGATCCTCCTGGTTGGCCGAGGTAGGCAGGCTGTCGACGGACGCGGGATGGGCCAGGGTCTTGTTCTCACTGGCCAGGGCCGCCGCAGTCACCTGGGCAATCATAAAGCCGGAGTTCACCCCACCATTGTCCACCAGGAAAGGCGGCAGGCCGGAGAGATTCCGGTCGATCAGCAGGGCGATGCGACGCTCCGCCAAAGCACCAATCTCGGCGATGGCGATGGCCAGGTTGTCGGCGGCCATGGCCACCGGCTCGGCGTGGAAGTTACCACCAGAGACGATGTCGCCCTCGTCGGCAAACACCAGGGGGTTGTCGGTGACGCCATTGGACTCCACCAGCAACACTTCGGCCGCCTGGCGGATCTGGGTCAGACAGGCGCCCATCACCTGGGGTTGGCAGCGCAGGGAGTAGGGATCCTGCACCTTCTCACAACCGGCGTGGCTGTCACCCAGCTCAGAGTTCTCATCCAGCAGGTGGCGGAACACCGCCGCAGAGTCCATCTGACCGCGCTGACCGCGCACTTCGTGGATGCGGGCATCGAAGGGGCGACGGCTGCCCAGAGCCGCTTCGACGCTCATGGCACCCACCACGGATGCGCCGGCCCACAGGTCTTCGGCGCGGAACAGCCCTTGCAACGCCAGGGCGGTAGACGCCTGGGTACCGTTGAGCAGAGCCAGGCCCTCCTTGGGCGCCAATTCCATGGGGCTCAGGCCCGCCTTGGCCAGGCCGGTGGCGGCATCGATGATCTCGCCGTGGTAGCGCACCTCGCCTTCACCCAGCAGGGGCAGCACCATGTGGGACAGGGGCGCCAGGTCGCCAGACGCGCCCACAGAGCCCTTCTCCGGCACTATGGGGTAGACCTCGGCGTTCACCAGGGCGATCAGGGCATCGATCACCTCACGGCGAATGCCGGAGAAGCCCCGGGCCAGGGAGTTGATCTTCAGCACCATCATCAGGCGCACAGCACTGTCGCTCATGGGCTCACCGGTTCCGGCGGCGTGGGAGAGCACGATGGAACGCTGCAGCAGCGCCAGGTCATCTTTGCCGATGCGGGTGTTGGCCAGCAGGCCAAAACCGGTGTTGATGCCGTAGACCACCCGGTCCTCATCGATCACCTGCTGCACGGTGGCGGCACTCTTGTCGATGGCGGCGTAGGCGCTGTCCGCCAAGGTCAGCTTCACCCGCTGTTCATCGATGCTGCGCAGCTGGGCCAGAGTCAGCTGGCCCGGATTCAGGGTCAGTTCCAGCATCATTTGTTCTCCATGGGCAGATCCAGGCCCTGCTCACGGGCGCAGTTCTTGGCGATGTCGTAACCGGCGTCGGCGTGACGCATGACGCCGGTGGCCGGGTCATTCCACAGCACGCGGCTGATGCGGGTGTCCGCCTCTTCACTGCCGTCACACAGGATGACGATGCCGGAGTGCTGGGAGAAGCCCATGCCCACGCCACCACCGTGGTGCAGGCTCACCCAGGTAGCACCGCCTGCGGTGTTGAGCATGGCGTTCAGCAGAGGCCAATCGGATACGGCATCGGAACCGTCCATCATCCCTTCGGTTTCCCGGTTGGGGGACGCCACGGAGCCGGAGTCCAGGTGGTCACGGCCGATCACCACAGGGGCTTTCAGTTCGCCGTTCTTCACCATCTCGTTGAAGGCGCGACCCAGGCGGGCACGGTCTTTCAAACCCACCCAGCAGATTCGGGCAGGCAAGCCCTGGAAATGGATGCGCTCACGGGCCATGTCCAGCCAGTTGTGCAGGTGCGGGTCGTCAGGGATCAGCTCCTTCACCTTCTGGTCGGTCTTATAGATATCCTCTGGGTCACCGGACAGGGCCACCCAGCGGAAGGGGCCGATGCCTTCGCAGAACAGCGGGCGAATGTAGGCCGGTACGAAGCCGGGGAAGTCGAAGGCGTTCTTCACCCCCTCTTCCAGGGCCATCTGACGAATGTTGTTGCCGTAGTCCAGGGTCGCGGCGCCGCGCGCCTGCAGGTCCAGCATCGCCTGAACCTGAACCGCCATGGAGGCCTTGGCCGCCTTCACCACCGCAGCCTCATCGGTCAGGCGCATCTCGGCGGCCTGGGCCATGGTCCAGCCCTGGGGCAGGTAACCGTTCAGCGGATCGTGGGCCGAGGTCTGGTCGGTGACCACATCCGGGGTAATGTTCTTCTCCACCAGCTCACCGAAGATGTCGGCGGCGTTGGCCAGCAGGCCCACGGACACCGGCTTGCCTTCCGCCTTGGCCTGGTCGATCATCCCCATCGCCTCATCCAGGCTGTAGGCTTTCTTATCCACATAACCGGTGCGCAGGCGGAAATCGATGCGGGTCTCATCGCACTCGACGGCGATCATGGAGAAACCGGCCATGGTGGCGGCCAGAGGCTGGGCGCCGCCCATGCCACCCAGGCCACCGGTGAGGATCCAGCGACCGGCGGCTTCGCCACCGAAGTGCTTCTTGGCCACGGCCACGAAGGTCTCATAGGTGCCCTGAACGATGCCCTGAGTACCGATGTAGATCCAGGAACCGGCGGTCATCTGGCCGTACATGGCCAGGCCCTTCTTGTCCAGCTCATTGAAATGTTCCCAGTTGGCCCAGTGGGGCACCAGGTTGGAGTTGGCGATCAGCACCCGGGGGGCGTTCTCGTGGGTCTTGAATACGCCCACAGGCTTGCCGGACTGCACCAGCAGGGTCTCATCCAGCTCCAGGCGCTTCAGAGTTGCAACGATCTGATCGAAGCACTCCCAGTTACGAGCGGCGCGGCCGATGCCGCCGTACACCACCAGGCCCTGGGGATGCTCTGCCACATCCGGATCCAGGTTGTTCATCAGCATCCGCAGGGGCGCTTCGGTCTGCCAGCTCTTGGCGTTCAGTTCAGTGCCTCGCGGTGCACGGGTCACCCGGCTCTCGTCCAGGCGGCTTGCGGTGTCCTTGTTGGTGCTCATCGTGATCTCCTCACTGTTCTAATTGTCCATCACCAGGTGACCACCCAGCCGGTAGCGGCTTCCGGGATGAGTCAGTCTGGCAAAGCTCACCGCACCGGAGCGGCTCCAGGTGCGACGTAAAATTCTCAAACAGGGCTCGCTTGGCCCCAGTTGCAGCAGTTCTGCGGTAGCTGTGTCCACCACCACCGCCTCCACCTCATGGTGGGCCTCGGTCAGGGGGGCAACCTGACTCAGGTACTCATGGGGCGTCTGCTGGCCAAAGTCCTGGTCCAGATATCCGGGCACCAGCGCCAAATTGACGTAACGGTGCTCCAACTGCATCGGCAGCCCCTCTTCCAGGTGCAGCAGGGCGGTATGACCCACTTCGGTTCCCGGTGTCAGCCCGAGCGCGATGGCGACCTCGGTGTCGGCTGCCAGCCGGGTCTTGGCCAGCACCTGTACCCTGTGGTCCCTGCCCCGCTCCTTCACCTCATCGGCGATGTTGCGAATGGTCAGCATAGACCCCTGGGACTTGAGCGACGCCACGAAGGTCCCCTGCCCCTGACTGCGCACCAACACCCCCTGCTCCACCAGTTCGGTCAGAGCCCGGCGTGCGGTCATCCGGCTACACTCAAACTGGGCGGCCAGGGCATTCTCCGACGGCACTTTGGCGTGCTCAGCCAGCTCTCCCTGCTCGATCAGCTCGGTGAGGTGCTGCTTAATTTCAATGAATTTTGGTGCGGCCAAAGTGGGCTCCCAGGGTGGTCTCTTCGAACAAAAATGACACAGACAACTTGTATATACAAGCAAAGATTGCCAGAATGCCGAGAGATAATTTGAGCCCAAGGAGCGTGAAATGGAGTGGGATCAGCTTTGGATAGACATCAATCTGGCCACTATGGATCCAGACAGAACAGGCAGTTACGGCGAGATTGAGGATGCCGCCCTGGCGGTCAAAGATGGCCGAATTGCCTGGGTGGGCCCGCGCTCTGAACTGCCCGAGTTTGACCCCCTCTCCATTCCGGTGATCAAGGGCAACGGCCAGTGGCTGACCCCAGGCCTGGTGGACTGCCATACCCACCTGGTGTTTGCCGGCACCCGCGCCAGCGAGTTCGAGGCCAGGCTCAATGGCGCCACCTATGAGGAGATCGCCCGCCAGGGAGGCGGCATCCTCTCCACGGTCAAGGCCACCCGTGAGGCGGATAGGGAAACCCTGTTCCAGCTGGGGCGCGAACGCCTCAACGCGCTGCTGGCAGAGGGAGTGACCCGGGTGGAGATCAAATCCGGCTACGGGCTGGATACCGAAACCGAGCATAAGATGCTGAGCCTGGCCCGCTATCTGGGCGAGGTTCACCCCCTGGATGTCCACACCACCTTCCTCGGTGCCCACGCGGTGCCCGCCGACTACAAGGGCAAGGAGCAGGCCTATGTGGACCTGGTGTGCAACGAGATGATTCCCGCCATCGCCGCCGACAAACTGGCCGACGCCGTGGACGTGTTCTGTGAAAACATCGCCTTCGATCTGGCGCAGACGGAGCAGGTGTTCCGTAAAGCCCAGGAGCATCAATTGCCGGTGAAACTGCACGCCGAACAGCTGTCCAACATGGGAGGCAGCAAACTGGCCGCCCGTTATCAGGCGCTGTCGGTGGACCACATCGAATGCCTGGATGAGGAGGGCGTTCAGGCCCTGGCCGAGTCCGGCACCGTTGCGGTGATTCTGCCCGGCGCCTTCTACTTCCTCAAGGAAACCCGCAAGCCACCCATCGACCTGCTGCGCCAGTACGGCGTACCCATGGCCGTGGCGTCGGATTTCAATCCGGGCAGCTCCCCCCTGTGCTCCACCCTGCTGATGGTCAACATGGCCTGCACACTCTTTGGGCTCACCCCGGCTGAAGCCCTGGCTGGCGTCACCCGCAACGGCGCCCGAGCCCTTGGTGTCGGCGACACCGTGGGTCAGCTCAAAGTGGGTATGACTGCCGATATGGCACAGTGGGCCATCGGCCACCCCGCCGAGCTGGCCTGGCAATACGGCAACCGTCCCTGCAAAGCGGTCTACAAGGGCGGAAAAGTAGTACGAATGGGTTAAGTTAAAGCTGGCATTGAACACGCCTCGGCGCTAATATTTGCGCTGATGCGACTTTATTTATTGTAGGGACTATGGGAATTCAAGCCGTTATCGTAGACACCGCCGGTACCACCACGGATTACGACTTCATTCAGAAAGTGTTGTTTTCATACTCAGCCAATGAAATGGCTAAGTTTATCGAAGACAATCAAGACCATGTGGTGGTTTCCCACTGTATCGATGACGTCAAGGATCTGGCTGGAGAACCCGATGCAGACCTGCCTCGCGTCATTGAGATCCTGCTGGAATGGATTGCTCAGGATAAGAAGGCCACCCCTCTCAAGACCATTCAGGGGATGATCTGGCGCCAGGGCTACCAGAAAGGTGCACTGGAAGGCCACATCTACCCCGATGCCATGGAAGCCCTGAAGTCCCTCAAAGAGCAGGGCAAGCGCATCTACAGCTACTCCTCCAGTTCCACAGAGGCACAGGAGCTGCTGTTCCAACACAGCCAGTTTGGTGACCTGCGCAATATGTTCCATGGCCACTTCGACACCCATGTGGGTCAGAAGGTGGAGTCTCAGGCCTACCGCAACATCATCAACACCATCAGCATGTGGCCCAACCTGATTCTGTTCGTCTCCGACAGCCTGGAAGAGCTCAATGCCGCCAAGGCCGCCGGTCTGAAGACCTGCCAGATTGTTCGCTCCGACTCGGTGCGACAGGGCAAGCATCAGGTGATCGAAGACTTCAGTCACCTCAAGCTCTCAAGCTTCTAAAAAAAGCGGCCGACTGGCCGCTTTTTTGATGCCTGTTTCACTCAGTGAATGGGCAATGCTCAATCCCAGGGCTTATCCCCCAGCAGCGGCCCCAGGGCCTCACGAATCTCATCGGGAATGCGCACCGGCTTCTCTTCCCCATAGTCATAGTGGACCATGGCCACCTCGGCCCTGGCCACCACCTTTCCATCCTGAGAGGCCTGATGCCAGATCTTCAATGAGCTGTTGCCCACCTGGTTAACCCCTGTGGTGATCACCACGTCCTGGCCGTAATAGGTTGGCAGCAGGTAGTCCACCTTGAATCCCGCCAGGATCAGATTCCACTCTCTGTGGTCCAGGCTGGGGACGAAGCAGCGAAAGATGGGTGTGCGCGCCTCCTCGAACCAGACAGGCACCACGGTGTTATTGATGTGCCCCAGGGCATCGGTTTCAGAAAACCTGGGACTCAGAGTAATGGTATGCATGGCGACTCCTTTTCTATGCACAAAAAAGGGTGCCTGTGCGGCACCCTCTTCGTCAAGCATTACGCTGACACCAAGCTCATTAAGGCGAGCATTACTTCATTGAGGCTTTCTTACGCTCGACCAGCTTCTTCGCCTTGCTGTACATGGCATCAATCTCCTCGGCAAACCGCTCATTGATCACCTTGCGTCTCAGCTTCAGGGTCGGAGTCAATTCACCGCGCTTCATGCAGAACTCCCGGGGCAGCAGGGTGAACTTCTTCACCTGTTCGAACTTGGCCAGCTCCTGCTGTACCTCCTTCAGACGCTGCTCGAAGTGCTCCACCACGTCGGAGTGCTGAATCAGCTCCAGCTGATCTTTGTACTTGATGCCCTTCTCCTTGGCCCAGCTTTCCAGAGATTCGAAGGCGGGCACGATCAGCGCAGACACATAGTTACGGGCTTCAGCCACCACCGCCACCTGCTCAATCAGAGGATCTCGGGCAACCATCCCTTCGACCCGCTGAGGGGCAATGTACTTGCCGTTGGAGGTCTTCATCAGCTCCTTGATGCGGTCGGTGATGTGCAGGTGCCCCTCATCGTCCAGGAGACCTGCGTCACCTGTCTTCATCCACCCATCCTCAAACACCTCTGCGGTCTCTTCCGGGCGATTGTAGTAGCCCTTCATCACCGTATCGCCCTTCACCAGGATCTCATCATCCTTGCCGATCTTTACCTGAACTTCAGGCATGGGACGGCCATTGCCTTGGAGGCGGATGGAGCCTGGCAGTCCACAGGTAACGGTCGCCGTGGTTTCGGTCATGCCGTAACCGCACAACAGGGTAATACCCACGGACTGGAAGAACTCGTGGACCACATCATCCAGCTTAGCGCCGCCGCAGGGCATAAAGCGGATCTTGCCGCCCAACACGCCTCTCAGCTTGGACAGCACCAACTTATCGGCCAGCGCGACCAACTGCTTGCGCACCGGGTTCAACCTCTGTCCGTTGTTGGCCGCTTCGAAGCGGATGCGGCCTTGGCGCAGGGCCCAATAGAACAGGAAGCGACGGGGAGCCGGAGCCTTGCCTACCTTGTCGGCAACCGCGCTGTAGACCTTTTCATAGAAGCGGGGCACGGCGCACATCACCTCAGGCTTAAACTCGGTCAAGGCCTTTTGAACATCGGCAGGGTTCTCTAGGAAACCCACGTGACCGCCCCGGCCCAGAGCAAACAGCGTCCAGCCCCGCTCAAACACATGAGACAGAGGCAGGAAGGCCAGTGAACGTTCACCTGCATTGAAGCTGAGGATTCGGGAGTGCTGCCTGGTGGTGCTGGCAAAGTTGCGGTAATCCAGCATCACCCCTTTGGGCTCACCCGTGGTCCCGGAGGTGTAGATCAGGGTCAGCAGATCGTCCAGGCTGCGGCCATCGAGGCGCTCCTGATGCTGAGCCTGACAGTAAGCAACGTCGTACTCCAACAGCTCATGGAAGTAGTGCTGAACCACAGGACAGTCGGCCTTGCTGATAGAGGGCTTCATCAGCACGATGTTGGTCAGGCTCGGGCACCGGTCCGCCACCTCCAAGGCCTTGTCATACTGTTCCTGGTCGCCCACAAACAGCAGCTTGGCTCCGGCATCATTGATGATGTATCTGGCCTGGTCTGCGGTATTGGTGGGGTAGATGGGTACGACAACAGAACGACACTGCATGGCGGCGAGGTCGGTCATCGCCCAGCGGTCGGAGTTTTGGGCAAAAATCGCCACCTTGTCCTGGGTGTCGATGCCCAGGTGGATCATCACCCTGGCCAACTGAGTCAGCTTATTGCCCAGCTCACGCCAACTGATGGGGTGCCACTCTCCCTTCTCGCGGTAGGAGATAGCCGGCTGCTCTGGCAGCGCCTTGATTTGGTTCTGAATCAGATCTACCAGGTGCAGATCTTCGAGAAGTTGGGTCACTGCTTACTCCCACCGCAACGGATTTAGCGTACAGATGTTCACTGTTTGCTGCGAATCTTACCCAACTCAGACCGGGCAGGTAAGGTTGATCTCACTTAAATTGTGCAGCAGAGCACGTTAAGCACCAACTGTTCAGACCAGTCATAGAGCAAATTCTCTAGGATCCCATGATTTCAGGGCTTGCAGAGGAGAAGCGTAAAAAGCAAAGCCCAAGAATACAGGAACAAGTCGACGCCGACCCACAGGTGAATTTCACTGCCTGAGAGGACACAAATAAAGCTTCAGCATTGTGATCGATAGATGTGTCTTTGCTTAGCTGAAGCGATCATAGCCAATTCATTACTATTTGGTGTGCGCCAGAGAGGCGATTGTGCGTGGGGCGGCAAGCGCTTCGTTGCTGCTGCTGGAAGGATTACCTTGGCATAACTCCTAAGGCTCACCTCCTGAACCATCAGCACGCTCGGAGCTCATGCATTACCACGTGGCCTCCCCTAGCACCGTCATGTTGGCGCACGCCGGTATCCAGAGTCTTTGATTTTAAGGAACGAGAGAAAGTCACTGGATCCTGACGTGCGTCAGGAAGACGATTGTGCGTGTGGGTTGGGGAGCGCTCCGCAGCCTTCATCGAGCACTCTGGTAGTAGTAACGAAAAAAGCCCAACCTTGCGGTTAGGCTTTCTTCTGAATGAGTGCCTGACGATGACCGACTCTCACATGAGAGCACCCACTCCACCATCGCTGTTGCAGTGTTTCATTGCTGGGCGCCGGCGGCGGGGAATTAGCGCATGGGATCAGGGGCCTGATCTCATGCGTACTTAGGACCTAAAACGAAAAAAGCCCGTCCAAAAGGACGGGCTTCTCTCTGAATAAGTGCCTGACGATGACCTACTCTCACATGGGAACTCCCACACTACCATCGGCGCTACTGTGTTTCACTGCTGAGTTCGGCATGGGATCAGGTGGGACCACAGCGCTATGGTCGTCAGACGAATTTGGAACAATTCGCACAAGCTGTTTCTCGTTTGCATTCTCGCAAGCGCTTTTCTATCTGGGATATCAAAACCCATTGGGTGTTGTATGGTTAAGCCTCACGGGTCATTAGTACAGGTTAGCTCAACGCCTCACAACGCTTACACACCCTGCCTATCAACGTCCTAGTCTTGGACGGCCCTTTAGAGACCTTAAAGGTCTAGTGAGAACTCATCTTGAGGCTCGCTTCCCGCTTAGATGCTTTCAGCGGTTATCGATTCCGAACTTAGCTACCCGGCAATGCCACTGGCGTGACAACCGGAACACCAGAGGTTCGTCCACTCCGGTCCTCTCGTACTAGGAGCAGCCCCTCTCAATTCTCAAACGCCCACGGCAGATAGGGACCGAACTGTCTCACGACGTTCTGAACCCAGCTCGCGTACCACTTTAAATGGCGAACAGCCATACCCTTGGGACCGACTTCAGCCCCAGGATGTGATGAGCCGACATCGAGGTGCCAAACACCGCCGTCGATATGAACTCTTGGGCGGTATCAGCCTGTTATCCCCGGAGTACCTTTTATCCGTTGAGCGATGGCCCTTCCATGCAGAACCACCGGATCACTATGACCTACTTTCGTACCTGCTCGACGTGTCTGTCTCGCAGTTAAGCTGGCTTATGCCATTGCACTAACCGTATGATGTCCGACCATACTTAGCCAACCTTCGTGCTCCTCCGTTACTCTTTGGGAGGAGACCGCCCCAGTCAAACTACCCACCAGGCACTGTCCCTAACCCCGATTCAGGGGCCCAGGTTAGAACATCAACACTACAAGGGTGGTATTTCAAGGACGGCTCCACGTCATCTAGCGACAACGCTTCAAAGCCTCCCACCTATCCTACACATGTAGGGTCAATGTTCAGTGCCAAGCTGTAGTAAAGGTTCACGGGGTCTTTCCGTCTAGCCGCGGGTATACGGCATCTTCACCGCAAATTCAATTTCACTGAGTCTCGGGTGGAGACAGCGTGGCCATCATTACGCCATTCGTGCAGGTCGGAACTTACCCGACAAGGAATTTCGCTACCTTAGGACCGTTATAGTTACGGCCGCCGTTTACCGGGGCTTCGATCAAGAGCTTCTTCCGAAGAATAACCCCATCAATTAACCTTCCGGCACCGGGCAGGCGTCACACCGTATACGTCCACTTACGTGTTTGCACAGTGCTGTGTTTTTGATAAACAGTTGCAGCCACCTGGTATCTGCGACTGCCGACAGCTTAGGGAGCAAGTCCCATCACCGTCAGCAGCGTACCTTCTCCCGAAGTTACGGTACCATTTTGCCTAGTTCCTTCACCCGAGTTCTCTCAAGCGCCTTGGTATTCTCTACCTGACCACCAGTGTTGGTTTGGGGTACGATTCCTTCTTACCTGAAGCTTAGAAGTTTTTCCTGGAAGCATGGCATCAACCACTTCAGTGCCGTAGCACCTCGTCATCAGCTCTCAGCGTAATGTGTGTCCGGATTTGCCTAAACACACCGCCTACAACCTTAAACGCACATCCGATAGTGCGCTGGCCTAGCCTTCTCCGTCACTCCATCGCAGTAAGAAGAAGTACGGGAATATTAACCCGTTTCCCATCGACTACGCCTTTCGGCCTCGCCTTAGGGGTCGACTCACCCTGCCCCGATTAACGTTGGACAGGAACCCTTGGTCTTCCGGCGAGCGGGTTTTTCACCCGCTTTAACGTTACTCATGTCAGCATTCGCACTTCTGATACGTCCAGCATGCCTCTCGACACACCTTCAACCGCTTACAGAACGCTCCTCTACCATGCACACAAGTGTGCATCCGCAGCTTCGGTGTCTAGTTTAGCCCCGTTACATCTTCCGCGCAGACCGACTCGACCAGTGAGCTATTACGCTTTCTTTAAATGATGGCTGCTTCTAAGCCAACATCCTGGCTGTCTGAGCCTTTCCACATCGTTTCCCACTTAACTAGAACTTTGGGACCTTAGCTGGCGGTCTGGGTTGTTTCCCTCTCCACGACGGACGTTAGCACCCGCCGTGTGTCTCCCGTAATTGCACTCATTGGTATTCGGAGTTTGCAAAGGGTTGGTAAGTCGGGATGACCCCCTAGCCTTAACAGTGCTCTACCCCCAATGGTGAGATACGAGGCGCTACCTAAATAGCTTTCGAGGAGAACCAGCTATCTCCCGGTTTGATTGGCCTTTCACCCCTACCCACAAGTCATCCGCTAATTTTGCAACATTAGTCGGTTCGGTCCTCCAGTTGGTGTTACCCAACCTTCAACCTGCCCATGGGTAGATCACCGGGTTTCGGGTCTACACCTTGCAACTCATTCGCCCAGTTAAGACTCGGTTTCCCTACGGCTCCCCTATTCGGTTAACCTCGCTACAAAATGTAAGTCGCTGACCCATTATACAAAAGGTACGCAGTCACCCCGAAGGGCTCCCACTGCTTGTACGTACACGGTTTCAGGTTCTATTTCACTCCCCTCACAGGGGTTCTTTTCGCCTTTCCCTCACGGTACTGGTTCACTATCGGTCAGTCAGGAGTATTTAGCCTTGGAGGATGGTCCCCCCATGTTCAGACAAGATATCACGTGTCCCGTCCTACTCGATTTCACACAAAGTTAGTTTTCGTGTACGGGGCTATCACCCTGTATCGCGCCACTTTCCAGAAGCTTCCACTAACACCCTCTGTGCTTAAGGGCTAATCCCCGTTCGCTCGCCGCTACTTAGGGAATCTCAATTGATTTCTTTTCCTCAGGGTACTTAGATGTTTCAGTTCCCCTGGTTCGCTCTGTACACCTATGTATTCAGTGCACAGTGACCGCTTATGCGGCCGGGTTTCCCCATTCGGAAATCGGTGACTCAAATGGCTCTTACTGCCTCATCACCGCTTATCGCAAGTTAGTACGTCCTTCATCGCCTCTGACTGCCTAGGCATCCACCGTGTACGCTTAGTTACTTAACCATACAACCCCAATAGGTCTTTTCTGCTGGGTCTTTGTCGCTTATGCGTCGTTGAAATCCTCACTCACTCGGTTATGTGGATGAACCACACGCCCTCGCTCGTTCGGCTTTCGCCTCACCTAAGCACCAAATTCCTGCGCAGAAACTACTGAAGTTGCTTAATACGATTAAACAACCAATACGTTAATCTATCGCCAGATATTCAAGGCACTTGCAAAAATTGCAAATATCTCGAGAAATTATCAGCTTGTCCAAATTGTTAAAGAGCAAGTTTTTGCCTAAGCAAAAACGCCAAAATCACCCCTAAGGATGATTTCAGACAATCTGTGTGAACACTCAACGCAAAACCGTATCTATTTCGTAAGGAGGTGATCCAGCCCCAGGTTCCCCTAGGGCTACCTTGTTACGACTTCACCCCAGTCATGAACCACACCGTGGTCATCGCCCTCCCGAAGGTTAAGCTAATGACTTCTGGTGCAGCCCACTCCCATGGTGTGACGGGCGGTGTGTACAAGGCCCGGGAACGTATTCACCGTGACATTCTGATTCACGATTACTAGCGATTCCGACTTCATGGAGTCGAGTTGCAGACTCCAATCCGGACTACGACCGGCTTTATGGGATTGGCTGACTCTCGCGAGCTCGCAACCCTTTGTACCGACCATTGTAGCACGTGTGTAGCCCATCCCGTAAGGGCCATGATGACTTGACGTCGTCCCCACCTTCCTCCGGTTTATCACCGGCAGTCTCCCTAGAGTTCCCGCCATTACGCGCTGGCAACTAAGGACAAGGGTTGCGCTCGTTGCGGGACTTAACCCAACATTTCACAACACGAGCTGACGACAGCCATGCAGCACCTGTCTCACGGTTCCCGAAGGCACACTTCGATCTCTCAAAGCTTCCGTGGATGTCAAGGGATGGTAAGGTTCTTCGCGTTGCATCGAATTAAACCACATGCTCCACCGCTTGTGCGGGCCCCCGTCAATTCATTTGAGTTTTAACCTTGCGGCCGTACTCCCCAGGCGGTCTATTTAATGCGTTAGCTTTGGAACCCACGCCTCAAGGGCACAGACTCCTAATAGACATCGTTTACAGCGTGGACTACCAGGGTATCTAATCCTGTTTGCTCCCCACGCTTTCGCATCTGAGCGTCAGTCTTTGTCCAGGAGGCCGCCTTCGCCACTGGTATTCCTTCAGATCTCTACGCATTTCACCGCTACACCTGAAATTCTACCTCCCTCTACAAGACTCTAGTCTGCCAGTTCGAAATGCAGTTCCCAGGTTAAGCCCGGGGCTTTCACATCTCGCTTAACAGACCGCCTGCATGCGCTTTACGCCCAGTAATTCCGATTAACGCTCGCACCCTCCGTATTACCGCGGCTGCTGGCACGGAGTTAGCCGGTGCTTCTTCTGCGAGTAACGTCACAGCTAACGGGTATTAACCGTTAACCTTTCCTCCTCGCTGAAAGTACTTTACAACCCGAAGGCCTTCTTCATACACGCGGCATGGCTGCATCAGGCTTGCGCCCATTGTGCAATATTCCCCACTGCTGCCTCCCGTAGGAGTCTGGACCGTGTCTCAGTTCCAGTGTGGCTGATCATCCTCTCAAACCAGCTAGAGATCGTCGCCATGGTGAGCCATTACCTCACCATCTAGCTAATCTCACTTAGGCTTATCCAATCGCGAAAGGTGCCGAAGCATCCCCCTCTTTCCCCCGTAGGGCGTATGCGGTATTAGCAGTCGTTTCCAACTGTTGTCCCCCTCGACTGGGCAAATTCCTAAGCATTACTCACCCGTCCGCCGCTCGACGCCCAACAAATCATCCGAAGAATCTTTGTTGTCGTTTCCGCTCGACTTGCATGTGTTAGGCCTGCCGCCAGCGTTCAATCTGAGCCATGATCAAACTCTTCAATTAAAAAGTTTTTTGGAATCCGAAAATTCCGACTCAATGAATTACTGAATTAACTTGTTATAGTCACTCAGTGCAACATTGATATATGAGATATCAATCCTGCGCGAGTGCCCACACAGATTGTCTGACTAATTGTTAAAGAGCAGTGCAACGTTGTTTTCGTTGCTGAGGCTGCGCATTCTACGCTTTCCTCATCCCCCGTCAAGCCCTATTTTCAAAGGTTTTTCCGGGTGTCGATGTTTTGCTCGGCGTCCGTTTTCCTTCCGCTTTGCCCCGTCGACAGGGAGCGCATTATAGGGGCTGGGATTAACTTGGCAAGGCGATTTTGAAACTTTTTTCAGGATAATTGGCCAATCGCTTAACCACACCGCATTCACACAACAAACCCACAGAGTTATCCACAATCTTAAATATAAAAGGCAGGAAGATTAGGTAAATTCGGCCTGACCAGTAACTGAGCTCGAAAATTCCAGGCGTGAAATTCTCAGGCGTAAGCCACTAAAGTGTAATTAAACTGGTTACAATACAGGCATCTATTACTCTCAAGGAGACTTTGGATGGATCCCCTCCTTCTACTTATACCTCTCCTCCTCGCCCTGGGGGCCGTACGCATCGGCCTTCCCCCGCTGATCGGGTATCTGGCCGCAGGCTTTGCCCTCTACGCCGCCGGCATCGATGCTTTGGAGTTCCTGACACCCATCGCCGATCTCGGCGTACTGCTTCTGCTGTTTGCCATTGGCCTGAAGCTGGACCTGAGCAGCCTGGCCAGGCGAGAGGTGTGGGGTACGGCAACCACCCATATGCTGATCACCGTCTTCATTGCGGCGCTCTTTATTAAGACAATGGCACTGGTTGGGCTGGGCATGTTCGACCAACTGTCCAACACCCAGATTCTGACTCTGGGGTTTGCATTGAGCTTCTCCAGCACGGTGTTTGCCATTAAGACTCTTGAGGAGAGTGGCGACTTGGCCTCACTCTATGGCCGCACCGCCATCGGCATTCTGATCATGCAGGACATCTTTGCCGTGGTATACCTTACCGCAAGCAAGGGGGTGTGGCCCTCCCCCTGGGCATTTGCCCTATTGGCCCTGCCCCTGCTCCGACCGCTGCTGTTCAGGATGATGAAGAGCAGTGGCCATGGTGAGATGCTGGTGCTCTTCGGCCTGGTGATGGCATTGGTCCCCGGTGCCGCCCTGTTTGGCGCCGTAGGCCTGAAACCGGATCTGGGCGCTCTGATTATGGGCATTCTCCTGGCTGGCCACGCCAAGTCTTCCGAGCTGTCCAAATCCCTGTTCCTCTTTAAAGAGCTTTTCCTTGTCGCCTTCTTCCTTACCATAGGCCAGCAAGGCATCCCCTCCATGGAAGAGATCACCACAGCGCTGACTCTGTTGATACTGCTGCCCCTTAAGCTGATGTTGTTCCTCGGGCTACTGCTGTTTTTCCGCTTCAGGTTACGCACCGCCTTTATGTCGTCGCTGACACTGGGCAACTTCAGCGAGTTTGGCTTGATTGTGATGACAGCTGCCATCGCCACCGGCACCCTGGATGCCAGCTGGCTGAGAGTTATGGCACTGATGGTGGCCTTCAGTTTCCTGATTGCCGCGCCATTGGACCGTATGGCGCAGGGCCTCTACCACTGGCTGCAGCCCAAACTGCAACATCGCCAGCGCACCCCCCTTCATCCTGAGGATCAGCCCATCCACCTGGGGGAGCCCAAGATCCTCATCTTTGGTATGGGCCGAATCGGTTCGGCAGCCTATGACTCTCTCAATGAGGCGCACCAAGGTCAGGTTCTCGGTATTGACCATAAGCAGGAGATCATCGAGCGTCATCACAAAGAGCAGCGCAATGCAGTTCTGGGTGACGGTACTGACTCAGACTTCTGGGATAAGTTGGTGCCCACCTCCAGTGTGGATCTGATCGTACTGGCGATGCCCTCCCACCTGGGTAACCTGCATACCGCCGAGCTGCTGTTCAACAGTGACTATCGAGGCAAGGTTACCGCGATTGTGCGTTACCCCGATGAGGAGGAAGCTCTTCTGGAGATGGGGGTGCACAGCGTCTACAACATCTATCAGGCTGCGGGTACCGGCCTGGCCGATCAGGTTATGGACACCCTCCCCAGCTCCCTCAGCAGCAAACCCTCTCTCTGACAATCCGGGCGGCTCTGCCGCCCTTTTCTATTCCCTTAGGGGTAACTCCTCCCCGACGATACGTGATCCAGATCTCAACCCTCTCCTTCCTGCAAATCGTCCGTTGCCAATACTTGAGTATTTTACTAAGGTTTTCCCAATCTATTGATGCATTGAAAATGCACCTTTAAATAACTCACCCTCAACAAACGACAAAACCAGATAGCAGGTACGGTTATGAGTCGACAAAAAATCATACTTTGGGCGCTGATACTCTCCTGTCTCGCCTCTTTCACCGTGTTGCTCTCCATGGGCAGCAGTACCTATCGAGAAATGCCCCCCATTCCTACACAGGTCGTCAGCGATGATGGCCGGGTACTTTTCTCCGAAGAGGATATTCAACAGGGCCAGATGGCCTGGCGCTCCATGGGTGGCCACCAACTGGGCTCCATCTGGGGCCACGGCTCCTATGTTGCACCAGACTGGAGTGCCGACTGGCTGCACAGAGAACTGATGGCCTGGCTCGAAATCCAGGCCCAGGATCAGTTTGGCCAAGCTTACGAGACCCTGAGCGAAGCTCGCCAAGGCGGGTTGCAGGCCGAACTCAAAGCGGACGTTCGTCGCAATCGCTATAACCCGGCCAATGGCACCATCACCATATCCAACACCCGCTTTGATGCCATTAACCGGGTTCAGGCGCATTACCTCTCCCTGTTCAGTGATGATCCTGAACTTCAGCCCCTTAGGGAACAGTACGCCATGAAGGAGGGTACCCTGCCTTCCCTGGAGCGACGCCAGGACCTGACCGCCTTCATCTTCTGGAGTGCCTGGGCAACCACCACCGATCGCGCAGACCAGCCCGGCGTGTCCTACACCAACAACTGGCCCCATGAGCCCCTGGTGGACAACCAGCCCACCTCCTCCATTACGGTCTGGTCCATCTTGTCCGTGGTGGTGCTGATCTTTGGTGTCGCAGCGCTGGCCTGGTACCACTCCACCCTGAAGCATGACCCTCTGCCGACCCCGGCGAAGGAAGACCCCATCTTCAGCCACCAACCCACTGCCTCTCAGCGTGCATTGGGCAAGTACTTCCTCACTGCCATCGGCCTGTTCATGCTGCAGATCGTCCTGGGTGGGATCACCGCCCACTACGCGGTTGAAGGCCAACAGTTCTACGGTATCCCCCTGTCCGATATCCTTCCCTACTCCCTGACCCGAACCTGGCACACTCAACTCGCGGTGTTCTGGATTGCCACCCTTTGGCTGGCAACCGGGCTCTATATCGCGCCAGCACTCTCCGGAGGCCGTGAGCCCAAGTGGCAAAAGCTGGGTGTAAACCTGCTTTGGCTGGCCCTGCTGATCGTGGTTCTGGGATCCATGGCCGGGGAATGGTTGGCGGTTCAGCAGGTGCTGGACATCGATCTGAGCTACTGGTTTGGTCACCAGGGGCATGAGTACATCGACCTGGGGCGCTTCTGGCAGATGCTGTTGATGGTCGGCCTGCTTATCTGGCTTGGCCTGGTGACCGCCGCCATTCGCCCCGCACTCAGCGAGCAAAACGACCACAAACCGGTGATCTGGCTGCTCTATGTATCGGTGGTGGCCATTGGTCTGTTCTATGGCGCTGGCCTGATGATGGGCAAACACACCAACCTGGCCATGGCTGAGTACTGGCGCTGGTGGGTAGTTCACCTGTGGGTAGAGGGCTTCTTTGAAACCTTTGCCACCGCCGTGATTGCCCTGATGTTTGTCCGCCTGGGACTGATTCGTGCCCGCAGTGCCAACGCTGCGGTGTTGTTCGCCACCTTGATATTCCTTTCCGGAGGAATCATCGGTACCGCGCACCACTGGTACTTCACCGGTACTCCGACGTCGGTACTGGCCTGGGGCTCCATCTTCTCCGCCCTGGAGGTGGTCCCTCTGGCACTGATCGGCTTTGAGGCCTATGAGCAGTATCGTCTTCGCAACGCGGCCAGCTGGATGACCAACTACAAGTGGGCCATCATGTTCTTCGTGGCGACCGCCTTCTGGAATATGTTTGGTGCCGGCATGTTAGGCTTCCTGATCAACCCTCCCATCTCGCTCTACTATGTGCAGGGACTGAACACCACGGCCGCCCACGGACACGGTGCCTTTATGGGTGTATACGGTATGCTGGGCATCGGCCTGATGCTGTTCTGTATGATGGGACTCAGTAAAGGGCGCGGCTGGAATCAGAACCTGCTGAAATGGGCCTTCTGGTGCATGAACATCGGCCTGATGGCGATGCTGGTGATGTCTCTGCTTCCCGTTGGCATCATCCAGTTCTTTGCCGCCATCGACCACGGCTACTGGTTCGCACGCTCACCTGAAGTTCTTCAGAGTGACCTGGTACGACAGTTGGTGTGGTGGCGAGTGCCTGGTGATATCCTGTTTGCCGTAGGTGGCATGTTTATCGCCATGTTCCTCTTTGGCTTGGTAAAGGCCAGCCTGGCCGCCAAACGCGCTAAAAAACTGGCTACCGCCTGATAGCAAGACATGGGGCACAGCAGTGCCCCATATACGGAGTACACAGATGAGCTCAGAGATACTGACAGGCAGACTGGCCAAAGAACACAAGACCATCAAGCATATGCTGCAGATCTACTGCAAGGCCCATTGCCAGACGGAATTGAGAACCAATGGTCTTTGCCCCGACTGTTTGTCTCTGCTGAACTACGCTGAGCAGAAACTGGATCGCTGCCCCTATGGCGAGACTAAGCCGGACTGCGCACGATGCCCCATCCACTGCTACAAACCTGAGCCCAGGGCTCAGGCAAGAAAGGCGATGATCTACTCCGGCCCAAGGATGCTTTACCGGCACCCCATAGAAGCGGTTCAACATATATTGGATAAGCGCCGCCCCATACCGGAGAAGCCTCCGGCAGGCGCCAGCCAATATGCCCGGCGCAAAGCCGCAGCCAAACAGAAACAATGACTCGGGGGACCTTCAAGGTCCCCTTTTTATATCCAACTCACCCCACATCGAACTACTCTCCAACCCTAGAGAGGGGGCTCGCACACACCATACCTATCGATGACTCTGCGCCTCCCCTAGAACCCTATTGCCGCCAACAGATCCGCTGTCTTACCTCACAGCTGCAGGTTCGCAGAGAGTCTAATTTCAACCTAATGCGGCTCCCCCCAGCACTGTCATGCCGGTATATGGACTCCTCCCGAGTTTCAACCTCCAGCGCAGACAGACAAAGTAAGATGCAGGCGTATATTCGGGCTCTTGATGGGTTGCGATCCCTGGCCACTGATGTTTTCGCACCACCATGCCTCTACGCGAACGCGGAATTGAATTCTCGCCGGCAAGATCAGGCTCTTGGTGGTCGGTCTCACCTGTTTGTTATGCGCTCTTGGTTGTCACTCTTAACTCTTGAATCGATGGTTAGATAGCTTGAGGTTGTTGATAATCCTGATCTCGGTGCAACATGGCCCAGGCAGTGCGAATGGTTTTGTTAACTAGCGCCACTGCCGCACGTCGAAGCCCGCGTCGCTCGATAATTGCCAACAGCCATTTTTCTTTGAGTGTCTTAGGTGGCCTACGGCCTAATTGCATGGCCACAGCTAATGCCCCCTGAATCAGGTTGGCGCGCAGCCGCTTATGGCCAATCCGCTTGCCAATACCACCTAAAGAAGTGACGCCCCCGGTACTGAATTGTTTAGGCGTCACTCCAATGCAGGCCGCGGCTTCCCGGCCATTCTTAAACCCTTCACCACGCTCACCTAAGATGAGATACAAGGCCAAGGCATTAACCTCGCCAACGCCTTCAAGCTTCATGAGCCTCTTGCAGGGCGACTGCTGCTTTATCAATTCTGATAGCTGATTCTCTATTTGTTTGAGCTCATCTCTCCCCCGTTGCCATTGCTGGTACACCTTTGAAAGCTGAGCTTTGAAGGCCTGAGGAAGAAGCTCAGACGAGCCGTCTAGAAGCTCTGGCATGATCCGTATAAGTGCTGTATTCCCTTTGGCGATGGTGATACCAAACTCATAGAGCAAGCTACGCATCATGTTGCTGGTTGAGCGGTTATGATCCAGCCAGTGCTGACGCATCCGCTCAATGCTTTGCAAAGCTTGTTGTTCAACCGATTTGACTGCTGCAGAGCGAGTGCTTGGCTGACGGGCTGCTATCGCGATGGCCAGTGCATCGTTGCTATCGGTTTTATGGCCCTGCCGATATGGGGTGACTGTTTTGGGGGCGATGATCATGACGGAGTGGCCAAAAGATTCAGCGAAGCGGCCCCAGTAGTGGGCGGAGCCACAGGCCTCCACGGCAACAATGGAGGGTTTCTGCTTGGCCAGCCATTGCTCAAGTCGTGCGCGTGACATACTGCGGTTATTCAACACTTGATGTTCCGGACTGAGCGTTGCCACTTGGAAAGAAGATTTTGCCAGGTCGATGCCGATGATATTAAGGTTAAGCATGTATGGGCTCCTTTCGCTGTTAGAGCGGTTGTGGTGACTTAACTCTAGCCCCTTAGGGGAGGGAGGAGTCCATACATCGCGCACGCCGGTATCCAGAGTCTTTGATTTAAGGGTCGAAAGAAAGCCACTGGACCCTGGCGTGCACCAGGGAGACGATTGTGCGTGTGGTGACGGGAGCACTTCGTAGCCTTCTCTCAGCAACCTGGAAGTTATAAACAGCAGAAACGACAAAACCCAGCTCAAGGCTGGGTTTTATCTAAATAGTTGGCGGAGTGGACGGACTCGTACGGGGGCGCCCAGCCACGCGACCAAACTGCACAGCAGTTTTTGGGAGCGATAAACGAAAAAAGCCCGTAGCGTTAGCTACGGGCTTTTTCGATTTGTTGGCGGAGTGGACGGGACTCGAACCCGCGACCCCCGGCGTGACAGGCCGGTATTCTAACCAACTGAACTACCACTCCGCCGAATTTTATGCCTGACGCAAGAGACTGATTAGCACTCTCACATCAAGGAATTGGTGCCTGACGATGACCTACTCTCACATGGGAACTCCCACACTACCATCGGCGCTACTGTGTTTCACTGCTGAGTTCGGCATGGGATCAGGTGGGACCACAGCGCTATGGTCGTCAGACGAATTTGGAACAATTCGCACAAGCTGTTTTCTCGTTTGCATTCTCGCAAGCGCTTTCTATATCTGGGATATCAAAACCCATTGGGTGTTGTATGGTTAAGCCTCACGGGTCATTAGTACAGGTTAGCTCAACGCCTCACAACGCTTACACACCCTGCCTATCAACGTCCTAGTCTTGGACGGCCCTTTAGAGACCTTGAAGGTCTAGTGAGAACTCATCTTGAGGCTCGCTTCCCGCTTAGATGCTTTCAGCGGTTATCGATTCCGAACTTAGCTACCCGGCAATGCCACTGGCGTGACAACCGGAACACCAGAGGTTCGTCCACTCCGGTCCTCTCGTACTAGGAGCAGCCCCTCTCAATTCTCAAACGCCCACGGCAGATAGGGACCGAACTGTCTCACGACGTTCTGAACCCAGCTCGCGTACCACTTTAAATGGCGAACAGCCATACCCTTGGGACCGACTTCAGCCCCAGGATGTGATGAGCCGACATCGAGGTGCCAAACACCGCCGTCGATATGAACTCTTGGGCGGTATCAGCCTGTTATCCCCGGAGTACCTTTTATCCGTTGAGCGATGGCCCTTCCATGCAGAACCACCGGATCACTATGACCTACTTTCGTACCTGCTCGACGTGTCTGTCTCGCAGTTAAGCTGGCTTATGCCATTGCACTAACCGTATGATGTCCGACCATACTTAGCCAACCTTCGTGCTCCTCCGTTACTCTTTGGGAGGAGACCGCCCCAGTCAAACTACCCACCAGGCACTGTCCCTAACCCCGATTCAGGGGCCCAGGTTAGAACATCAACACTACAAGGGTGGTATTTCAAGGACGGCTCCACGTCATCTAGCGACAACGCTTCAAAGCCTCCCACCTATCCTACACATGTAGGGTCAATGTTCAGTGCCAAGCTGTAGTAAAGGTTCACGGGGTCTTTCCGTCTAGCCGCGGGTATACGGCATCTTCACCGCAAATTCAATTTCACTGAGTCTCGGGTGGAGACAGCGTGGCCATCATTACGCCATTCGTGCAGGTCGGAACTTACCCGACAAGGAATTTCGCTACCTTAGGACCGTTATAGTTACGGCCGCCGTTTACCGGGGCTTCGATCAAGAGCTTCTTCCGAAGAATAACCCCATCAATTAACCTTCCGGCACCGGGCAGGCGTCACACCGTATACGTCCACTTACGTGTTTGCACAGTGCTGTGTTTTTGATAAACAGTTGCAGCCACCTGGTATCTGCGACTGCCGACAGCTTAGGGAGCAAGTCCCATCACCGTCAGCAGCGTACCTTCTCCCGAAGTTACGGTACCATTTTGCCTAGTTCCTTCACCCGAGTTCTCTCAAGCGCCTTGGTATTCTCTACCTGACCACCAGTGTTGGTTTGGGGTACGATTCCTTCTTACCTGAAGCTTAGAAGTTTTTCCTGGAAGCATGGCATCAACCACTTCAGTGCCGTAGCACCTCGTCATCAGCTCTCAGCGTAATGTGTGTCCGGATTTGCCTAAACACACCGCCTACAACCTTAAACGCACATCCGATAGTGCGCTGGCCTAGCCTTCTCCGTCACTCCATCGCAGTAAGAAGAAGTACGGGAATATTAACCCGTTTCCCATCGACTACGCCTTTCGGCCTCGCCTTAGGGGTCGACTCACCCTGCCCCGATTAACGTTGGACAGGAACCCTTGGTCTTCCGGCGAGCGGGTTTTTCACCCGCTTTAACGTTACTCATGTCAGCATTCGCACTTCTGATACGTCCAGCATGCCTCTCGACACACCTTCAACCGCTTACAGAACGCTCCTCTACCATGCACAACAAGTGTGCATCCGCAGCTTCGGTGTCTAGTTTAGCCCCGTTACATCTTCCGCGCAGACCGACTCGACCAGTGAGCTATTACGCTTTCTTTAAATGATGGCTGCTTCTAAGCCAACATCCTGGCTGTCTGAGCCTTTCCACATCGTTTCCCACTTAACTAGAACTTTGGGACCTTAGCTGGCGGTCTGGGTTGTTTCCCTCTCCACGACGGACGTTAGCACCCGCCGTGTGTCTCCCGTAATTGCACTCATTGGTATTCGGAGTTTGCAAAGGGTTGGTAAGTCGGGATGACCCCCTAGCCTTAACAGTGCTCTACCCCCAATGGTGAGATACGAGGCGCTACCTAAATAGCTTTCGAGGAGAACCAGCTATCTCCCGGTTTGATTGGCCTTTCACCCCTACCCACAAGTCATCCGCTAATTTTGCAACATTAGTCGGTTCGGTCCTCCAGTTGGTGTTACCCAACCTTCAACCTGCCCATGGGTAGATCACCGGGTTTCGGGTCTACACCTTGCAACTCATTCGCCCAGTTAAGACTCGGTTTCCCTACGGCTCCCCTATTCGGTTAACCTTGCTACAAAATGTAAGTCGCTGACCCATTATACAAAAGGTACGCAGTCACCCCGAAGGGCTCCCACTGCTTGTACGTACACGGTTTCAGGTTCTATTTCACTCCCCTCACAGGGGTTCTTTTCGCCTTTCCCTCACGGTACTGGTTCACTATCGGTCAGTCAGGAGTATTTAGCCTTGGAGGATGGTCCCCCCATGTTCAGACAAGATATCACGTGTCCCGTCCTACTCGATTTCACACAAAGTTAGTTTTCGTGTACGGGGCTATCACCCTGTATCGCGCTACTTTCCAGAAGCTTCCACTAACACCCTCTGTGCTTAAGGGCTAATCCCCGTTCGCTCGCCGCTACTTAGGGAATCTCAATTGATTTCTTTTCCTCAGGGTACTTAGATGTTTCAGTTCCCCTGGTTCGCTCTGTACACCTATGTATTCAGTGCACAGTGACCGCTTATGCGGCCGGGTTTCCCCATTCGGAAATCGGTGACTCAAATGGCTCTTACTGCCTCATCACCGCTTATCGCAAGTTAGTACGTCCTTCATCGCCTCTGACTGCCTAGGCATCCACCGTGTACGCTTAGTCGCTTAACCATACAACCCCAATGGGTCTTGCTTGTTCTTTGCTTCCCACTTGTCGTCAGCCCTTTCACTCGCGTCGGTCATTAACAGAAGTTAACTCCCTCGCTCGCTCAAGCGCTTCCTCAATTGGAAATCAAATCCCAGCGCAATACCGAGTTTTGAGATTGCATTAATTGTTTAAACAACCAATACGTTAATCTATCGCCAGATATTCAAGGCACTTGCAAAAATTGCAAATATCTCGAGAAATTATCAGCTTGTCCAAATTGTTAAAGAGCAAGTTTTTGCCTTAGCAAAAACGCCAAAATCACCCCTAAGGATGATTTCAGACAATCTGTGTGAACACTCAACGCAAAACCGTATCTATTTCGTAAGGAGGTGATCCAGCCCCAGGTTCCCCTAGGGCTACCTTGTTACGACTTCACCCCAGTCATGAACCACACCGTGGTCATCGCCCTCCCGAAGGTTAAGCTAATGACTTCTGGTGCAGCCCACTCCCATGGTGTGACGGGCGGTGTGTACAAGGCCCGGGAACGTATTCACCGTGACATTCTGATTCACGATTACTAGCGATTCCGACTTCATGGAGTCGAGTTGCAGACTCCAATCCGGACTACGACCGGCTTTATGGGATTGGCTGACTCTCGCGAGCTCGCAACCCTTTGTACCGACCATTGTAGCACGTGTGTAGCCCATCCCGTAAGGGCCATGATGACTTGACGTCGTCCCCACCTTCCTCCGGTTTATCACCGGCAGTCTCCCTAGAGTTCCCGCCATTACGCGCTGGCAACTAAGGACAAGGGTTGCGCTCGTTGCGGGACTTAACCCAACATTTCACAACACGAGCTGACGACAGCCATGCAGCACCTGTCTCACGGTTCCCGAAGGCACACTTCGATCTCTCAAAGCTTCCGTGGATGTCAAGGGATGGTAAGGTTCTTCGCGTTGCATCGAATTAAACCACATGCTCCACCGCTTGTGCGGGCCCCCGTCAATTCATTTGAGTTTTAACCTTGCGGCCGTACTCCCCAGGCGGTCTATTTAATGCGTTAGCTTTGGAACCCACGCCTCAAGGGCACAGACTCCTAATAGACATCGTTTACAGCGTGGACTACCAGGGTATCTAATCCTGTTTGCTCCCCACGCTTTCGCATCTGAGCGTCAGTCTTTGTCCAGGAGGCCGCCTTCGCCACTGGTATTCCTTCAGATCTCTACGCATTTCACCGCTACACCTGAAATTCTACCTCCCTCTACAAGACTCTAGTCTGCCAGTTCGAAATGCAGTTCCCAGGTTAAGCCCGGGGCTTTCACATCTCGCTTAACAGACCGCCTGCATGCGCTTTACGCCCAGTAATTCCGATTAACGCTCGCACCCTCCGTATTACCGCGGCTGCTGGCACGGAGTTAGCCGGTGCTTCTTCTGCGAGTAACGTCACAGCTAACGGGTATTAACCGCTAACCTTTCCTCCTCGCTGAAAGTACTTTACAACCCGAAGGCCTTCTTCATACACGCGGCATGGCTGCATCAGGCTTGCGCCCATTGTGCAATATTCCCCACTGCTGCCTCCCGTAGGAGTCTGGACCGTGTCTCAGTTCCAGTGTGGCTGATCATCCTCTCAAACCAGCTAGAGATCGTCGCCATGGTGAGCCATTACCTCACCATCTAGCTAATCTCACTTAGGCTTATCCAATCGCGAAAGGTGCCGAAGCATCCCCCTCTTTCCCCCGTAGGGCGTATGCGGTATTAGCAGTCGTTTCCAACTGTTGTCCCCCTCGACTGGGCAAATTCCTAAGCATTACTCACCCGTCCGCCGCTCGACGCCCAGTAAATCCACCGAAGCTTCAATACTGTCGTTTCCGCTCGACTTGCATGTGTTAGGCCTGCCGCTAGCGTTCAATCTGAGCCATGATCAAACTCTTCAATTAAAAAGTTTTTTGGAATCCGAAAATTCCGACTCAATGAATTACTGAATTAACTTGTTATAGTCACTCAGTGCAACATTGATATATGAGATATCAATCCTGCGCGAGTGCCCACACAGATTGTCTGACTAATTGTTAAAGAGCAGTGCAACGTTGTTTTCGTTGCTGAGGCTGCGCATTCTACGCTTTCCTCATCCCCCGTCAAGCCCTATTTTCAAAGGTTTTTCCGGGTGTCGATGTTTTGCTCAGCGCGGTGTTTGATGACCCGCTGTGCCCCGTCGACAGGGAGCGCATTATAGGGAGCTGAATTCGTTACGCAAGAGGAAAATTATAAAAATATTCCTTTCGAATAAAAAACGGGCACAAGGCCCGTTTTCTTACACTTTTACCCGTTTTATCTCACACTGATGAAACGGGAACCCTGGATGTCGGTAACCCGAGTCTGGTCCACATCGCCGCTGGCAACAAAGTCGATGTCGATGACCGCCTCTTTCAGATAGTAGGGGTCCACCGACAGGGCCACGGGAACACTGGCCACTTCGCCACCACCTACGACCACCTGTTGAGGTCCACCCCACTCATACTCCTCCAGCCCCTCGACCTTCAGGTCGAAAGTTACCGGAGCCTCGCTCTTGTTGAGCACCTTGAGGGTATAGACGTTTTCGATAAGCCCCTCATTGGTTTCACGGTAGAGCATGTTGCGGTCGCGGATGACGTCCACCTCAAGAGGCTTGATGGCAGCGACCATCCCGCCGAAGGCCACACACATCACCACCATGGCGATGCCATAACCGATCAGCTTGGGACGCATCACATTGCTGCTGCCCCCTTCGAGTTTGCGCTCTGTGGTGTAGGCGATCAGGCCTTTGTCGTAACCCATCTTGGCCATCACATCGTCGCAAGTCTCCACACAGGCACCACAGTTGATGCACTCATACTGCAGGCCATTACGGATGTCGATGCCAGTGGGGCACACCTGAACACAGAGATTACAGTCGATGCAGTCACCCAGTCCCATCTCCTTGGGGTTCTGCTTACGACCTCGGGGACCGCGGGTTTCACCTCGAGTGGCGTCATACCCCACGGAGAAAGTGTCCTTGTCGAACATCACCGATTGGAATCGGGCATAGGGACACATATGCAGGCACATGATCTCCCTCATCCAGCCCGCATTGCCGTAGGTGGCCAGGGTAAAGAACACGGCCCAGAAGTAGGCGCCGCCACTGGCGTTGCCGCTGAAGAAATCCAGATAGAGTTCGGTAGCCGGATAGAAGTAGGAGACGAAGGTCAGGGAAGTGATCAGCGACACCAGCAACCACAATCCGTGTTTGGCTGTTTTGCGTTTGACCTTATCGGCACTCCAGGGGGCCTTATCCAGCTTCATCCTCTTATTGTGGTTACCCTCAACCTTCTCCTCTATCCAGATAAAGATGAAGGTCCACACCGTCTGCGGACAGGTGTAGCCACACCACACCCTCCCCAAATAGGTGGTAAAGAAGAACAGGGCAAAGGCAGCAATCATAAACAGGAAGGCCAGCAACAGCAGATCCTGGGGCCAGATCACCAGGCCGAAAACGTAAAACTTTCTTTGGGCCAGTTCGAACAGCACCGCGGGGCGATCCCCCCAGGGGAGCCAGGGCAGGCCAAGGAACAGGATCATGAACACCCAGCCCATCTGACGGCGCAAATTGGTCCATTGACCTAAGGATTTTCGAACGTAGATTCGATTGCGGGGATTGAACCTGTCCATCTTGCGGGGATCCGCTGCCTGCACCTTGATGGGCTTGGCTTGCGCATCGCTATTTCGAGGGGCCATAACTGCAAAACCTTTCCATGTTTACAACTCGGTGCGGATTATATCAGTTTTTTCTAACAAACCATTATTAATTGAGACCCAGGTATGCTAGGTACGTGGAACAACTGTTAGCTGGATCACACTTAACCCATGCCGCCGAGACAAAGATATTTCGTCTCCAGGTACTCATCCAGTCCCTCCTGACCGCCTTCACGACCCAGGCCTGAACTCTTGATGCCGCCAAAGGGAGCGGTGGCGCTGGAGATGATCCCCTCATTGATGCCCACCATGCCATAGTCCAGAGACTCTGCCACTCGCATCGCCCGGGAAAGGGTGTCACTGAACAGGTAGCTGGCCAGCCCGGCCTCGGTGTGATTCGCCAGGGCAATCCCTTCCTCTTCGGTGTCGAACGGCGTCACTGTCACCACTGGACCGAAGATCTCCTGGGACCAGATTGGGTTCTGTGGCGTCACCGACTCCAGCAGAGTAGGGGAGTAGTAGCGGCTAGCCTCACCAACCCGGCCAGCCCCCAGGGTCTTCACAGCGCCAGCCTCCAAAGCCTGGTCAACCAGAGACTCGACCCGGGCGATGGCCCGGTCACTGATTAGGGGACCCAGATCGGCCCCAGGCAGGGAACCGGGTCCCAGAGTCAGGGATGCCATACGGGTCTTCAGCCGCCGGATGAATGGGTCATAGATGCCACGCTGAACCAGGATGCGGTTGGCACAGACGCAAGTCTGACCGCTGTTTCGGAACTTGGAGGCGATCAGCCCTTCCACCGCCGCCTCCAGGTTCGCGTCGTCAAACACCAGGAAGGGGGCGTTGCCCCCAAGCTCAAGAGACAGTCTTTGAATACCCGAGGCACTTTGAGCCATCAGGATTCGTCCCACCGCCGTCGACCCGGTGAAGGAAAGCTTGCGCACCTTAGGGTGGGTACACAGACGGTGTCCAATGGTTGCGGCATCGGTGCCGGGGACCAGGTTGATCACCCCGGGGGGCAGGCCGGCCTCCTCGGCAAGCCCGGTCAGCAGCAGGGCTGTCAGAGGCGTTTCCGCCGCAGGTTTGATCACCAGGGTGCAGCCCGCCGCCAACGCCGGCGCCACTTTGCGGGCAATCATCGCCAGGGGAAAGTTCCAGGGAGTAATGACCCCAACGACGCCCACAGGCTGTTTCAACGTCATCGGACGCCGGCCTCCGGGCAGAGTTGGGAGGGTTCGGCCATTGGCTCTCACGGCCTCTTCGGCATACCAGCGCAGGTAACTGGCGCCATAGTCCACCTCGGACAACGCTTCGGCTATGGGCTTGCCCGACTCCAGGGTGATCACTTCCGCCAGCCGTTGTCGGTTTTCTCCAACCTTGTGGTACCAGGCCAGCAGCAGATCGGCCCGCTCTTGAGCAGACAATCGCCGCCAGGACCCAAAGGCCTGGTGGGCCGCTTCAATGGCCTGTTCCACCTGCTCGAGGCTGACGTCCGCCACCTTGGCCACAATCTCTCCCGTGGCAGGATCGTCCACCTCAAAGCTTCCCTGGTTACCCGCCAGCCACTGGCCGCCGATATACGCCTTATGCAGCTTGGTCATACCCTGTCCCTGCCATTGATTCACTCAGTCCACGGTAGCACCTAAGCCCTGGGCAGAACAGGGTATCGATCACTCCATTCCCGCAGGCGGTTCCATCATGGCGGGCACTCGTCGCGCCGCACAGACCAGCATGTAAACAGAGGTGGCCAGAAACACCACCCCGAAATACTGCGGCAGCCCGATTGAAACAAGGCTCAGCATCTGTGCCAGCATGGGGCCCGCAACCGAGCCCAGACTGTAGCTGATCAGCATCAGTTGAGTGATGCGAACAACCTGAGCCGAGGCCCGGCCCTCACAGGCCTGATTGATGGCAAGAGGGTAGAGAACAAAGGCAGACGCCCCCAACAGCAGCACCCCCAGGCCAAACTCAAAAGCTGAGGATGCCAGCACCAGGATCACCGTGGCCATGGCCCCCACCAGGCTGAACAGAGCCATCAGCAGAGTCTTGCTGATTCGGGCAGACATCCAGCTACCCAGGGGTTGCACCGCCATCCCCCCCAGAACCACCAGGGCCATCATCACCCCGGTCAGTTCAGACACCAGCGCCTGCTGATGAAGGAAAACCGGCATCAATCCATAAAGGGGACCCAGCACCAATCCGGAGATGACACATCCCAGGATTGCGGGCATGCTGACATTTCTCAGGGCCAAGGGTGCCGAGTGGCCGTCCCCGGCAGGGACGACATTCACGGAGCGACCCAGTAAGGGCGGCACCACCGCCAGCAACATCAGCCCCATCACCACCAGCAGCGGCCAGGCTCCCCCGACCCCCAGCAGGTTGATCATCAACTGGCCCAGGGCATTCCCCCCATAAAGCGCCGCCATGTAAAGGCCCAGCCGACCGGCGCGTTGACGCTCATCCTCCACCAGCAGTAACCAGGACTCAATCACCACGAAGACACCGGCGGTGGCAACGCCCGCCAGCAGTCGCATAGCCAACCAGACCACAGGGTGGGGCAGGGCAGACATCACCGCGACGGTAGCCGACAGCACCAGCAGTGAGATCATCAGGGCCGGGCGATGCCCGAGACGGATCACCACAGGCTCGACGAACAGGGCACCCAACAGCAATCCGCCATAGAGCGCACTGGCCAGCCAGGCCGCCATCTCCGGGGGCATAGATAGCCCGGCAACAGACAGAGGCAAAAGACTCATCAGGTAGCCAGTTGCCACAGCAAACAAAAACAGCCCCCCAATGGGAGCCATCACCCCGGACTCCTTCCGGGACAATACAGACTCGGTCACAGCCTTCTCCAACTTCACCCTGTCGCCATAGGGACCCATTCCCGGCGATCGGCGGCATGGTGAGGCCGAGGTGAGTTGGAGTAAAACGAAACCTTTTTATGGTCAGGACAACGGATTTCTATTGTGGGTTTTGCGCCAGCTTCGAACCTTGATAGGCCTGGGCGGGCACCGGGCGCAGCTGCCAGACTAACCCCAGACGCTCCATCAGCTTCAACCCCCAGTAAGTCGGATCCAGTTCCCACCAGTAGAACCCATTTCTGGCCGCGCCTGGATACTTGTGATGATTGTTGTGCCATCCCTCTCCCAGGGTGAGCAGGGCCACCAGCCAGTTATTGCGAGACAGGTCATCGGTGTCATACCGCCGCCGGCCAAAGCGGTGGCACAGAGAGTTCACCGCCAAGGTGGCGTGAAGAAGCGCGACCGTCGACACCACAAACCCCCAAACCACCAGCTGCAGTCCGTTGGTGTTCAGTCCGGGAAAATAGGTGGCGCAAAGCTGCCCCAGCAGGAACAGAGTCCCGATCAGAGTCAAAGGCGCAACCCAATCGAACCGGTTCAGCCAACGCAATTCAGGGAAACGGCTGAATTCGGGAATCTGTTTATAGGGGGTGGCAAAGCTGGCGTTGCAGGTGAACCACAGCATGTGACTCCACCAAAACCCCTGATTGGGGGAGTGGAGATCCCCCTCCTTGTCCGTGTGCCTGTGATGCTGGCGATGGTGACCGCTCCACCACAGCGGCCCCCTTTGAGCCGCACTGGCACCAATAAAGGCAAACAGGAACTGCACCCATCTGTGGGTGCGAAAGCTCTTATGGGCAAAATAGCGGTGATAAAATGCGGTCAGGGCGAAGGCCCGAATCAAATACAGCGTCAGAGCCACACCAAGAGCAAAGGCCGAGGCCGGCACCCAGAACACCAGCAGAATGCTCAGGTGCAACAGGATAAAGGGCAGGCAACGCACCAGATTGAAGCGACGACTATGAGGGTCATCCAGGGGGGCAGATTCATTGTCCAGCCAGATTTTCCAGTGGCTCATGGGTCACTCCTTAGCAGATTCAGACCTCTAGCTACGAAAGCAACTGCCTTGGCGATCACTGGCCAACAGTCAAATGAATGTTGATTTATTCAGCATCAGACCCGATGTTAGAGATTGGGTAAATGGAGAGGCCAGGGGAAGATGGAAACATCACGTCGTTACCGTACTCAGCTAGTCAGCAGTCTGCTCGGTCTGCTGCTGGTGTTGCTGTGCGCCCAGCCCCTCACCGCCAGCAAGTTGGCCAACGAACATCAGTTCAATGCCCAGGCCGCAGAAGCCACCGCCCTGACACTGACGGCGGCCACACATCAGGCATCCAGTTTCAAGCACCCCAAACAGCAGGGAGGCAACGAGCTGACCGGGGCAGAGGCTGTTTGGCCTCAGCCTCCCGCCATTAAGGAAGAGCTGGAAGTTACCCCTTTGCCCCAGCCATGGTTTCACCGGCGGACTTCCCCTCCTGATCGCACCGCAGGATGGCGAGAGTCCAACCTGACCTACCGGGCCAGCCTCACGTACGAAGTCTGATCTCACCTGAGTATTGATGGCTGCTTCTACGCAGTCTATTCCCCTTTGAATGACTCCCAAGGTGACTTATGACTTTGAATAAAAAACTCGCCCGGCTGATGTCCCGGGCACTGATACTGTTTCTGATGCTCCTGTTCTGTCTGCCGGCCTTCGCCTCGTCGACTCAAAAGCTGTCCGCAGACGCCATCGACCCCTTGATCAGTCAAACCCTGACGGTGATGAGAGAACACTACCTGAATCCGGACAGAGTGGATGATATAGAGAGTTTCCTGAAAGCTCGCCGCAATGCTGGCCACTATGACCAGATCGCCACACTGGACCAGTTCGCCCAGACCCTGGGGCAGGAGATACGGAGGATCACCGGAGATGCTCACGTCAGCCTCTATGTGAAACAACCACAAGTTCAGGCCAGTCACATACTCAGCCACCCGCCGGGCAAGCTGACACACAACTATGCCTTCGAGCAGGTGAGCTACCTTGCGGGCAACATCGGCTACCTCAAGTTCAACAAGTTTCATCCCAACCCGAACGCCAAAGAGGTGGCGGATCAGGCCCTGGGGTTTCTCTCCCGGGCCGACGCGCTGATCATCGATATGAGAGACACAGTCGGAGGCTCGCCGGATCTGGCGCGCTACCTGCTGAGTCACTTCTTTAAGGAGGGCACCGAACTCTGGCGCCTCTATGGGCGGGACCTTGAGCTGCTCAATGTGGTCAACGCCGAACCTGTTCAGTTGTCCCGGTTTCAGGAGAAGGTGCCCATAGTGCTGCTGACCAGTGACGACACCGCCAGCGCCTCTGAACTCTTTGCCTCCACCATGCAGGCCGGGGGCAGGGCAATCGTCATCGGTGACACCACAGGTGGTGCTGGCTACTACGCCGGAGTCCGGGAGGTGACCGACCGTCTGGTGCTGCGACTCTCCCTGATGAAACCCGTGATCTCCGCCAACGGACTCAACTGGGAAGGCACCGGGGTCACACCGGACATCAAGGTGCCCGCCATGGATGCCCAGGACAGGGCACAACTCTGGCTGCGTACCCAGATGGCGCCTGAATCCTAACCCCTTCAGGGGCCAGTCTCTGGCCCCTGCGTCTTTGACAACAGCCCCAGCCGCGTCAGAGTCCGGGTCATGGCTCTGTGGTGGCTGCCACGCCAGTAGACCTGACCACAGTCGTCGCAGACAAAGAAATGCCGGTGTTCTCGCCAGGCTCCGGCGGGCACTCGATCACGAACCTCGTCCCGGCTGATGGTGTGCAGCAACCCATTACAACGGATGCAGCGGCTGAAGAAGCTGAGCCGCCCCTCGAGAGCATAGTGATGGATCACCTCAAGCAGCTGCCGCTCCGGGTCGGTGTTGCGCACCCAATACCCGTGAATCACCGCCCCTCGGTGCAAAATCCCCTTATCCCGGGTCAGGATGCCTCGCCCATGTTCACAGGCAAGCCGGACTATCTCCTCATCGTCAAAGTCACGGCGATAGAGGCAGTCCAGGCCGGATAATCTCATCAGTCTGGCCAGTCGCCCCAGGTTCACATCCAAGATAAAGGCGTCGGGCAAAGGCCTGGGGCGCAGAGGCGTGAATGAATCGATCTCCAATGGCTCCAGGAGAGGAAACACCTCGAGGCGCTCGCCGCCGGTAATGGGATGGTCCAGAGTCGTCGACTGGCCATCCACCAGGACCAGGTCAACCTCAGCCTGAGGCACACCGGCCCCTTCCAGCACACTCTTCAGAGAGGGCTGGCCACTGAATCTGAACTGAAAACAACGCTCCCTGGATGGGACGGGCAGGAAGTCATTCAGCTCCCGGTAACAGCGGAGGGTGAGGTGACGCCACAGGGGCGCATGGGGATCGGACTCCATAGTTCAAGGATAGTCCGCGGCCAAGCCAACAAAAAAGGCGCCCTTTGGGCGCCTTTTCTCCAACCTTAGGTCTTACTCTACGGTCACGGACTTGGCCAGGTTACGAGGCTGGTCCACGTCGGTACCCTTAATCAGCGCCACATAGTAGGAGAGCAGCTGCAGGGGCAGGGTGTAGATCACCGGGGCGATGAACTCATCACAATGTGGCACCGGCAGCACCTTCATGGTGTCGTCGGATTCGAACTGGGCTTCCTTGTCGGCGAAGACGTACATCAGGCCACCACGGGCACGCACCTCTTCCACGTTGGACTTGAGCTTCTCCAGCAGTTCGTTGTTGGGTGCCACCACGATCACCGGCATGTCCGCGTCGATCAGCGCCAGTGGACCGTGCTTCAGCTCACCGGATGCGTAGGCTTCGGCGTGGATGTAGGAGATCTCCTTCAGTTTCAGGGCTCCCTCCATGGCGATGGGGTACTGATCACCACGACCCAGGAACAGGGCATGGTGCTTATCGGCGAAATCTTCCGCCAGCACCTCAATCTCTTCGTTCAGGCTCAGGGCCTGCTCCACCTTGGTGGGCAGAGATTGCAGGCTCTGCATCAGGTTGCCCAGCTTGGTCTCATCCATGCCGTTGTGGCGGCCGATGGCACCGGTCAGCATCAACAGGGCCGCCAGCTGCACGGTGAACGCCTTGGTGGACGCCACGCCAATCTCGGCACCGGCCTTCATCATGTACGCCATGTCGGACTCACGCACCAGGGAGGAGCCGGGCACGTTACAGATGGTCAGGCTGGACTCGTAGCCCATCTCCTTGGCCAGGCGCAGGGCGGCCAGGGTGTCGGCGGTTTCACCGGACTGGGAGATGGTCACCAGCAGGCTGTTGGGGAACACGTGGGATTTGCGGTAACGGAACTCGGAGGCGATCTCCACGTTACAGGAGACCCCGGCGTGCTGCTCCAGCCAGTAGCGGGCCACCATGCCGGCGTGGTAGCTGGTGCCACAGGCGATGATCTGCACATGCTTCACATTGGCCAGCAGCTCATCGGCGCCTTCGCCGAAGGCATCGGGGGCAACGATGCCGGCCTGGAGGCGGTTCTCCAAGGTACGCTGCAGAGCCAGAGGCTGCTCGTAGATCTCTTTCATCATGTAGTGACGGTAAGGCCCCTTGTCGCTGGCCTCGTGAGACACCTCAGATTCCTTCACCTCACGCTCAACCGGGTTGCCCTCGGCGTCGAAGATGTTCACCTCACGACGGGTCACCTCGGCCACGTCTCCCTCCTCCAGGAAGGCAAAGCGGCGAGTCACCGGCAACAGGGCCAGTTGATCGGAAGCGATAAAGTGTTCACCCACACCATAGCCGATCACCAGGGGGCTGCCGGAGCGAGCCACCACCACCCGGGAAGGGTCACGGCGATCGGTGATAACGGTGCCATAGGCGCCTTCCAGCTGCTTCACCGTGGCCTGTACCGCCGCCAGCAGGGAGTCGTGGGACTTGAGCTCATGATGAACCAGGTGACCAATCACCTCGGTATCGGTATCAGACTCAAATACGTAGCCCAGTCCCTTGAGGCGCTCGCGCAGGGGACCGTGGTTTTCGATGATGCCGTTGTGCACCACGGCGATGTCGCCGCTGGACTGGTGAGGGTGGGCGTTACGCTCGTTGGGTTCACCGTGGGTGGCCCAGCGAGTGTGGGCGATGCCGGTGCCGCCGCTCAGGGGCTGCTCAGCCAGGGCATTAGCCAGCTCCTGAACCTTACCCACACGACGAATCCGGGACAGCTCGCTGCCGTCGTTGATGATCGCAATACCGGCGGAGTCGTAACCCCGGTACTCCAGGCGCTTCAGACCCTCTACCAGGATCTCCGCCACATCACGTTGGGCTACCGCCCCTACAATGCCACACATAATCGTTTCTCCATTAACTTTGGCTGGAAGCCCGGATCACCCGGACTCCATGAATCTCTATCTGAGCCGTCGCCTCATCGGACAGCTCATCGTCGGTAATCAGTACGCTCACCTTCTCCCAGGGCAGCTCCAGGTTGGGGATCTTGCGCCCCACCTTGTTGGACTCCACCATCACCACCACTTCGCGGGCCGCCTCCGCCATCACCTTGGAGAGGCCAATCAGCTCATTGAAGGTGGTCGTTCCACGTGAAACATCGATGCCATCGGCGCCGATAAACAGCTGGTCGAAATCGTAGGAGCGCAATACCTGCTCCGCCACCTGCCCCTGGAACGACTCGGAGTGCGGATCCCAGGTGCCGCCGGTCATCAGCAGGGTGGGCTCGTTCTCCAGTTCACGAATGGCGTTGGCGCTGTTGAGGGAGTTGGTCATCACCACCAGGCCACGCTTGCTGCCCAGTTGGGAGATCATGGCGGCGGTGGTTCGGCCGGAGTCGATGATGATCCTCTGATGGTCACCAATGAGTGCCGCCGCGGCCTGGCCAATGGCCAGCTTTCGCTTGGAAACTTTATGGGCCGGATCGTCGCTGACGATTTCCTGGGGCACAGGCACCGCGCCGCCGTAGCGTCTGAGCAGAAGGCCACTGGCTTCCAGGGTGGCGAGATCCTTGCGGATGGTCACTTCAGAGGTCTGAAACTCCCGGGCCAGGCTTTCCACACTGACCTCCCCCAGCTCATTGAGCAGGGTGATGATGGTATGGCGCCGTTGTTGGGTGTTACGTTTCGACATGACAACCTAAAAGTTTCGCAACGAAAGTTTCGAAGTATAAGTTAGGTTACGAAATATGCAAGAGACCCCAATAAAAAAGGTTCTTCGCACATTAGCGGGAACTAGATACGAAAACGGCTGGAAAGGTTATTGTTTAGTCGCCAAACACAAACAATCACCACCAGCCGTTCTCGATGCAAAAGCTTACCTTGCCTATCTTACCGTGGGAAGGGTTTTCCCCCACTCATACTGAGCTCCACCACGATACTCTTACCATCCATTTAACCCCCACGGGCCCCGGTCAATGTCGCTGTGGCCAAGCTGTCAGTCGGGTTCACGATGTCACTCTCCGCACTGTTCAGGAGCGTGATATTTTTGGCTACCAGACTTTGCTGTCTGTACCACTGCGCCGACTACGCTGCCCTGACTGTGGTGTGGTCACTGAGTGCCTTTCCTGGCTGGAGCCCCATGCTCGCCAGACCAACCGACTTATCCTGTACGTCGAGCAACTGCTTAAGCGGATGCCCATCAAGCACGTTAATGAGATGACCGGTTTGCACTGGCACACCCTCAAACGACTGGATAGACGGCGCCTGGCTCGGGAAGTCACCGAGCCGGACTGGAGCAAGGTACGACGGCTGGTGATGGACGAATTTGCCCTGTTCAAGGGCCACCGCTACGCCACGGTCATCGCCGATGCCGACACCCACCAGGTGCTGTGGGTTGGCGAGGGCCGTAGTCGAGAGGCGATACGACCGTTCTTCCTGACGTTGGGAGAGCACTGCCAGCATATCGAAGCGGTAGCCATGGACATGAATACCGCCTTCGACCTTGAGGTGGTGATGCATTGCCCCAATGCCGCAGTGGTCTACGACCTTTTCCATGTGGTGGCCAAATATGGCCGGGAAGTGGTGGACCGGGTGCGAGTGGACCGAGCCAATGAACTGAGGCAGGACAAACCGGCGAGACGAAGGGTGAAACGAGGTCGCTGGGTGCTGCTGAAGAACCGGGAGAACATGACCGACAAGCAGCATGCCTATCTGGAGGAACTGCTGGCCGAGAACCGGTCGCTGATGGTGGTGTATCTAATGCGGGAACAGTTGAAAGAGTTGTGGTATGCCGACTGTCCCGATGCAGCGCTAAGCCAGTGGCGGTTATGGTGGCAACAGGTCACCGAGAGCGGCATCGAGCCGCTGATTCGCTTCGCAAAGAAGCTCAAACCCTACCTCAAAGGCATTCTCGCCTCGGCTACCTACCGGCTGCACACCTGTAAGCTCGAGGGAATGAACAACAAGATAAAGGTCATCAAACGCATGGCTTACGGATACCGGGACAGCGACTACTTCTTCTTGAAGATACGAGCCGCTTTTCCCGGTAATGCGCGATGAACCATAAAAAAGCGGCCTTAAAGGCCGCTTCTTAATCAAACTGAAATACTACTTCGGCTTCTTCACCGGACGCTGCCAGTCGCTGATGTGGCGCTGCTTGGTGCGGGTCAGCACCAGCTCTCCCTCGCCCACATCCTTGGTGACGGTGGAGCCAGCGGCCACGGTGGCGCCCTTGCCCACGGTCACCGGGGCGACCAGCTGAGAGTCGGAACCGATAAAGGCGTTATCCTCGATCACCGTCAGGTGCTTGTTGGCCCCGTCGTAGTTACAGGTGATGGTGCCTGCGCCTATGTTCACCTTCTCCCCAACCTTGGCATCGCCAATGTAGGCCAGGTGGTTGGCCTTGGATCCCTTACCCAGGGTCGCCTTCTTCATCTCGACGAAGTTGCCGATGTGGCTGTCGTGGACCAGTTCGGCGCCGGGACGCAGACGGGCAAAAGGACCCGCGGTGCAGATCTCACCAACGCTGGCCTCTTCAACCAGAGTGTAAGGCTTGAGGACCGAGCCGTCGCCGATGCGGCAGTCCTTGAGGACGCAACCGGCACCAATGGTGACGTTGTTGCCAATCTCCACCTTACCCTGGATCACCACATTGACGTCGATAAACACATCCTGACCCACGGTCAGCTCACCACGAACATCGAAGCGGGCCGGATCGGCCAGGGTGGCACCGGCAAGCATCGCCTGCTCGGCGGCGCGGGCCTGGAAGGCGCGCTCCAGGGTGGCCAGTTGAACCCGGTTGTTGGCCCCTTCCACCTCGATGGCGGTCTCAGGCTGGGCGGTCTCCACGCCACCTTCGGCGGCGGCCATGGCGATGACATCGGTGAGGTAGTACTCGCCCTGGGCATTGTCATTGGACAGGTTGGCCAGCCAGCGCTTGAGGGCACCGCCCGGGGCCACCAGGATGCCGGTGTTGACCTCATCGATGGCCAGCTGCTCCGGGGAAGCATCCTTGTGCTCGACGATGGCGCTGACCTTGCTGTTATCACGAACGATGCGGCCATAACCACTGGGGTCATCCAGATTGACGGTCAGCAGACCGATGCCATTGTCAGGCTGCACCGCCAGCAGTCGCTCCAGGGTCTCGGTGCGAATCAACGGCACATCACCGTAGAGCACCAGCACCTTGCTGTCGTCACTCCAGTCGCCGGACGCCTGATCCACCGCATGACCCGTGCCCAGCTGATCTGCCTGCAGCACCCAGTTCACCGGGTTATGGGACAGAGCCGATTGCAGCTGCTCACCACCATGGCCATACACCAGGTGCGTGGCTACGGGAGAGAGGGCCGCCGCCGCATCGATAACATGCTGCACCATGGGCTTGCCGGCGATGCCGTGCAGCACCTTAGGCAGAGAGGAGCGCATGCGGGTTCCCTTGCCCGCCGCAAGGATGACGATTTCCAGAGTCATGGGGTTCCGTTCAATATTGGTCGCTAAGGCGCAAAAGTATACCCACTCATGAAGGGAAAATCAGCTCCGCTGCGCCTCCAGGGCCTGGATAAAGGACTGCAGCAGGGGGTGACCGGCCGCAGAATCAAACACCACGCAGAGATCCGCTGCCAGTGACTCCCGAAGCGGAAGAAAACAAACCCGGTGCCAATGCTGGCGGCGAAAACACTCGGGCACCACCGCCACCGCCTGGCCGGCCCCCACGAAGGCCATCATGGTCTGGGGCTCCCGCACTTTGAAACGCAGCGGCAGGCTGATCCCCGTTAACCGGCATTGCTCCATCAGGCTGGCGGTGGTGCCCGAGTGCTCAGGATCAAACCCCACTAGGGGTTGCCGGTCCAACTGCCTCAGCGACACCTCGGACTCACCGGCCAGGGGGTGGTCCTGCCACAGGGCCGCCCACAACGGCTCCTCCAGCACAGGCTTCACCTGCAGCGGGCTCATGGCCACACGGTCACCGATGCGGCACAGCCCAAGATCAATCTTTCTGTCCATCAACGCCTGACGCTGCTCCGAAGGCGCCAGCTCCAGGAACTGGATGGACAGCTCAGGACACTGCTGACGCAATCGCTCAATGGCGTCGAACAGCCCATCCCACAGGGCGGAGCTGATGATGCCTATGCTGAGGCTGTGCCCGCGGGCACGCTCAGCCTGGCGCACCTCGTTGAGAGAGCGCTCCATGGCCGTCAGCAACTGGCCGCACTCCTGCTGCAGCAGCCGCCCGGTCTCGGTCAGCGTCACCCGTTTCTGCTCCCGGCTGAGCAACGTGGTGCCGAGGATCTGCTCCAGTTCCCGAATCTGGGTGCTCAGGGCCGACTTGGAGATGCACAGCTCCTCGGCGGCCCGGCCGAAATGCAGGTGACGGGCCACCCCATCAAAGTAACGCAGCATCTTCAGGCTGATGCGGCCGGTATCGGTCAGCAGGGTCATCGACGGCTCAAGTGTTAATGGTTTTTGGCCATTATCGTTCTGTTTTCCAAAACATACGACCCAAAGATGTCGATATCCCCGGCAGGCTCCCTTCCCTATAGTGAATCCACACCAACCCAGAGGAGTCCCGCCATGTCCCCGGATGCACCCCAGCTGTCCAAAGCCACCATTCTCCAACGCAAACCCGGCTTCCGTCCCCGTTGCGCCCTGATTCTCGGCTCCGGCCTGGGGGTGCTGGCGGACCAGATTGATGACCCAGTGGTCATCCCCTACCAGGATCTCGCCGACTTCCCCGTCAGCGGCGTCGAAGGCCACAGCGGTGAGCTGGTGCTGGGTACCCTGGAGGGGGTGGAGGTGATCTGCATGAAGGGCAGGGGGCACTTCTACGAAGGCAAGGGGATGTCGGTGATGACCACCGCGGTGCGCACCTTCAAGCTGCTGGGGTGTGAGATGCTGTTCGTCACCAACGCCGCCGGGTCACTGAGGCCGGAGCGCATCGAGGTCGGCTCCCTGGTGGCCTTCAATGACCACATCAACACCATGCCCGGCACCCCCATGGTGGGCGCCAACGACGACGCCTATGGCAAGCGTTTTTTCAGCCTGGCCAACGCCTATGACAAGGGGCTGCGAAGTGAACTGCATCAGGTGGCCCAGTCCAACGACATTCACCTCAACGAGGGGGTGTTTGTCTCCTATCCCGGTCCCTGCTTCGAAACCGCGGCGGAGATCCGCATGATGCAGGTCATCGGCGGGGATGTGGTGGGCATGTCGGTGGTGCCTGAGGTGATCTCCGCCGCCCATTGTGGGCTGCCGGTGCTGGCGGTGTGCGCCATCACCAACCTGGCCGAGGGTCTGGGGGAGACCCAGCTGTCCCATGAACAGACCCTGCGCTGTGCCAAGCTGGCCCAGGTCGACTTTATCAAGCTGATTCAGGCATTTCTTCGCGCGCATTTCTGAGTCCATGCTATAACAACGGGGGAGCCGCTTTGGCTCCGCCGTTTTCTGACCACCACCGGAACACCCAATGCCGCACCACCCCGTCGTCCGGGCTCACCTTGGCCTGCTGCTCTATGCGGTGCTGATCAGCACCTCCTTCCCCATCGCCGCCTTTATGGGACAGGGGTTTTCGCCCCTGTGGACCACCTGGGGGCGCTTTGCCATCGCCTCGGTGGGGTTCACTCTGCTGCTGATCCGCTACCGTCAACTGAGCTGGCCCGGCTGGCGGTCTGTGGGCCGCTTTGCCCTGATCAGCCTGCCGATGACCGGCTTCTTCCTGCTGATGTTCTTCGCCGGCGAAACCGCCTCGGCCCTGGCTATGGGCAGCCTCACCACCCTGGTGCCCCTGCTCAGCTGCCTGCTGGGTTGGCTGGCCAGCCGTCAGTCTCCTCACCCTATCCGGGTGCTGGCGTTGTGTCTGGGAGTCGCTGCGGCGTTGTGGGTACTGACTGAGGGGGAGTGGTCGATGCTGATGCAGGGGGGCTGGCCCGTGGGCAACAGCCTCTATGTGCTGGCCTGCCTGCTGATGGGCGGCTACCCCCTGGTGCTCAAAGCCCTGCACCGGGGTGAGCCCATGCTCACGGTTACCGGTTGGTCGCTGATCACCGGAACCGGCTGGCTGACCCTGGCGCTGCTGCTGGTGCAACCGGAGTGGGTTTGGCCCACCCAGGCCCAAAGCGGCGCCATCCTGTGGCTGGCCACGGCCACTACCATGCTCACCTTCTTCCTGTTTCAGTCCGCCAGCCTGGTGGTGGGCGGCAGCTCCGCCAACGCCTACGCCCTGCTGAGCCCGGCCCTGGTGCTGGTGATCAACGCCCTACAGGGCAAACCCTGGCCCAGCCTGTGGGTGCTGCCGGCTGTGCTGCTGATCGTCATCAGTCTGCTGATGCTGCTGCAACTGGATCGCCGCGGCTAGGCAGAATGGACACGCAAATAAAAAGGGCGCCCTAAGGCGCCCTTTTTCATAGCGTAGCGGGAGCTTATCTGCCCACGCCCTTGCGGATGGTCTCAACAACTCGGAGTTGTGCCATCGCCTTCGCCAGCTCGATAACCGCGGCCTCGTAGTCGAGGTCAGCAGAGGCTTTCGCCATATGCTCTTCGGCGGAACGCTTGGCTGCTTCCGCAGCTTCAACGTCAATATCTTCACCACGAATGGCCACATCAGCCAGCACGCTGACATTATCGGGTTGAACCTCGAGAATGCCACCAGACAGGTAGATTACCTCTTCACTGTCGTCTTGCTTTTTGATGCGAACCATACCGGGCTTAATGGCGGTGAGCAATGGAGTGTGGCCATGCATAATACCCAACTCGCCCTCAACACCTGTAACTTGCAGGTACTGAACGCGGCCAGAGTAAATGCTTTCTTCCGCACTGACTACATCCAAATGAAGTGTCATAGCTGCCATCTCATCCTCTCCGCAACCGGATTACAGTTTCTTCGCTTTCTCGACGGCTTCGTCGATGCCACCAACCATGTAGAACGCCTGCTCAGGCAGTTCATCGTACTCGCCGGACAGAATGCCCTTAAAGCCGGAGATGGTGTCTTTCAGCGAAACGTACTTACCAGGAGCACCGGTAAATACTTCGGCTACGAAGAACGGCTGAGACAGGAAACGCTCAATCTTACGAGCACGGGCTACGGTCTGCTTATCTTCCTCAGACAGTTCGTCCATACCCAGAATGGCGATGATGTCCTTCAGCTCTTTGTAGCGCTGCAGGTTGGACTGAACGCCACGAGCCACGTCGTAGTGCTCCTGACCAATCACCAGAGGATCCAGCTGACGAGAGGTGGAATCCAGTGGGTCAATCGCAGGGTAGATACCACGGGCCGCAATGTCACGGCTCAGTACTACGGTTGCATCCAGGTGAGCAAAGGTGGTCGCTGGGGATGGGTCAGTCAAATCATCCGCAGGTACGTATACCGCCTGTACAGAAGTAATGGAGCCTGTCTTGGTGGAGGTAATACGCTCCTGCAGAACACCCATCTCTTCAGCCAGAGTAGGCTGGTAACCTACCGCAGAAGGCATACGACCCAGCAGTGCAGATACCTCGGTACCAGCCAGGGTGTAACGGTAGATGTTGTCCACGAACAACAGTACGTCACGGCCTTCGTCACGGAACTTCTCAGCCATAGTCAGACCGGTCAGTGCTACACGCAGACGGTTTCCTGGTGGCTCGTTCATCTGACCGTAAACCATGGCTACCTTGGATTGAACTTTGTCATCCAGGTTAACTACGCCAGATTCGGCCATCTCGTAGTAGAAGTCGTTACCTTCACGAGTACGCTCACCTACACCGGCGAATACGGACAGACCGGAGTGTGCCTTCGCGATGTTGTTGATGAGCTCCATCATGTTTACGGTTTTACCTACACCCGCACCACCGAACAGACCGATTTTACCACCCTTAGCGAATGGGCAAACCAGGTCGATTACCTTGATGCCGGTTTCCAGCAGCTCGGTCGCGCTGGATTGGTCTTCGTAGCTGGGCGCTTCACGGTGGATTTCCCACGTTTCTTCCTCGCCGATCTCACCGCACTCGTCGATGGGATCACCCAGAACGTTCATGATACGGCCCAGAGTGGCAGTGCCCACTGGAACCTTAATTGCACTACCGGTGTTGGTAGCTACCAGTCCGCGACGCAGACCTTCGGACGCACCCATTGCAATGGTACGAACAACACCGCCACCGAGCTGCTGCTGAACTTCCAGCACCAGCTTAGCGCCATCGTTGTCGATGTGCAGGGCGTCGTATACCTGTGGTACGGCGTCTTGTGGGAACTCCACGTCAACTACCGCACCGATCACTTGAACGACAGTACCTGTGCTCATGATTAATCCTCTGATTATCTCGTTTCCGCTGCCTTAAACCGCCGCTGCACCGGCACAAATCTCCGACAGTTCCTGCGTAATCGCAGCCTGACGGGCTTTGTTGTACACCAGTTGCAGATCGTCGATCAGGTTGCCTGCGTTGTCGGTTGCGGACTTCATTGCAACCATACGGGCGGCCTGTTCAGACGCGGCATTTTCAACTACACCCTGATAAACCTGAGATTCGACGTAGCGAACCAGCAGCTTATCCAGCAGAGCTTTCGGATCGGGCTCATAGATATAATCCCAAGCGTGAGCTCGTTTTTGGGTGTCATCTTTTGGCAACGGCAGAAGCTGATCGATCACCGGATCCTGCTTCATGGTGTTCACAAACTTGTTGTACACCACGTACAGGCGGTCCAGCTTGCCCTCGTTGTAGGCATCCAGCATTACCTTCACAGAACCAATCAGGTCAGTGAGGCTGGGGGCGTCGCCCAGGCCAGTGGCCTGTGCAGTAACGTCACCACCAAAGCTCTGGAAGAATCCTGCGCCTTTGGAACCGATGGCTGCGTAGGACACAGTCGCGCCCTTCTCAGTCCATTCGGTGGCGGCTTTCACCACCTGCTTGAACATGTTGATGTTCAAACCACCACACAGTCCGCGGTCGGTGGAAACGACGATAAAACCGACGTTCTTCACCTCACGCTCTTCCAGGTATGGATGCTTATATTCCAGAGAGCCCTGCGCTACGTGACCAATCACCTTTCGCATATTCTCTGCGTAGGGACGGCTGGCGTGCATGCGATCCTGCGCTTTACGCATTTTCGAAGCAGCCACCATCTCCATGGCAGAAGTGATCTTCTGAGTGTTTTTTACACTCGCGATCTTGGTACGGATCTCTTTAGCGCCGGCCATCTTCTATCTCCCCCTGTTACCAGGTTTGAGTCGCTACGAACTTGTCCAGAGCAGCTTGCAGCTGAGATTCGATGTCGGAGTTGTAGTCTCCGGTATCGTTGATCAGCTTCAGCAGGTCAGCATGTTCGGCGTTCACGTAGGAGAGCAGAGCCGCTTCGAAGTCACCAATCTTGTTAACTGGTACGGAAGACAGGAAGCCTTTCTCTGCAGAGAAGATGACAACGGCCTGGTCAGCCACGCTCAGAGGCGCGTACTGCTTCTGCTTCATCAGCTCGGTAACGCGCTCACCATGCTCCAGCTGGGCACGGGTGGCGTCATCCAGGTCAGATGAGAACTGAGCAAAGGCCGCCAGTTCGCGGTACTGTGCCAGTGCGGTACGAATACCACCGGACAGCTTCTTGATGATCTTGGTCTGCGCGGAACCACCTACACGGGATACGGAGATACCGGGGTTTACCGCAGGACGCAGGCCGGCGTTAAACAGGTCGGTTTCCAGGAAGATCTGACCATCGGTAATGGAGATCACGTTGGTAGGTACGAACGCAGATACGTCACCAGCCTGGGTTTCAATGATTGGCAGAGCGGTCAGAGAGCCGGTCTGTCCTTTCACTTCACCGTTGGTGAAACGCTCAACATAGTTGGCGTTTACGCGGGCTGCACGCTCCAGCAGACGGCTGTGGAGGTAGAATACGTCACCTGGGAAGGCTTCACGGCCTGGAGGACGACGCAGCAGCAGGGAGATCTGACGATAAGCTACGGCCTGCTTGGACAGGTCATCGTAGATGATCAGAGAATCTTCACCGCGGTCACGGAAGAACTCACCCATGGTACAACCGGAGTAGGGGGCCAGGTACTGCAGAGCAGCCGCTTCAGAAGCGGAGGCAACCACTACGATGGTGTTCTTCAGGGCATCATGCTCTTCCAGCTTGCGCACTACGTTGGCGATGGTGGAGGCCTTCTGGCCAATCGCAACGTACACACACTTAATGCCGGAGTCTTTCTGGTTGATGATGGCGTCAACGGCCATCGCAGTCTTACCAGTCTGACGGTCACCGATGATCAGCTCACGCTGGCCACGACCGATTGGGATCATGGAGTCAACGGACTTATAACCGGTTTGTACAGGCTGAGATACAGACTGACGGTCAATTACACCGGGAGCAATTACTTCAACGGGGCCGAAGCCTTCGGCCTCAATAGGACCTTTACCGTCGATGGGCTCACCCAGGGTGTTTACCACACGGCCCAGCAGACCGCGGCCAACTGGCACTTCTAGAATACGGCCAGTGGACTTAACTTTTACGCCCTCAGCCAGATCGGCGTAAGGGCCCATTACTACCGCACCTACGGAGTCACGCTCCAGGTTAAGTGCGATTGCGTAACGGTTGCCAGGAAGCTCAATCATTTCACCCTGCATCACGTCGGCCAGGCCGTGGATGCGGATAATACCGTCGCTTACAGATACGATGGTACCTTCGTTGCGAGCTTCGTTGACAACATTGAACTTCTCAATTCTCTGTTTGATCAGTTCACTGATTTCGGTTGAATTCAGTTGCATGCTTAAATCCCCGTTAGGATTGCAGCGTATCGGCCATGCGGTTTAATTTACCGCGAACCGAGCCATCAATGACCAAGTCACCAGCGTTGATAACAACACCAGCAATTAGCTGCGGATCAACAGTGCAGTTCAGCTTTACCTTGCGCTCGAGACGTTTCTCCAGAGACTCGGCAATCTTCTGCTTCTGTTCGTCACTAAGTTCTGTTGCGGACACCACATCGGCCTCCACTAGGCTTGCTTGCTCATCGGCCATCTGTTTGAACAGAGTGGCAACCTGAGGCAGCACAGCCAGACGACCATTTTCAGCCATCACCTTCACCAGGTTCTGGCCAAACTCGTCGAGGTTCTCGTCACAGACCTTGATAAAGATCTCCGCGAGTTGGTCGACGGCAATGGCGCCATTCAACAGCTCAGCAATCGCATCGTTCTGAGCTACCGCGGCAGCAAAGTCCAATTGGCCTTGCCACTTGTCGATAGCCTGATGCTCCGCTGCAAACTCAAAGGCAGCTTTGGCATAGGGGCGTGCAACAGTAGTCAGTTCAGACATATGCCCTCTCCCCTGTTAAAGCTCCGCAGCCAATTTCTCAACGATGTCGCTATGCGCGTCAACGTCGATGGAACGCTCAATAATCTTCTCAGCACCGGCGACGGCCAGAACAGCAACCTGCTTACGCAGAGCTTCCTTGGCACGGTTACGCTCGGCTTCGATTTCGGCTTGGCCCTGAGCGATGATCTTGGCACGCTCGGCTTCCGCCTCAACTTTAGCTTCGTCGACAATTTGCGCTTTACGCTTGTTTGCTTGCTCAATGATCTCACCGGCTTGCACTTTGGCGTCTTTCAGCTGATCGCTGATTTTTGCCTGTGCCAGCTCGAGATCCTTGGAAGCTCGGTCAGCGTTTGACAGGCCATCCGCGATTGCCTTCTGTCGTTCTTCGATGGCAGCCATCAAAGGTGGCCACACATACTTCATGCAGAACCAGACGAAGACAATAAAGGCGATGGTCTGACCGATAAAAGTCGCGTTGAGATTCACAACGGCTCCTCCTCAAAACCCATTCAAAGTCGGCTCCGGGTATCCGGAACTCCAAGACATTGGATTAAAGGGTCGCCTTAAACACCAACAACGAACAGGATGTACAGACCGATACCTACACCGATCATAGGTACCGCATCCAGCAGACCGGCCATGATGAACATCTTGGTTTGCAGGGCAGGGGTCATTTCAGGCTGACGACCAACGCTCTCCAGGAACTTACCACCCAGCAGACCGAAACCAATAGCAGTACCCAGAGCACCCAGGCCAATCAGCAGAGCAACAGCAATAGCAGTCATCGTATTCTCCAGTTTCTCTTAATTTGTTACTTAGTCTTAAAAATTAATGATCTTCATGAGCCATGCTGAGGTACACAATCGTCAGCATCATGAAGATAAACGCCTGCAATGTAATCACCAGGATGTGGAAGATCGCCCACGCCAGCTGCGCAAAGCCGCCGAGCGCGCCGATAGCCACGTTACCGGTGTACATAAGAGCAATAAGAATAAAGATCAGCTCACCTGCATACATGTTACCGAACAGACGAAGGCCCAGAGACACAGGTTTAGAGATCAGTCCTACAATCTCAAGCAGGAAGTTAAAAGGAATCATTAACTTGTTGTTAAACGGCTGGAGCGTCAACTCCTTAACGAACCCGGACACGCCTTTCACCTTGATGCTGTAGAAGATCATCAAGAAGAAGACGCTGCAGCTCATCGCCAGGGTGATGTTCAAGTCAGTGGAGGGAACCACTTTCAGGTAGTGAACACCAGCGGCGCCTGCTGCTGCGGGTAGCCAATCAACCGGAATCAGATCCATCAGGTTCATCAGGAAAACCCAGACGAAGATGGTCAGAGCCAGGGGGGCGATCAGCTTATTCTTGCCGTGGAAGGATTCCTTAACGCTGGTATCGACGAACTCAACCAGCATCTCGACAAAGCACTGGAGCTTGCCGGGAACGCCAGTAGTGGCCTTTTTACCAACGGAACGGAACAACCAAAGGAAGAAAACGCCGAGTCCAACCGAAAACAGCAATGAATCCACGTTCCAAGTCCAAAAACAGTACTCGCTCGCATCAGCGCTACAACTACCAGCGCGATACTGCAAGTTCTGCAAGTGGTGCAGAATATACTCCTGCGGATTTGCAGCCATGATTCATCCCAAATGTTTTCGTTGAAACAACAAAGGTGCCATCCATAACACCATGAGGGCGGAAATGTAGCAGCCAAAAACGGCCCTAGGGTCAGATTTAACTACCGCAAATGCCAGCACAAACAGCGTTACGGTCAGCATCAGCTTAATCGCTTCTCCCCGGTAGAAGGCATTCACCATGCTACCAGTTACCTTTTCCCACAAGCGGGAGAAGGTGAGAGTTGCGAAAACGAGGTTGGGGATAACCGCCACACTGCCGCCCATAAGGGCTGACAAGGCAAGCTGTTCTCCCCAAAGTACGAAACAAAGCGTACTGATCAGAGCTACCACTATTGCTTGAGCGGCCACTAACCGCAGTGCGGTCATTCGGCCTTTGCGTCTGGGGTCTCGTTTCAACGCCTTGACTCCGTAATCTTTCAAGAGAGGGTTCGAAAACCCTTAATCTGCCTAAAAGCAAGCGAAAGTATACCTACTTACCTTGCCGATGCAACCAAGCGGAGGTTGGAAAACTGTGATCTCGAACGGATGGTGAAACCTTGAAAACCCTAGGCTTCTCACATGTTGGTGGGCATATTTGTTATTGATCAACAAGAGCTGGTTATAACCTGTCAAAAACCACCCAGATCGCCACCACTACTGGCTAGGTTAATCTAATTATTGAATTCAAAAGTACAGAATTAACGGTTTTATAATGCATAAAAAATGACAAATTCTGTGAGTTGAGCGATTTTTTGCTCCTGCCTGCCGTACGAAAAAAATTTAGTTTGTGCAAATGATCACAAGCAGAAAAAAACCTCCCGAAGGAGGTTTTTATGGCTAGCTTTCCAGAACGCGACTTATGATCCCGTCTAATTGGTCGAGGCTGTCATAGCTGATCACCAGCTTTCCCTTGCCCTTGCTGCCTTGCTGGATGGCGACCTGGGCACCGAGACGGTCGGTTAACTCGTTTCTCAGGCGGGTCACATCCGGATCCTCCACCTTGGGTGGTTTCACCGGCTTGGGCTCGAGCTGCTTGCTCACCAGCTTCTCGGTTTCACGAACCGTCATCCCCTTGGCCACCACCGCTCGGGCCGCCAGAGTCTGGGCATCTCCGTCCAGGCTGAGCAGGGCCCGGGCATGCCCCATCTCGATATCCCCATGCTCCAGCAGGATCTTCACCTCGTCGTTGAGGTTGTTCAGCCTCAGCAGGTTGGTCACCGTGGTCCTGGATTTGCCCACCGCTTCGGCCACCTCGGCGTGGGTCATATCAAACTCGTCTGCCAGGCGCTGCAGGGCGATGGCCTCCTCCATGGCATTGAGGTTTTCGCGCTGAATGTTCTCAATCAGGGCGATGGCCACGGCGGCTTCGTCGGCCACCGGCTTGATGATACAGGGGATGGTATCCAGACCGGCGATCTGAGACGCGCGCCAGCGTCGCTCACCCGCCAGGATCTCATACTGGCCTCCGTCGATGGGACGCACCACCACAGGCTGAAGGACGCCCTGGCGACGAATGGACTCCGCCAGCTCTTCCAGGGCTTCTTCGGACATATCCCGGCGAGGCTGGTAGATGCCGCGCTGCAGCAGCTCAAGTCTCAGGTGCACCAGAGCCCCATCTTGCTGAGTCTGGGCTACCGGCTCCGGACGGGGGGCGCTCTGCGCCTGCTGCTCCCGCTTCTCCACCACAGATCGGCTGGTTCCCAACAGGGCATCCAGTCCCTTGCCTAATCCGCGCTTCTTAGCTGACATGCTTTCCCCTTAAACCTCTTCGGTGGCCGGCTCGTTGCGCTCGGCACGGCGCAACATCTCTCCGGCCAGTGCCAGGTACGCCTTGGCGCCGGCACTGCTCTTGTCGTAATAGATGGCGGGCGCCCCAAAGCTGGGGGCCTCGGCCAGTCGCACATTGCGCGGAATCACGGTGCGGTACACCTTCTCGCCAAAGTGCTGTTTCAGCTGATCGGACACATCATTGGCCAGGCGATTACGCGGATCGTACATGGTCCGCAGGATCCCCTCGATCACCAGATCGGGGTTCACCACCGCCGCCAGCTTGGTGATGGTGTCAATGAGGGCCGTTAGCCCTTCCAGGGCGTAGTATTCGCACTGCATGGGAACCAGCACCGAATCGGCGGCCCCCATGGCGTTCACCGTCAGCATGTTCAGTGATGGCGGGCAGTCGATGAAGATGAAATCGTACTGGTCCTTCACCGACTCCAGGGAGTTACGCAGACGAACCTCCCGGGCGAAGAATTCCATCAGCTTGATCTCGGCGGCGGTCACGTCGGCATTGGCGGCAATCAGGTCGTACTTGCCGCTGGTGTCACGGACGATCACCTGTTCAGCCGGGGTCTCCTCCACCAGCAGGTCGTAGGCGCTGTACTCCACCTCGTACTTGTCCACGCCACTGCCCATGGTGGCGTTTCCCTGGGGATCGAGATCCACCAGCAGCACCTTGCGACGGGTGGCTGCCAGGGAGGCGGCCAGATTGACACAGGTGGTGGTCTTACCCACTCCCCCCTTCTGGTTGGCTACCGCAATCACTCTTGCCATCGACTGTTCCCCAAAAAAATCTACGAATGGTTTCTGACAAATACCAGGTGACGCTGGGCGTCCAGTTCAGGCACCTGCAGTGCCTGCTGCCCCAGAATCTCAAACCCTGGCGGGATGGCAGCCAGCTCTTCGGCGTCCAGCTGCCCTTTCAGTGCGTAGAACCGTCCTTGTGGAGCGGGCAGGTGATGGCACCACTCCAGCATGTCGGACAGGGAAGCGAAGGCACGACTGAGCACCCCGTCAAACCCCTGTTCCGGCTGATACTCCTCCACCCGGCTCTGCACCGGAGTGACGTTCTCCAGCCCCAGAGTGTGCACCACGGTCCGAATGAAACGGATGCGCTTGCCCAGGCTGTCCAGGAGGACAAAGGATTTGTCCGGATTGCAGATCGCCAGAGGCAAACCAGGTAATCCGGGACCAGTACCTACATCGATGAAACGCTCACCCTGAAGATGGGGGCCTACCACCACGCTGTCCATGATGTGACGCACCAGCATCTCCTGGGGGTCACGGACCGAGGTGAGGTTATAGGCTTTGTTCCATTTGTTCAGCAGCTCGACCAGTTGCACAAGCTGACCCATCTGCTTATCGCTGAGCTGCAGATCGGTTTGCGCCACCAGTTCAGCCAGCCTTGTGGCTAACACGTGTAGGTACCTTCAGATTTGGAAAATAGAGAATAGGGTATTATGCGGTGATGAGCGGGGCTTGGAAAGCCCCGCGTTTGGCGGTTATGCGGTTTTTCGCAGCAGACCGTGTTTTTTGAGATAAACCAGCAGCAGTGAGATGGCCGCCGGCGTGATGCCGGAGATGCGGGAAGCGGCCCCCAGGGTCTCGGGCTTGTGCTCCTTGAGTTTGGCGACCACTTCGTTAGAGAGGCCGGACACCTGACTGAAATCCATGTCGGCCGGCAACAGGGTCTGCTCATTGCGCTGAGCCTTGGCAATCTCATCCTTCTGACGCTCGATGTATCCGGCGTACTTGATCTGAATCTCCACCTGCTCTGCCGCCTTGGGATCCTCCAGGCCAGGGCCGAGATCCGTTACCTGCATCAGCTGACCATAGGTCAGTTCAGGACGACGGATCAGCTCTTCCAGGTTGGCTTCCCGGGACAGAGGGGTCTTCAACTGAGGGTTGAGCTCCTCCGCCTGAATACCGGTTTTCTGCACATAGGTGGCGCGCAGACGCTGCTTCTCCAGCTCGATGGCCTCCACCTTGTGGTTGAATGCGGCCCAGCGTTCGTCGTCCACCAGACCCAGTTCACGGCCCTCTGGGGTCAGGCGCAGATCCGCGTTGTCTTCACGCAGCAGCAGGCGGTATTCGGCGCGGGAGGTGAACATCCGGTAGGGCTCCTTGGTGCCCAGGGTGGACAGGTCATCCACCAGAACCCCCAGATAGGCCTGATCACGTTTAGGCGACCAGGCATCGCGTTCCTGCACCATCAGGGCGGCGTTGGTGCCTGCCAGCAGTCCCTGGGCGCCGGCCTCTTCGTAACCCGTGGTGCCGTTGATCTGTCCGGCAAAGAACAGACCCTGGATGAAACGGGTTTCCAGGCTGGACTTCAGATCTCTGGGATCGAAGAAGTCGTACTCGATGGCGTAGCCGGGACGCAGGATCTCCGCCTTCTCGAAGCCATGGATGGAGCGGATCAGTTTCAGCTGAACATCGAAGGGCAGGGAAGTTGAGATGCCATTGGGGTAGATCTCTATGTTATTCAGGCCTTCAGGTTCGACAAAGATCTGATGGCTGTTCTTGTCCGCAAAACGCATCACCTTGTCTTCGATGGAGGGGCAGTAGCGAGGCCCCACCCCTTCAATCACCCCGGCATACATGGGACTGCGATCCAGGTTGGATCGGATGATCTCATGGGTCTGCTCATTGGTGTGGGTGATGAAACAGGAGATCTGACGAGGATGCTCCTCTGCCTTGCCGATGAAGGACACGGTCGGAATCGGGGTGTCTCCGGGCTGCTCCTGCATCACATCGAAGTTCAGGGTGCGGCTGTCCAGACGGGCGGGGGTGCCGGTCTTCAGGCGATCGACCCGGAAAGGCAACTCCCGCAAGCGACGAGCCAGTGCGTTTGATGGTGGATCGCCGGCACGACCACCCTGATAATGGTCCAGGCCGATGTGGATCTGGCCTCCCAGGAAGGTGCCCACGGTCAGCACCACGGTCCGGGCATCGAAGCGCACACCTGCCTGGGTGATCACCCCAACCACACGATCCTGTTCTACCACCAGATCGTCTACCGCTTGCTGGAAGACGGTGAGATTGGGCTGAGCAAACAGGATGTTTTGAATCGCCTGACGGTACAGGGCGCGATCCGTCTGGGCTCGGGTCGCCCGCACCGCAGGGCCCTTTGAGGCATTCAGGGTACGAAACTGGATCCCGGCGCGATCGGTGGCGCGAGCCATGGCGCCACCCAGGGCATCGATCTCTTTCACCAGGTGGCCTTTACCGATGCCACCAATGGCGGGGTTGCAGGACATCTGACCCAGGGTATCCAGATTGTGGGTGAGGAGCAGAGTTCTGACTCCCATACGGGCACTGGCCAGTGCGGCCTCGGTGCCGGCGTGACCACCACCTACAACAATGACGTCATATTGATCCTGAGACTGCATCTGCCTTACTACCCCTTTAGTCACTCAGCCTGGAAAAAGCGCGACATTCTAGCATTGCCAGAAGCGGAGATAAATGGTCATTTTTTAGTCTCGGCGATCGGGCTGACGACTAATAGATCATAAAGATCTTTATATAAGATCTTTGTTATTACTCTTTTTAAGGAGGCCGATCTCTGTGGTTAACCCAGAATTACGTTTGATCATCAGGATCTTAAGTGCGATCGATCCCTGTGAATAGATCGCGATCTACTCCAGTATAAGCTGGGATCAGATCGGGGTTTTATACACAGGCAGATCTTGAGTTCGCTAAGGGAGTGGATTAATCCAAGAGTAGATCCCAGTTTGATCCAAAGTTACTCACATAGATCTGTGTATATAGATCTATTCTGTGGGTAACCTTGGATCAGATGTGTATAAGGATCAGGGTTTGAGGATCGGGATCAGCTGATCGATCCACACCAAAGCCTTGTCTTCAGGGAGTTCCAGGCTCTGCACATCGATCTCGATCTTATTCACAAGCTCGGTGGCGCCGTTCTGTTGAAGCAGTTCTTCCACGGTTTTGGCGGCACCACAGAAGGTGTCATAGCTGCTGTCACCAATGCCGCAAATGGCGTATCGAATGCTGGAAAGATCGGCACCTTCCAGGGATTTTGCCAGGGGCTGGAGGTTATCTGGCAGTTCACCGGCGCCATGGGTGGAGGTAACAACCAGCCAGTTTGGCGTCTGTTTCAGGGTATCCAGATCTGGATTCAGGTGGATCTCGGCTTCGATATCCAGGGTTTGCAGCTTCTCTGCCAGTTCATCGGCGACAGCCTCGGCGCCACCCATGGTGGTGCCGACTATCAGGGCGAGTTGGGTCATAGGGGTTTCCTTGTTGTCTCTGACCACCATTATACGGGCAGTGGCAGGAAAGGCAGCGTATAACGAACCAGCATGAATTTGATGACCGGGTGCGACATTTAGGCAAAAAAAAGAGGCACCTAGTTGGCGCCTCTTCCTGTTCAATTTCACAACTCGTCGGCAGCTACTTACCGATGCAGAAGGAGGAGAAGATCCGGCCGAGCAGATCGTCGGAGCTGAACTCTCCGGTGATCTCGGACAGGGCTTGCTGGGCCAGCCTCAGCTCCTCTGCCAGCAACTCACCTGCCTGGAACACCTCAAGTTGTTCGCGTCCCAGCACCAGGTGCTCGTCGGCCCTGGCCAGGGCTTCCAGGTGGCGTCCACGGGCCATGAAGCCCCCTTCGCCGGCCCCCTGGTAGCCCATGCAGGCCTTGAGGTGCTGACGCAGTGGTTCCATCCCCTCTCCGGTCTTGGCGGAGAGTTTGAACAGCGGGTAGTCCTGGTTCTGTTCGGTGATCTGGTGCTCTCCGGTCAGGTCCAGCTTGTTGCGGATGGTGGTCAGTCCCATCTCCTTGGGGAGCCTGTCCATGAACTCGGGCCAGATCTTGTGAGGATCGGTGTCGCTGGTTTCTGTGCCATCCACCATCATCAGTACCCGATCCGCCTGCTGGATCTCCTCCCAGGCACGTTCGATGCCGATCCGCTCAACCTCATCGCTGGCTTCACGGAGTCCGGCGGTATCGATGATGTGCAGGGGCATGCCATCGATGTGGATGTGTTCACGCAGCACATCCCGGGTGGTGCCAGCGATGTCGGTGACGATGGCTGACTCTCTGCCGGCCAGGGCATTGAGCAGGCTGGACTTGCCCGCGTTGGGGCGGCCGGCGATCACCACCTTCATCCCTTCACGCATCAGGGCACCCTGTCGGGCGCTGGCACGCACCTGGGCCAGGGCATCCTGCACCTGCTGCAGATCCGCTGAGATCTTGCCGTCGGAGAGGAAATCCACCTCCTCGTCGGGGAAGTCGATGGCCGCTTCTACGTAGATGCGCAGAACAGTCAGCTGCTCCACCAGTTCGGTGACTTTGCCGGAGAACTCCCCCTGCAGGCTTTTCAGGGCACTGCGGGCGGCTTGCTCCGAGGAGGCCTCGATGAGATCGGCAATGGCTTCCGCCTGGGCCAGATCCATCTTGTCATTGAGAAAGGCCCGCTCGGAGAATTCACCGGGCCGGGCGGAGCGCGCCAGGCCGGTGGCGATGATGGCCCGCTGCAGCATATCCAGCACCACGGGGCCGCCGTGTCCCTGTAGCTCCAGCACATCTTCACCGGTGAAGGAGTTGGGGGCCTTAAACAACAGGGCGATGCCCTGATCCAGTTGCTGGCCCTGGTCATCCTTGAAGGGCAGGTACTCTGCCTGGCGAACCCTGGGCACTCTGCCCAGCAGGGCCTTGGCCAGGGCCTCGGCGTTGGGGCCGGAGACGCGGATGATGCCGACGCCGCCACGACCTGTGGCCGTAGCCTGAGCCACGATAGTGTCTGTGGTGATGGTCATTGGGATAGGTTTTAAAGGGTTTTCTGTATTGTACAAAAAAAGGCGGCATCGATGCCGCCTTTTCAGAGAGAGGGTGGGTTACTTCAGGCCCTGAACTTCCAGGGAGCGGTAGATGTACCACTGTTGAGCAATGGCCACCAGGTTACCCACCAGCCAGTACAGAACCAGACCGGAGGGGAACCACAGGAAGAACACGGTGAAGATGACGGGCATGTACTGCATCATCTTCTGCTGCATGGGGTCCATGCCAGGCGCTACAGGCTGCATCTTCTGCATCAGGAACATGGAGGCACCCATCAGCAGAGGCAGGATGTAGTAGGGATCTTTAACCGACAGGTCGGTGATCCACAGCATGAAGGGGGCCTGACGCAGCTCTACGCTCTCCAGCAGTACCCAGTAGAAGGCGATGAAGATGGGGAATTGCAGCAGCAGAGGCAGACAGCCACCCATGGGGTTCACTTTCTCTTTCTGGTACAGCTCCATCATGCTCTGGCTCAGACGTTGACGGTCGTCGCCATATTTCTTCTTCAGCTCCTCCAGCTTGGGCTGCAGCTTACGCATCTTCGCCATGGAGGTGTACTGGGCCTTGGTCAGTGGGTACAGGGCGCCACGAACCAGCAGGGTCATGCCGATGATGGCCACACCCCAGTTCACCACAACGGATTGCAGGGCGGTCAGCAGCCAGTGCAGAGGCACGGCGATAAACCACAACCAGCCGTAATCCACCACCAGGTTCAGAGTTTCTGACAGGGCAGACAGGGCTTGCTGATCCTTGGGACCGATGTACAGCTGACCGTCGAAGGTGGCGGTCTGGCCGGCACCGACTGTGGTCACAGGCTGTTTCACACCGATGGCGCCTTCGCTGCTGCCATACACCTTGGAGTAGATGTCGTTCTGGCTGTCGGCGGAGGGGACCCAGGCGGTCACAAAGTAGTGCTGCAGCATGGCAACCCAGCCACCAGGGGTGACCTGGCCCAGGTTACGATCCTTCATGTCATCGAAGTCGTACTTGCTGTAGCGAGTCTCGGCAGTGCTGTAGGCCGCGCCGCGATAGGTGGGCATCATCATGCTGCTTTCATCGGCAGTGATGCTCTGACGCAGTTCGGTGAACAGCTGCATGGAGGCGTTGTTCGCGGTCGGGTTGGTCACTTTATATTCGACCCGGACATCATATTGTCCACGGGTGAAGACAAAGCGCTTCTCGAAGCGGATGCCGTTGGCGTCGACGAAGGTCATGGGCACCACCAGTTCGCCCTGTTCACCCATGGTGAAGCTGTCACTGCTTACCTGGTAAACGGGACGTTGGGCGGCGGAGTCGGGACCTTGAGCGCCGATCAGACCACTGCGGGCCACATAGTTGTAGCCGTTATGGCGCTGAAGCAGTTTCAGGGGCTCGACGGAGTCCTGAGTTACTGGGTACTTCAGTAGGGAGGATTCGATGACATCGCCACCCTGGGTGTCGATAACCAGCTTCAGGGTGTCGGTGGTCACGGTGACCAGTTTGCCTGAGGTGGAGACTTGCTCCGGCAGGGGTTCGACACCGGTGCCGGTGGGCACCTCATTAGATACCTGGGCGCTGCTCTGCTGAGCAACTGGCTGAGGCTGTGGGTTCTGATCTGCATTCCACTGTTGCCACAGCAGGAAGCTGACAAACAGGAGACAGATCAGCAAAAGATTACGTTGAGAGTCCATGGCCGGTTTAGCTCTACCTTTATTTCGCTGGAGGTATGGGGTCACGGCCACCCGGGTGCAGGGGGTGGCATTTCAATATTCGTCTTAATGCTAACCAACTTCCCTTCAAACAGCCATGAACAGTAATGGCCTCAATCGCATATTGAGAGCAAGTTGGCTGAAAGCGGCAATTTTGCCCCAGAAGTGGGCTCAGCAGCTTTTGGTAGAGTCGGATGAATCCGATGAGCAACTTTTGCATCGTTTAGAAAGCTTTTTTAGTAGCTTCTCTACCAGCTTGTGGAGAGTGGCATTGTCCAGGTCATCAACGCCCTTTTTGGCAATGGCAACAATGTCCACACCGGGAAGGTTATGCTGATGCAAGCGGAATTCGTCTCTGACTATACGCTTGATACGATTGCGTTGACACGCTTTTTTGACATGCTTTTTGGCCACAGTCAATCCTAACCGAGGATGGTTCAGATCGTTGACTACAGCTAGAAGGGTCATATGGGGATGTGCTGCCCGGACAGGGTTAGCAAAGACAGATTTGAATTGAGCGGGAGTTAACAGACGTAACTCCCGCTCAAAGGTATAACGCACCACTGATGCGCTTTGCATAATCTTAGCGATTAAGCAGACAGGCGAGCGCGGCCTTTGGCGCGGCGACGAGCCAGCACCTGACGGCCAGACTTGGTGGCCATGCGAGCACGGAAGCCGTGGTTGCGCTTACGCTTCAGAACGCTCGGTTGAAAAGTACGTTTCATAGCTTCTTACCGTTTAGTTAAGCTTCGACTCCCGCACAAGGCGGTGGAATCGGTTCAAAAAAGAGGCCGAATTCTACAAAAAGTCGACCTACTTAGTCAATCTGGAGATGGGGATTTTTCAATAAATCTCCTCACCCCCATGTCTTGTGGATAAAACTGTGTTCTCACCCCAAGATATAGACAGCACGATCGCGATCGGATCCTGCGGACGCGGAGTATAGTGTTTTTTGCGATCCCTTTCCAGTCCTTGTGGCTCAGGCAATTGAGCAAGGATCTTAGGGATCCTTTGCTGCAGATCTTTGGGGGGAAGATCAAGGATCAAAATTGGGGATAACTTAGGTAAATGGCTGGCGATCACCCTTTAGGAAGGGTAGAATTGTCGCCCTTGG